>DATFHX010000022.1:0-61849 GCA_035247945.1 Saccharimonadales bacterium (SeqCode) | reverse complement strand
AAGGTAATCGACGACGTGACAGGCAACCTGCTCACTAGTCTCCTGCAGTACGCAACCTACCACACGATCGATGGTGTGATATCCACACTCGGCAATCTTCCGCCAGGGTCGGGGCCCGCCCTGCGGTGGGCGGGTGGCGCGGCCAGTGAACTCGCGGATCATCTCCGCAGTAAATGGCGGACTGCGAACACAGGCCGAGATCCGCAGACCAACGCATGTCTTCCCAACGGTCCGCGATGCCACGGCTGTCAGACCGGTCGCGGATGTCAGTATCGTCACGGCTGAGGTTGATACGGTGGGGCGACAAGTGTCGCCCCACCTCATCTTCGTCTTGCCGCATTTAGCTACATATGCCATACTTACATTTGTTTTAATTAAGAGGCATTATGTCAAATCGAGAAATTGTTTTATTAAATGGCAAGCCAGGTAGTGGTACATCTCGCCTGGGGTATGAACTTGAGAGGTCACACCGCTCAGTGGAACATATATCCGTAGGCGACACAGTTCGTCGTATTGCAAGTAAGGCTATTTCGTCCTGGTACGAAGACGATGTAATAAAACACCTACAATCCCCTCAAACGCACGCCCTACTCTCAATGGAAATATCGTTTGGAATAGTTGAAGAAGCACTTTATAGAGCAGACCTCGTCCACACCGTGCTATTAGACGGATTTCCTCGCACCGTGGAGCAACTTGAGCAACTTAATGAGCTTGCGCAACAATCCGATCGCAACATTATCGGTGCAATCACAACGGATGTTAAGGATGAAGTTGCATTGCAGCGTATGCTCAGACGTCGTGAACGTCCCATTAGTGAGATAGAAGCAAAACAAAGACTTGCTGATTATCACGCGCATATAGAAACAATCCAAGAAACCCTTTCTGAATCCTATGACTCATATCACATAAACACCGAAGGAACAAAAGAGGTTAGCATCATGATGGGGGCCACGGCGCTTCACGAAATGCGCTTCGCAGCTCCTGAGAAAGAATAAAAAGGCTCCGTCAGAGCCTTTTTTATCATTACCAGTTAGCTTATCGAGGGTCGATAAAAGTAAATGCATTACCACGTGCACCACCACGTCCAGTTCGTCCAATACGATGTACGTAGTCTTCGTATGTCTGCGGGGTGTCAAAGTTAATCACGTGTGTAACATTTGGAATGTCGAGACCACGAGCTGCAACATCCGTTGCGACCATAACACGCACACGCTCATCCTTGAATTGTTTCAGGGCACGCTGCCGCTGTGATTGATTTTTGTTACCATGAATTGCGACTGACGGAATTCCACTATTGTCCAAGTGGTCACTAAGGCGCTGAACGCCAAACTTCGTTTCACCAAACACAAGAACCTTCTCAAATGCCTCATCGCTCAGCATATTTACAAGGACCTCGATCTTATGGTTTTTGTCACGAGTTTCGACTATATCTTGTTCGATGTGGTCGCTCGTCTCACCCGTACGTACTGACACCGTAACAGGATCCTTCAAGAAGTCTTTTGTAAGCGCAGCAATTTCTGGCGTGATCGTGGCACTGAAGAAGAGGGTTTGGCGCTCTTCGGGCATCTCTCCTACAATCTGGCGAATATCGGGAAGGAATCCCATATCAAGCATGCGGTCCGCTTCGTCCAGAACAAGTGTTGTCATGTTCTTAAGTTGGAGGGCACGACGCTGGATAAGATCCTTAATTCGTCCTGGTGTACCAATAATGAAATGCGGACGGCGCTTAAGGTCACGAAGCTGACGATCGATGTTTACTCCCCCAACAATAAGGGTAGAGTAAAGACCAAGTCCACGACTAAATTCACGGAATTGCTCATCAATCTGCTGCGCTAGCTCGCGCGTAGGTGCAATAATAAGCACACTTGGACGAAGCATGATCCCACTTTGTCGTTCAATAATTGGAAGAAGAAATGCCGCTGTCTTACCGGTTCCCGTATTCGCAAGTCCAATAACGTCTTTCCCATCAATAATATGAGGGATTGCCTGGTCCTGAATAGCACTCGGAGTTACATAGCCTTTCTTAGAAATATTGTGATGTAGTTCAGATCCAAATGGAAAGTCAGCAAACTTATGTGTCGCTTCATAAGGAACTTCCTCAGCCTTGGAGACTGCCTTATTAATAAATTTTGACGGATGAATGTATTTCTTAGCAGGGCCGCGCTTGCCACCCCCAGTTCGTCGACCTCCTCCAAAAGAACGTCCGTTTGTAGGACGCCCTTGGTAAGGGCGACGAGTGCGTCGTTGTTCAAAAGCCATGAGAATAAACCTTTCTAAATCTAAAGTAGTGGCTGTTTTGCAGACAAGACAATGTTGTCTCTTAAAGAACAGCGAGAGAATATTTCGGTGGTCGCGCCAGCTACATAAGTAGCGATTTAATAGAGGTGCGCGCATCTTTGAAAAGAAGCTCGACATTCTGTTGAATGCAATAATTTCATTATAGCACAAGTAGGCATTTCTTGCAAGGTAACTGGGGCTGGACGAGGTTCGTCCAGCCCCAAGGCTCACACCGCTTCGACGATGATCTGAACTCCGCGGGGAGGGTTGTCCAGCTGTCCTGCGATTTGTTCTGCGAAAAGCTGGGTCGGATACCGCGAGGCGTCCTCGCGGCGTTGGCGCCAAGTGATCTGGCCCATGATCACGGGGTTATTCCCCGCTCCGATGTTGTACGACGCCCTCAGATAGAAGCCGTCCGTACGCTTCACAATGAATTTTTCAGATGCCATTAGCTCTCCAGTTTCGCTACTAGTGTGGCATTTGACAGTATACAACATAAATATTATAATTTCTAGTTGATCCAAGCCGAACAGGAGAACAATGTCTAGCAAGCGTCGCGGCCTCGTGCCGCTCGTAGAAGCTGCCGCAGACGGCATCGTTGACGCCATCGCAGATGGCGCCCGCCTCTTCGGAAGATACTTCGACCTCAAAAGTGTCCCCGATCAACCAACTCCAGAGCATGTTCTTGTCGAAAAGAGCAACGGATGCAAAGTCTGGATCCATCCGGACGATCTCTGAGCATGTAATGTGAGGGGCGGTAAGCCAGTCCGAGTGTGGTGTGCGAAAATACACCACACTCGGACCTTTTCATTTTTATAGATGCGCATTATGCTAGTTGAGGCGCCTACATCAGGAGGGATGATGCCGATATACGAATGGCAGTCCGATGATACGCTTATTGTCAGGCTCGCCACTGAGCACACCGCAACCTCAGCACTTCGCACCAAGCTAAGTCACGAATTTCGCGTCGGGCTGAGTCAAATGGCGGTCGATAACCCGAACGATCGCTTTGACACACTAACTTTCCGCCGCCATGCGGAAGCCGCCGAACCGTGGTATGGAAAGCGAGGAGAAGCGAAGCTGCAGTATCAGCGTCACATGGCACTGGTCATCTGCACTGTGCTAAGGAACCTTGGGCTCACCCTTGCTTCATAGGTGTGGCCGCCGGGAACCCCGGCGGCCACTATTACATCTTTGCCTTCAGGTCACTAATCATATCTCGAAGTTCTGCCGCTTTTTCAAATTCTAGATTAGCACTTGCAAGCTCCATCTGTCCCGTAAGATCTTTAATGAGGGAGCCGTACTCATCTTTTGGAATCTTCTTGAGATCCAGTTTTAATTTCTTATCTTTATCTTTGTCAGGAATAATCGCACGAAGTCCTTCATCGATTTCCTTAGCGACACTCGTTGGCGTAATACCATGCTCCTTGTTGTATGCTTCTTGCACACCCCGACGTCGATTCGTCTCATCTATTGCAGCCTGCATGGATCTCGTTGTCGTATCCGCATACATGTACACCGTACCATTTTCATGACGTGCCGCACGTCCAATCGTTTGTATCAAGGCACTTTCGCTTCTAAGAAAGCCCTCTTTGTCGGCATCCATAATTGCAACCATGCTCACTTCAGGCAAGTCAAGGCCTTCACGAAGCAGGTTAATACCAACGAGAACGTCATACGTACCAAGGCGCAGCTCTTTGAGGATATCTCCGCGTTCGAGTGTGTCGATGTCGCTATGGATATATGCAGTCTTGATGCCAATTTCCTGAAGATATGTCGACAGATCTTCCGCCATCCGCTTAGTAAGTGTCGTAACTAGCACACGTTGACTCTGGGCAATACGATCATTAATTTCGGCAATTAGATCGTCCACCTGTCCTTTTGTGGGACGAATAATTATTTCGGGATCGAGTAGACCAGTTGGGCGAATAATTTGCTGTGCCGGTTCAGGGCTATGTTCGAGCTCATAGTCACCTGGCGTCGCAGAGACATAAATTGCTTGGTTAATATGACGATCAAACTCTTCAAATTTTAGAGGACGGTTATCAAGCGCGGAGGGCAAACGAAATCCGTGTTCAACAAGTACTTCCTTTCGTGCGCGGTCTCCGTTATACATACCTCGAACCTGAGGAAGACTCTGGTGACTTTCATCTACTAAGAGAAGGAAATCATCGGGGAAATAGTCAAGAAGGGTTGCCGGCTGCTCTCCAGGTTCTCGATTTGTTAGGTATCTACTGTAGTTTTCAATACCCTTTACAAAACCCGTTTCTTCAAGCATTTCAATATCATATTTCGTACGTTGACTGAGCCGCTGAGCCTCGAGAAATTTATCATGCTTTTCGAACCAGGCAAGACGTTCTTCAAACTCCTGTTTGATACCCTCAATCGCATGCGCCGTCTTTTCCTTTGGAGTTACATAGTGGCTACTTGGGAATATTTTAATTGTCGCCGGTTCACCCATGATCTCGCCCGTAAGTGGATCAATCTGTGTAATACGATCAACTTCATCTCCAAAGAATTCAATTCGATATGCAAAATCACTACCCGCGGGAAATACATCGACGACATCTCCCTTAACCCGGAATGTACCGCGGTGAAAATCAATATCATTACGAGTGTATTGAATATCCGTTAGGAGGCGCACAAACTTATCTTGTTGCCGCCTTTGGCCACGCTCTATAGAAATAGACATCTCTGCATAGTCATCAGGAGAACCAATTCCATAGATACAACTGACACTTGCAATGATAATAACGTCACGATGCGTCAAAAGAGCACTCGTTGCGGCATGCCTGAGTCGATCAATCTCATCGTTAATCTTGCTATCTTTTTCTATATATGTGTCACTGCTGCTTATATACGCTTCAGGCTGATAGTAATCAAAATAACTCACAAAGTAATGCACTTCGTTTTCAGGAAAGAATGACTTGAACTCGCTATAGAGTTGCGCTGCGAGCGTTTTGTTATGTGCAAGGACGAGCGTAGGCACTTGACGCCGCTGAATGATGTTTGCCATCGTAAAAGTTTTACCACTACCGGTAACACCAAGTAATGTTTGTTCACGTTCACCCGCATCGAGGCCAGCAACCAATTGAGCGATCGCTTGGGGCTGATCACCTGTTGGTTGATATTTGGTTTGCAGACGAAATTCTTGGTTCATCTGTTCCAGTATACTATTTTTTGCGTGCCGACAGTAGTATGGTCTTCGCTTGCTTGTATGAGTCAGTATCTAGGAGGTCTTTGACGGTCTTCATGTCTGGAATCTTGGAATGAAATTCTGCATCGACTTTCGGAAACTGAATACTGGCTACCACTACCGGGCGCTTCAGCGTATCACCATTCATTACTCTTGGAGTTGTTCCCACAGAGGCAATTGTACACATAGTTTGGCCCAACGTGGCATGAGTTGCGCCACCATCCGGAGTAAGTCCTATTTTATAGACATATCCACCTTCCGGCCCATCAAAAATCGTCTCAACGAGGTAAAGTACTTCATCCGTGAGCACACTATTACTCGCTTGATCGATGGATATATATCCTATTTTCCTTTCTGAGTTTGAGTCGCATGAATCCTCGCCCCTTGTCTCATAAAGATCAAACTCAACACGCACCGTGCCGTCTGAATTGTCAAAATAGGTCTTAGAATCGCCCAATCGAGCATTTTCAACTAAGCTTGTTGTTGCCGACCATCCGTTTGCTGGATATTGCAACTCGTAAATCGTTCCACCAAAAGCCGCTTCTTTTACGAGAGGTGTGGCTGCGCGGCTTGCTTCGTCTGTAGTATCCTGTGGTGTTGGGGATGGCTTTGCTACAAAGTTTTGATAAAACAAAATTCCAAGCGCCACGCAAAGCGCGAGTGTGAGTACTGAAACAAGAATCACCACGGCGCTTCCGCGCTCTCGCGCACCCACTTTTATCTAGCCTCTTCCTGCACGCTTTGGACTTATCTGCGCGTCCGTTCCATCGTGCTCAAAATCTGAATATAGTTTATCTAGCTGGATATTCACCTTTTCGACAAGACGCGCTGGATCCGTATCAAAGATTACGTCCTTAGCGCCAGGAGCTTCGATATGCTGAAGAAGTGTTCTCGTAAAGTCGGCCAGTCCTCCACTCCCCAGAAGAACACCAATTACTTTGCGACTCTCAAGCGCAGTTGAGAGTTCGTGCAAACTCCCCATACGCCCACCGACTGTGATAATTCCATCACAGCTTCGAACGAGGTGCACATCCCTTCCAACATATTCCATGCCTGTAAAATTAATATAGTCGAATTCACGCGTAGGAAGTCGGTATGTTGACACATGCTCACGAAATGACGATGCAGGCGAAAACCCAACTGATACACCTTTTGAATCAGGTACGCTCATAAAGCCCATTGCAGCATAGTGCGGCAGGCCCACTGTAGCGCCCGTTAGTAGTGTTTTCCCTTGCTCAGCAATGGCTTTACCGAGCTCATATGCGAGTTGGTGAGATGCATGTACAGTATCGCCGCTCGCAGCGCCTGATACACAAATTTGATACCTCATTGAATCTTAGTCCTTTCTGATGTTCAGCCGTTCGGGAGCAATCATATTATTATCAAGCTCGTTCAAGATCTGCTGCTTTAGATTCGAATAGGTCATATAGCGAATAAATATCTCGTTCCATAGACTCTCTCGGAAATGGTAGTAGTAACGATCTTCATAGGTCATCTCATTCGCATAGCTCAATGAAATATCAACAAAGTTAAGTGGTATAGGAAGCCCATCAAAAAGCATACCTACGTAATCGTTATCCTTCCAAAATTCCATCTGGGGATCAATCTGATACAACAAATCTTCGGCTCGCCTCCAGTGAAGGTCTTCGGGATGAACATGAGGCTCGAATGCTTCTTTATGAGATTCATCCTTTAGTTTTCCGAAGTAACGCTGTACGACTCTCCAATGAACGTATTGACCCGCCATCTGGCCGGCATTGCCAGGATCTGCAATCAGGGTTTCGACGACTATCTCACCAAAATTAGCCTTCTTTGCCTTCAGCTTGAAAAAACTTGAGTATAACTTGACTTCATTCAAATAATGAAGAAGAAGCGGAAGCGTTTTTAATGTTAGGCCTTTAGAATGTGAAGCTCTGAGAGGTACAACAACAATTACACCAAGCTCTTTTGTATGAGTTACGTTATGAAGCTTTTTTTGAGTAAAATGCTCAGCTAAATCAACATATTTCTCGTGATCCATCGCAAGTATGCGAATATTTCGTTCTTCGTAGTCCTGGGACGTAACCGTCTTAAACAACTCGTTGTATGCATTCAGCCACTCTGGGCCTTCAGAAAAACGAAGTGCCGTATAAAGTTCATCAAAGTCCTCACCACTAAGAAGATCGTCAACTGATTCATACCCCAAATGCCTCATTAACTTTACTGGAGGCATTTGTCGAAGAAACTCCTTCGCTTTATCGTGTTTAAGAACGAATACTTTTCGATCGAAATCAACTTCGTTAGCCGTCTTAATCAAACGGGGTACTAAATCACGTACGTCGCTGCTGTCAGATGCGCCAAGTATCTTTGTTACACGCTCATTGTCATCATGAACATGGGCAAGCAGCGCTTGATAGAATTCACGGCCCGTCGTATTTGCAGGATCAAGCCGCATAGCTCGCATAGCTCGATGAGTTTTCTCAGTCAATTCAGCAATTAGTCGTACGTCATTGCCATGATTACCACTGGCTTGCTCGAGCTGTTTTAATGCAAGTGAAAAAATAGGCTCTTCCGCATCAAGCAGATCACGCAGGACTTTTGCCATCAGTTTCGCTCCTTAGTTGTTGTCATACTAGACTAAGTATATCACGCTTATGACTACTGTTAGAATTCCTTTTCATGAATCGGCATCGCATGGAGCGAAGCGTCCTGATGTAAAATACCCGCCTTTGCACCTATTTTTGTGACAACTGAGGTCGAGTTAGCGCTCGCAAAAATAACGGATTCCTGTAGTGTTTTCCCCGTTGCCCACTGGCTTAAAAATCCGGAACCAAAGGCATCGCCCGCGCCCGTCCTATCAACAACAGGGACGTCCTCATACATCCCAGCCCGAACAATAGACTTCCCGTCAGTCGCTATAACACCATTAGGACCATCACTCACAATAACGACGGGGCTAAAATGATGACCGCGACGCACGAGCGTTTCAAGATCATCACCGTTAACAAGTAGCTGCATTTCGTCACGATTAAGTGAGAGAACTTCAACATCATCAAGTAGTGTTTTGAGTTTCTCTATCTGAGCCAATTCACCCTTTCCAGGGTTGAACATAATCTTCATTCCCAGCTTTTTCGCCTGCTGGAACACTTTGTCGAGAACGTCCAGACTGCCTGCCATGCTTGATACATAAAGCCAGTCAGCATCGCTGTCACTGAGATCGAAGTTCTTAATATCATAGTGGGTAGAGGCACCTCGATATGTCAATATAGTCCGCTCACCAGTCGGAGCGAGAAGAAGTACTGAATATCCTGTGTGATATTTTGTAGAATAACTTACACGACGTGTGTCGACGCCCTCGCGGTCGAGCTCCTCAAGGACAGCCCGCCCAGCTGGGTCATGGGCGATCGTGCCCATAAATTCAGAATGAATCCCTTGCCGGGAAAATGTTACGGCCGCATTGGTCGCCCCACCACCAGTTTCAAAATTAATATTATTCACATCCGCCTTCGCGCCAAGTTCAAGTTTAAGGAAGCTCTCATGCGGGTTCTCTGCTACAGGCTTGAACTCAGGACTATGACTAAGAAATACATCCTGTACTGCCGCTCCAATAGATACAATTCTAATTTTTGCCATATAACTCCCTACCTTCTATTAGAGTAGTGCCTTGCCCGCACTCCCAAAGGCATTGATTTTCTCTTCCACCACCTTCTGCACTTCCTCGTACACAGTTGGCATCAACTTCACAACAGCATATTCATCAGGATTCTCATCAAGCACTTTTTCAAGCGTCTTACGAAATACATAGCGCATATCACTGTTAATATTAATCTTACTTACGCCAATTTTTGCTGCATCTTCAAAGAAATGGAGCGGCGTTCCACTCCCGCCATGTAAACTGATTTGACAATCGATTACATCGCGAATCTTCTGTAGCAGCTCAAGATCTAATACCTTAGGCACAGGATATTTACCGTGGAGATTCCCTACTGCAGCAGCGAATGTGTCGATACCAGTTGCATCAACAAATGCCTTCGTGCCTTCCGGCATGCTAAATGTCTTCTTTATTTCGTCGTAATCAATCGCTTCGGTATGTACATTAGAAGAGCCTCCAAAGTAGTGAGGTTCGCTCTCAACAAGAGCTCCTGTAAATTGAGCGTACTGCACTACTTCTTTAGTTTTCTCAATAATCTCTTCTGTTGTTGCGTCATGGTTCGCTTGTGAAATATCAATATGAATAAACTCAAAGCCTACATCAATTGCCCTTTTACATGCTTCCACTGTTGGACTATGGTCTAAGTTAATATACATCTCGACACCATACTCAGCACGATAGTTATCCACCATATCACGAATATTCTCGAGTCCAAGCGCTTGAACTTCACCATGACTCACCTCTACGAGTACGGGTGATTGCAGCTTTTGTGCAGCACGAGCAACAGCAATCAGCGTTTCCTGATTGTCGATATTGAATGCCCCTACAGCAAATTTTTGGCTACGACTTCGCTGCATAAGGTGCCGAGCACGCACTGTGTTATCGCGAATCTCTCTTATCGTTAATCCCATAATATCTCCTAGAATCCTTGATGATAGCGTGGAACACTATCGATAAATTGCTTTGCTGTTTTTGCCAGAGAAGGACCGTCTAGGCCAAAGTAAGCAATGAGTTCGTCCGGATCACCACTTTCGCCATAGCGATCGGGCATACCTACACGCTTTAGAGGTGTTGGCAACTTCTCCCCTAGCAGTTCAGCGATCGCTCCACCAAACCCAGCAGCCGCCTGAGCCTCTTCTGCGGTAAGTGCTCGACCCGTCTTTCGAATACTTTTAAGGACCGTCTCCTCATCGAGCGGCTTAACAGTAGGTACGTGCACTACCTCGGCATGTATGCCTTGTTCCTCAAGAAGTTTAGCTGCAGACAGTAACTGATACGTCATAGTACCCGTACCGAGAAGTGAGATATCATTCCCCTCGCGAAGCACATACGCCTTACCTATATCAAAGGGAGACTCTTCAGTACTAAAGATCGGTGTTTTTTCTCGAGCTAGACGCATATATGTCGGCTTACCATTGTTTGCAATAGCCCGCGTTGCCTTGTCAGCTTCAATGCTGTCGCCCGGAGCAATGACGATCATATTTGGCAATACTCGCATAAGTGCTAAATCTTCAAGCATTTGATGAGTAGCTCCGTCTGGTCCAACACTCACACCCGCATGTGATCCTATAACCTTAACAGGCTGGTCGTTCAAGGTTATAGTAGTACGGATCTGCTCCCAATTCCTTCCGGGGCTAAATGCCGCATAGCTACTCGTAAAGGGAATCTTTCCCGAACGAGCGAGCCCACTTGCTACCGTAACAAGATTCTGCTCTGCCACCCCCATTTCAATAAACCGCTCCGGAAAAGCTTCCTTAAACTCAGACATTTTCGTACTATCGGTTAAATCCGCACATAAGGCCACAATCGATTCATTCATCTCTCCAGCCTTTTTAAGACCTCGTCCGAAGCCAGCACGAATAGGCTCCCTTTTGACATCATCATTGTAAAGATCAGGGTTTAGAGGATAACTCATGCTATATCTCCCGTCGTTATGCGTCCATCGAGCGTACGAAGCTTCTTTAATGCTTCCTTTGCCTGATCCGCATTCGGCGGAACGCCGTGCCATTTATAATCATACTCCATGAAATCAACCCCTCGACCAGGTACGGTATGCGAGATGATCACACTTGGACGATTAGTGATAGCACGAGCCATTCCAGCCGCATCAATAACGCTCTCAACGTTGTTTCCATCGATTTCTTGCACATGCCATCCAAAACTCTCCCACTTGCCACGAAGATCCTCAAGTGGCATGACATTCTCCGTTGAACCATCGATTTGAATATTGTTTCTATCGACAAATACGATCAACTGTGACAATTTGTATTTTCCCGCAAACATTGCAGCTTCCCAGATATTCCCCTCGTCAAGCTCACCATCGCCCGTAACTACATAAACGAATCTATGCGTCGAATTATCCAAGTACTGAAGTGAATATGCGTAACCAGCCGCCTGGCTAAGGCCGCTCCCCAGTGGTCCACTTGTGTTTTCTAGACCAGGAAGTTTCGTACGCTCCGGATGGCCCTGCAATCGGCTTCCGAACTTACGGAGAGTCTTTAACTCCGCCCTATCGAAGTAGCCGCGCTCAGCCATGACTGCATATTGTACTGGCACACAGTGACCGTTGCTTAGAAAAAACACATCTCGATCAGTCCATTCTGGTCGTTTGGGATCTATATTCATAATGTCAAAATAGAGCGCAGTTACAATCTCTGCAAGATCAAGAGGGCCTGCACTATGTCCGCTGCCCGCCTCAACAAGCATTTCGATAATATCTTTACGCACAGCATTTGCCATATGCTGCAACTGTGCTATTGTCATACTTCCACTCACGCCGAAATTACCCCATGCTTGTTGATTTCATTTATAAGTGTAGCATAAACAGCTTGCGGGTCTTCGGTCTTATCAAGGGTTCCGCCCACATTCAGTACATCAATGCCGCCCTGTGAGAGACTATAGGCATTCTCTACGGTTACACCGCCATCCCAACCTATCTCCACATCCCTGTGAATAGCCCGAATAAGCTGAACCTTTTCAAGTTGCATCATATTCGCCGTGCCCCCATATTTACCAAGATCACCACTAAAAATCATTACGTGATCGGCTTCGGCGATAAGCGCCGAGACATTTCCCGGAACAGTTGATCTTAAGAGACCGACACCCGTTTTAATACCAAACTTTTTAACATGTTGCAGGATTGGTAGTAAGTCCTCGCTTGCTTCCGCATGAAAGATTATAAGATGCGGCTTAAGACTAATAAGAGTTTCAATATGCTCACTGGGACGTGCAACCATTGCGTGGATGTCAGCCATCCATTCCTGTGGCCACCACGCCTGAGCTGGATTAATCGTAAATGTAGGTGCAAATTCACCATCACTGATATCAATATGAATTCGCTGCGCAAACTCTTGAATACGCTCTATCTTTGTTTTGTACTCGTCGGGATTCTCGGCAAGGATCGCCGGTGCTATAACACTCATATCTCTACCCCATCTCATCAATCTGCGCGTTACGACGACGATATCGAGCCGCATTAGCAAAAGGAGTTGTCAACCATGTATCAATGATAGCCTGCCACTCCTTAGTATCCTTTTGTAGTACTCGAGAAGGTAAACAAAGAACATTGCTATCATTATCGTTTCGCGTCATTTTTGCTTCGTATTCGTCCCAGATGACACTTGCGCGAATTCCATGAAACCGATTAGCTGCCATACACATCCCCTGCCCTCCGCCACAAATGAGAATTGCACGCGGATCTGAGTCTTCATCTCCAATCACTTTAAGAGCCGCAAGCTGCGCAAACTCTGGAAAGTCATCATCCGGCTTCAGTTCTTTATCGCCAACATCTTCAACATCATACCCCCTCTTAGAGAGATACGCCAAGACATCCTCTTTCATATGGAACCCTTGATGGTCCGCACCCAAATAGATCTTCATAGTCTTAGTATAAGCGCTTTGGGTTAAAAGCGAAAGTACAGCTCGATAATAGAAACGCAGTCCAAGAGTGCGGACTGCGTTAATTCATTTGATCTCTATTTTATTGCACGACCAGCGTCTGCAACAAGTTCCACGAGACGGTTGCTGAAACCCCATTCATTGTCATACCAAGCGACAACTTTTAAAAGGTTTCCGCCTACAACGCTCGTTAAAGGCAAATCAACAATAGCACTATGGCTATTGCCTTTGAAATCCATACTTACAAGTTCTTCTTCGGTAACATCAAGAATTCCCTGATAAAAAGGCTGCGCTGCAGCTTTTTTGAACGCTTCATTAACTTCTTCAACAGTTACATCACGCTTCGTAACAACTACGAAGTCACTAAGACTTACTACAGGAGTCGGCACGCGAAGACTTAATCCTCCGAACACCCCCTTAAGAGAAGGAAGTGCCTCACCTGCAGCTATACTTGCTCCCGTACTTGTCGGAATAATACTCTCGGCCGCTGCGCGAGCACGACGTAGATCCTTGTGTGGCGCGTCCTGCAAACGTTGATCCGCAGTATAGCTGTGTACAGTTGTCATCATGGCTTTTTCAATACCAAACTGGCTTTCAAGTACTGCCATAACTGGAGTGATACAGTTCGTCGTGCAGCTCGCATTATTCAGGACGTCGCTCACGCCTTCTTGTCCAAGACGGTCTTCATTAACTCCAAGCACAATAGTGTCCGAGCCCACACCCTTTGCCGGCGCACTTATAACGACCCTTTTTGCACCCGCCTGATCAATATGGGCACGTGCCTTCGCTGGATCAACAAAGAATCCCGTACTTTCAATCACCACATCCACTTGATACTTAGACCACGGAAGATTTGCAGGATCCTTTTCAGATAGCACATCAATATGTTCACCGTTAACGATGATACCCGTTTCGTCGTGCTCCACGGTGTGCTGGTATGTACCGTACGATGTATCGTGCTTTAATAAGTGTGCAAGTGTTTTCGTATCGGTAAGATCATTCACCGCTACAACTTTGACATCGCTCCGCTCAAATGCAATTTTAAATGCATTGCGACCAATGCGACCAAATCCATTTATCGCTATGTTTATTTGACTCATGCCGTTTCCCACTCCTTTAAATAAGTATTAGCATTTTCATGTATAGTATATACCCTCCATAAAAACGGCACAACTTTCAAAAAGAAAAACGGCCCTGGTCGCACACATACGTACAACCAGGGCGTAGAAGAGAGCATCATTGCTTGCTCAGTCAGGGGGTTTCCTCATCCTTGTCCGTCCAGGACTCTTCCCGGATGCCCACTTGAATCGGGGGACGACCCCCCAGCCGGCGCACTGTTGTTACCGGGGTCCCCTGCGGGGTCGATGCCGTCGCCGACGCAGGCGTCTTCGATTCTACCTTCTTCGGGCGAAGAAGTGCCATTGCAACCTCCAGGTCGGAACTACTTTCTTCTTTTTTATAATATCATATTTTTTGGTAAATTCAAGTACGCCATATCACCCCAGTTGTGGCGCATTTTTAGAAGGTGGCTTATACTAGTAGGAGAATGAAGAAACGTGATCTCTTGAATCATGCAAAACCACATTATAGCGAAGATCAGCTTCTTGAATTAGAGCACGCTATAGACTTTGCCACAAAAGCACATGAGGGGCAAAAACGAAAAAGTGGCGATCCCTATATCATACATCCAATCGCGGTTGCTGATACGCTAGTGGACTGGGGTATGGACATAGATAGCATTCTCGCAGGGGTTCTCCATGACACTGTTGAAGATACAGATGTAACGCTGGATGATATCGAGACTCGATTTGGCCGAGATGTCGCCTTCCTTGTGGACGGCGTCACGAAAGTATCTCAGGCGCGCGCCGGCATGCGAAATCTCGAAAGCTACTTACCTCAGACGAAAGATAACCTGTCTAAACTCCTTATCGCAGTAAGTCGAGATGTACGTGTCATTATCATAAAGCTTGCAGATCGGCTCCACAATCTTTCTACGCTGCAGTATATGAAACCCGAAAAACAGTTAAAAATTGCTAGAGAAAGCATCGATGTATTTGCGCCAATGGCAGATCGGCTTGGAATGGGGCGTGTCCGTGTCCAAATTGAAGAGCTTGCATTCAGTTATCTGGATCCACGTGAATTTAACAAGCTAAAGAATCTCATGAACAAGCGACTCGGAAAAAGCACCCGAAAACTGGGTGCAGTCCGTATTCAGGTTGAAAAAGAACTCAAAAAACATGGTATCAAGTTCGAAATCAACGGCAGGGTTAAAAGTATCTACAGCCTTCACAAAAAGCTAAAGAAAGTTGGCAGTATTGAGGACATTTATGACCTTATGGCACTTCGAATTATCGTCGAAACTAAAGAAGAATGCTACCAAGTACTCGGCATCCTCCATGCGCTATACCAACCTATGGTAAGTCGCATTAAAGACTACATTGCAATTCCAAAGCCCAATGGATACCAAAGTCTTCATACGACCGTTATCACTCCTAACGAACAAATCGTCGAATTTCAGATTCGAACCTTTGAGATGCATGAATATGCAGAACGCGGGCTTGCAGCAAGTTTCCACTATCATGAGCAAAAAAGCTCAAAGGAGTACATTAAGAAAA
Organism: Saccharimonadales bacterium (SeqCode); assembly: GCA_035247945.1. Classification (GTDB taxonomy): domain Bacteria; phylum Patescibacteriota; class Saccharimonadia; order Saccharimonadales; family Saccharimonadaceae; genus DATFHX01. The sequence goes on along the minus strand of DATFHX010000022.1, from coordinate 46,233 downwards.
AACAGTCATCAACAAGCACACTCCCATCGCAGCTACAGTGGATCAATCAACTACAGGAAGTAGCAAAACGTCTCACATCAGGTGACGAAATCACGCAAGATCAACTAAATATCGACCTTTTTGGCAGTCGTATATTTGTTTACTCCCCACGCGGTGATATCTATAATCTACCCGAGGGTGCACTCCCGCTCGACTTTGCATTTCTCGTCCATAGTGATATCGGAAAGCACGCATACAGTTTCCGCGTAAATGGAAGCATCCACCCATTCGACAAACCTCTACAGAATGGTGATGTAGTTGAGGTCGTCACACGAAAACTAGCTCAACCAAAGCAAGCGTGGCTTGATCTTGTAACAACTGGACATGCGCGGGAGAAATTACGCGCGCAGCTGAAGAAACTAAATGTCATAGAATCAATCAGCGGTGCTGCGAACGTTATTCGCAATAAAGCATTGAGAAAAAAGAAATAAAAAAAGACGCCGCTGCGGCGTCTTTTTTGGACTTTTACTTTTTGTTCCAGCGTTCAATTGATTCGTGAATTACTTGCTTCGCTTCGTCAATATCACCCCAGTGACTCACAACAGTAGTACCAGGCTTCTTTAAGTCCTTGTAGTGATTAAAGTGGAATTCAATCTGTTTAATAAGCTGCTGCGGTAGATCCGCAAGTGTCTGGTAGGCATTTCCCGTATCACGGTCATCCGCAGGTACGGCAACAATCTTGTCATCTACTTCATCGTCATCGCTAAACTTCATCACACCAAGAATGCGCGCTTCAAGGAAAATTCCGGTAGGAAGTGGGTCGTTAGTGATGAGAAGAACATCAAGCTCATCACCGTCCTCATCCAACGTCTGTGGTATGAATCCATAGTTTGTTGGTTTAGCAAAAATCTTTGGGTCTACACGGTCCAATTGCATAACAGCAAGATCGCGGTTCCATTCAATCTTGTGTGAACTTCCTGCTGGAATCTCAACAACAACATTAATAGTACCTTCATCTACGTCACCAGGAGTGAGAATTTGGTTAAAATCGGCCATCTTTACATTTCTCCATTTATATTCTTTAGGTATAGTATACCCATCTTCGCTATTGAGTTCAATTACATTTGCCTGTTATGGCCTTCGAGATATTCCCGAATACTTAGCGCTGCAGCCGCGCCCTCGCCAACGGCACTGGCAATCTGCAGCGTAGCACCACTGCGCACGTCCCCACTCGCAAAAACACCAGGTAGTGAAGTTTCAAGTCGTTCATTTGTCTTGATGAGTCCACGTTCATCAAGCTCAATACCACTTCCGGCAAGGAACTGCGTATTTGGCTTGAGCCCTACAAAGACAAAAACACCATCTGCATCGAAGTGGACGTCTTTACCATCTTGAGTAGCACGCACACCATTTACCTTGCCATCACTACTCGTAATCTCATCCACTCCAACACCCAAATGTACCGTCACCTTGCCAGCATCAATATACTTTTGTAGGTCCCGAACGAGTACATCACTGGCTTTAATTGTGCTTCGGACCAAAAGATCGATGTGGCTTGCAAATCGTGTCAGAAAAATTGTTTCTTGAACACCTGAATTGCCGCCACCAACCGTGACGAGCTTTTTATCGCGGTAGAAAGCACCATCGCAGGTTGCACAGTAATGCACACCTCGCCCATAAAATTCAGCCTCACCAGGGACTCCTATTTTTACATAGTCACTACCAGTGGCGACAAGTACAGAACGGGCACGGACCTCATCACCATCAACCGTAACGACCTTAATATCGCCCTCGTTTCGAATCGCTGACACATCTCCAAGCTCAATATGAGCTCCGAATCGCTCCGCCTGTTTTTCAAACTGCTCGGCAAGCGTTAGACCTGGTATACCTTCAGGAAAGCCAGGGTAATTGTCTACCTGATCAGTAATTGCTGCGAGTCCACCGATTACAGCTTTCTCATAGAGCACAGTATCAATGTCTTCACGTGTGGTATAAACCGCAGCCGATAGGGCACTCGGGCCAGCCCCTACCATCACAACATCTCGGATTTCTTTGTCCATTATTTTTTCCTTTTTTATTTCTTTTCGACAATCATCACTACGAATTTAATTGGCGTATTACCGGGGATGTCTTCACCACTTCCCTTTTCACCATACGCCAGGGCTGATGGAATAGTTATCTCACGTACACCGCCAATCTTCATACCAACAACACCCTGATTCCATCCTTCGATGAGTGATGTAGTGGATGTATCAATTGGCGCCTTAAGTGACGTTCCACTTATTGAACTATCAAACACTTTTCCGGTAGGATTCCAGCCAATATAGTATGCAAGATATTTCGTATCCGCAGTAACATCCTCACCATCTCCAACTTTTATATCATTCGTCGTGACCTTATCACCAACGCTAGATGCGTCAAATGCTGCCGGTTTAGACTGGTATTCCTTAAATGAGTCGTAGTATTTCGCAGACAATTCCGTCGCCTGTTTCTGCGCCTCTTCTTGCTGCTTTTTATACTCCTCGTATTGCTTCTGCGCAGTCTGCTGGTCCTTTGCTGTATTCTGAGTACTCAGAATCATAGCCGCAAAGGATCCTAGCGTCCCAACCGTCATCGCAATTGCAATAATCCAAATACCAATACGCTGACTTTTCTTTGTCGCCATAAATCTCCCTCTCTCTTATTATCCGTAGTATAGCAAATCAGAAACAGTATTTCGAGCTATTCACCCGTAGCAAGCTTCAATAAAACAACACCTATACCGACCGACATCTCCAAAACACTAATAAGAAATGCGCGTGATTTAGTTGGATATATGCGACGACTTGCTGTGAACGACAGCGTAAATAACGAGAGAAGAAGGACAATAATTGAAGCAAAGAGCGCCCCGCGAAGTTCAAACAGTCCTGTTGAACTCAAAAGTACAAGTAATGTAGGTGCAATTGCAGGTAAGAATAACCCCGAGCTCGTAAACATTAGTTTAAACATATCACTACGACCATGACTTTTCCCATGGACCGCCCGAAATGAGATTCGTGCAGATATTACAGTTGCAAGCCATAGTGCAATAGATGTTCCGACTATACTCACAATGATCCCCCACGCCGAATGATGATCCGCGCTTTGCCATAGCGCCGTAATCACTGCAAGCAGTGTAATTGTGGCGTAGATACGTTCCTTCATGTTTTCCGCTATATGTTCGCGGAGTTCATTCGAAGTTGGCCGGTGCATAGCTTATACTACCAGTCCATTAACGTCGCGCCGGACTGCAGCTGCAATGGACTCCACAATCCTATTTACTTCCTCACTTTGCAATGTATGATCGTGTGAGGTAAATTTAACGCGTATCGTAATATTTCGAGTAGCCGCTCCCTCTGGCTGATAGATATCCACTGCAGAAATATCCGTTTCTAGTGGCGTCTCGAACAGTGCAGCTTTTACAGAATCAATCACCTGTTGATAAGAAATGGTCTGATCAACCTGGAAACATATATCGCGATTAGTACTTGGAAAACGACTAATAGGGGTGTATTGTAGTGCTCTATGTTCAAGCGCAAGAGAGATCGCTTCAGTGAGGAGCTCAAATCCAGCTACATACTCTGGCAATTTAAAGTTTCGAGCAACACTCTTCTTGTATTCACCAACAATACCAATTGACTGGTTTGATTGAACATCCACAATGCGGGCACTTCGTCGCTGTTCAAAAGGTTTCATGAACGTCAGACTAGTATCTGCAAGTGGGCGATATTCGAGCTGTAATCCCAGTTGTTCACCTAAGTATTCCAGAATTCTCTTCGCTCGGTAGTATGGAGCACCGTCTTGGGGAGTTTTTCTCGCGTACACAAATCCAACTCGATGCATCTCGGCAGGAACACCGTCGACAAGTGGCGCAGTCTTAAGATGGGTTTTGTTTAATTCAAATAGCGAAAATTCATCAAAGCCAGCCTTGATATTGCCATGCACCAGCCCTAAAAGGCTTGGGGTAATGCTCTGACGATAATATTGTAGCTCCGGACTTATGCTATTGGTCAAACGATACGACGCCTCAGGAGCTTGATCTGCGCGCCGCAGGACATCCCCATGTACAAAATTGTAGGTAAGTACCTCATTCGCCCCAGAACGAATCAGTATCTGACGAATATGAGAGCGAAGACGATCGAATTCTACAGGTGAAACCGCAGAGAAGTCCCGGCGAGGCAGTGTGAAGCGAATTGAATCAAATCCATAGAGCCGCCCTATTTCCTCAATTACATCCTCTTTAATATGAACATCAGCGCGCCAATATGGTGGAATTACCTCTAGGCTATCTCCATCAATCGAAACGTCAAACTCTACATTCTTTAAGATACGAAGCATCTGATCAGCCTGAAGATCGGTTCCTAATACGGCGTTAACATAAGAAGTGGATATTGTGATCTTCTCAGGTTCTTTTTTACCTGGATAGCTCTCCGCTACAGGGCTTGCTACAGACGCACCGGTCATTTGCGTGAGCATTCTCACCGCCTCGGCGAGAACTGGAGCCGTCTGCTGAGCAGCTTGCCCTTTCGTAAATCGAGTAACCGCCTCGCTAAAGACACCATGTCGCATTTGTGTTGATCGTAGATTATAAAGATTGAATGTTGCACTTTCAAGAATAATCGTCCTCGTAGACGAGTCGATCTCTGTCTCCGAACCGCCCATAGCACCCGCAAGTGCAATTGGCCGATCGTTCACGGCGACAACAATATCATCGCTCGTGATCTCAATAGTACGCCCATCAAGTAGCTCAAGGGGCTCCGACTCACGCCCCGCACGCACACTAATATTTAACTTCCCGTCGGCGAGACTCATAACCTTATCATAATCAAATGCATGGAGTGGCTGTCCGGTAAGCATCATCAAATAATTTGTCACATCCACAACTGCGCTAATCGGACGAATCCCGACACGAGATAGGTATGTCTGCAAACCGAGGGGTGACTTTACGCCTTCACTTACATTTGAAAGTATGATCGCTTGATATCGCTCAGATAGTTCAACATTTTCGATAGTTATCGATGGTGCCTCGATTGCATTATGCGAGCCAAAATCTGGCGTAACATCCGCCAACCACTCTGGTGTATGGAATTGAGTATTTTGAATTGCCGCGACTTCTCGCGCAAACCCAATGATCCCAAAACAGTCAGGACGATGGGTCAATGATTTATTTTCAATATCAAGAAGGTGGTCGTTTAGCTCATACTGTTCCGCGAAGCTTGTACCAGGCTTGGTATTTGCATCCAATTCAAGAATTCCATCATGGTCCTCCGAGAGATCGAGTTCACGGGAGCTTGCGATCATACCGTTACTCACAGCACCACGTAACTTACGAGCACTAAGAATAAATGGATCATTAGTCCCGTATGTTTCCGGCACAGTCGCTTTTGGCGGAAGCCATGCAACCATTAAACCGACACGAACATTCGGGGCGCCACAAACAACTTGTACGTAGCCAGACTCATCACGCTCTACATCAGTTCTTGCACCACCATCATCTAATTTCGTCACATTTAGATGGTCAGATCCCTCAAGTGGACTACATTCTACAACACGAGCAATCACGACATCCTTGTATTTCGCCCCTAGATCAACAACCTCCTCTATTTCAACAAGACGTGCGCCAATAAGTGTCGTCAATTCGTCAATAGGTAGAGTGATGTCTGTGAATTTTTTCAGCCAATTAACCGATACAATCATGCAGCCGTCCTATCACTCCAAACTAATTTGTTTTTTGTCCTTTCACCCTCGTAGCTATCAAAGACATAGAAATTCTTCACCTTAATTTTAAAGAATCGCATATCACCATCTTTGCGAATTTCGTTGAGTAACCATTGTGATTCACCATTACGCGCAACATGCGCTGGGTATGCAAAACGCTCCGCTGCTTCAGCATTGAGCATTTCTGCAGTCCCCTCAAAGTCGACACACCTCACAGCTTGGTTCTTATAATGTTGCGTCACGATATTACCTGCAACGTGTGGGTTTGCAATTATCTCCTGGGCGTGACGTGTTTTACTGCTCGATCCAAAGTAGAGGTTCAGATCATCATCGTAAGAAAAGTGCACTTCGCAGACCCACGGCATATTATCACGAACAGTAGCAAGTGACATATGAATAATCTGTGGGATATATTCACGAATAATTGATTCTATTTTTTCATCGTTCATGCGAATTTCCTCAAAAACTGTAATCTACCTGATTCAAAATGGCGCAGATCTTCAATACCATACTTCAGCATAACCAAGCGATCGACGCCGCCGCCCCACGCAAAGCCTCGATACTTCTCAGGGTCTATATCTGCAGCACGAAGCACGTTAGGATGGATCATGCCGCAGCCAAGCATCTCGAGCCATTCTCCCGGCTTGCCGCCAAGTGCATCTGGCTTTTCAATAAGGAACTCAAGACCAGGTTCAACAAACGGAAAGTACCCCGGCTGCGTTTTCACCTTCAGCTTCTGTCCGTAGTATTCTTCAAAGAATCCACGAAGTGTTCCTGTCATCTCTCCAAGAGTCGCGCTATCCGAAACAAATACACCTTCGTATTGATAAAACGTGTGTTCGTGAGTTGCATCAACGTCTTCATTACGAAAAACACGACCATAGCTAACCGCCGCAATATTGCCACCAGCTTCTAGCTTTGACTTTCCATCAATCATAATGCGATTTTGCATCGTACTTGTATGTGCAGGCGGTATAAATCCCTCTTCAGTTCGAAATGTGTCATAGCCGTCTCGGGCCGGGTGATTCTCGGGAAAGTTCAGTGCACCGAACATGTGAAAATCATCATCAATTTGACGTGATTCTACCGCTTCAAATCCCATTCGCGTAAATATATCAATTACCGCTTCAAGTTCCTTAGTAAGTGGATGCTGCGCGCCATATTCAGTCGCCAGGAGGCCAGGGCGTGAGCTATTAGTGTCCCAAGGTGCAGTAACATCAATCGAAACTATAGACTGCTCTTCTAGTTGAGACTCACGAAGTGCGACAGCAGCTTCAAGCGCGATCTTTAACTCATTAACTGCCTTTCCGTAGGGTCCTCGCTCTTCGGGGGAAAGGGTCGGGATAACACTGTAGAGCTTCTTGATTGAATCATCCTTCAATACCTCGCGCGGCTCATTAGAGTCTGCAATACGTGCAATAAGCACCTGGCGAAGTTCATTCATATCTGTCATAACTCCTACCAGTATACGTCAGAATATACAAAACGAAAAGGTTAGCTTGATGAGCCAATCATATACACAATTAGCGCTGCAACCGCAAAGACGACGATCACAATCCAAAGCCAAGCAAGACTCGTTGTTCTTTTTGTATCATGAAGATACTGGGAATCATCAACTCCGTCTGGCAACTCTGCCGAGCTGCCCTCTCCCTGATTCTTTGCTTTTTCGCGAAGTTGAGCCTCGATTCGCTCTTGCAGTTTAGATCTTGGATCATTTTGTCGAATAAACATTGCCATACTGATTGTCTAGTATAGCACTTATGGTAGTTTCTCAGAATACTATGCTACAATAGCCTTATATTTCACTAAAGGAGGGAAATGCATGGCTACCAAAAAAGCCGCTTCGACTGCTAAGAGCTCGACTAAGAAGGCCGACTCTTCGAAGCAATCTACAAAACTAACTACCGTTAAGGTCGTTGAATCAGCACCAGTACTTGCTCCGACGTCGAACAGTCGTTCAGGTAGGATTGGATCAGCTGCCATCGCTGCTCTAGTTTCTGAATTTGTTGGTACATTTATTTTTGCCGCAACAGTCGTAGCAAGCCAGGGACAGCCTATCCTTGTGATGTTCGCTCTCGCAGGAGTCGTTCTTGCAGTAGGTGGGTTGTCTGGCGCATACCTAAACCCAGCTCTTACTATCGGTGCCTGGGTAACACGTCGACTTACCCCTATGCGTGCTCTTGGCTATATTGTCGCCCAGTTCCTTGGTGCTATGCTTGCGCTCGTCGTTCTTACCGCATTCTCTGGCAATGCTGCGCAGCATTCTGCAACGGACGTATACAGCAATACACCAACTCTATTCCAGGCTGCGGCAATTCCATCTGGCAAAGAATGGATCGTGTTCATGTCTGAAGTGCTAGGTGCAATCATCTTTGGTTTTGCTGTTGCCAACGCGACCCGCGAAGCAAAAGATCGCACAACAGCAGCACTAACTGTAGGTATCGGCCTCTTCCTTGGCCTCATGGTTGCCGGCTCTGCAGCATCATTTGTTGGAGGAAGTGCTATTCTTAACCCCGCAGTCGCAGTAACGCTCCAGGCAATCAACCTTACTACTGTTTGGCCTCTTCTCGTCTACATCATTGGTGCTGGCGTTGGAGCTACAATCGGATTTGTCCTCTTCGACCTTATTCGTAACGCTGAACCAAATAAAGCGTAGTACCACCATCAAATATAAAACAAGCGTCCCTCCATGGCGCTTGTTTTATATTGTAGATAGTGCTATAAATTAACGGTTGCTACATCCGAGAGTAGGGAGCACATAGTGGTACACATCACAACCAACCGAAGGTCGGACAAGAAGACGCTCACGGCGTCCGTGGAGTTCATCCTCAATCTGATGCTCCAAACGAGTGTCACCGGGGTCGAGATCGACTCTCCAAACGGAATCGACCTGGCTCTCACGGTGTACGAGGCGAATAGTTCGAAGTCATGCGTGCTGCGGCCCGAAGCCGAGGACGAGCGCGTACTCGGAAAGCTTGCCGACGCATACAATCGTCGACAAGCGGTTCAGGCCGCCGCTGGCCAGGACGTGCCGATCACGCCCGTCGAACTTACGGCGTACGTCATCCATCCGCAGGGTAAGTGGTGGCGTGGAGCGAATGAAGCGCATCGTACCGGCGAGCTCGCTCGTCAGATCGTCAGGGCGATCAGCTAGGTTCTCAACCTGGCGCCCGCGTCACTAGCTAGAGGAAAATAGCCTCGCTAATGACAGCGGGCTATTTTCTTTTTTCTTCTCTTGTCTACTCATCACGCTGCGGACGATCAAGAAGTAGCGGTTCAACACTCTGATCACTTTGAGCAATCTTTACGACATCCTTATCCATTTTGCCGAGTTCCTTGTGTGCAGAATTGTAATGATTTACCGTTGTCCCTAATGCATTCCCGAGTTTCTGCATATACTCTTCAAACTTACCTATGTGCTGCCCCAATTTGCCGACGCGTACTTGAATATCCTTTGCTTGTTCCTCGATCTTAAGACTTCTCAATCCCTGAAGTACCGTTTGAAGGTAGGCCATAAAGCTGGTAGGACTCACAATGATGACTCGCTTCTCACGAAATGCGTATTCGATGAGATCGCGGGAGCTACCTCCCGTCCCAACATTATTAATGAGAAGGTCGTAGTAAAGCGATTCACTTGGTATAAACATGAATGCAAAGTCCATTGTCTTTTCACTCGGACGAATGTATTTACTTGTTTCATCAATACGACCCTTGAGGTCATTCTTGACTTTCAGCAAGAGTCTATCTCGCTCTACTTTATCTGTAGCTTCAATCATTCGATTATAGTTCTCAAGACTAAACTTACTATCCACGGGAAGCATTTGTCCACGCTCAAGATAGATCACAGCGTCTGCAATAAGACCATCACTAAATTTATACTGGAGTGCAAACTGGCCTGGAGGAAGAACATTTTCAAGAACCGACTGTAAGTAAAATTCTCCAAACACCCCTCTCTGCTTCGGATTCTGCAAGACATTCTGGAGCGTCTTCAGCTCATCTGCAACGTCAACGACTCGACGATTTGTCTCATCAAGTTTCGCAAGACGCTGCGTCACATCGGTAATAATCTTCGCACTCTCGGTGAGCTGACGCTGCACGGACGTCTGTACGGATGCATTGTTTCGTTCCAACTTCTCACCAACACTTTGTTGCATAAGATTAATTGTTCGCGATAGCTCTGTGACATCTGCTTTCATTAGTTCGACGGCACTATTGTTTTTAAGCTCCCGTAACCTTTGGTTAAGTAGGAAAATTACCACTCCAAATCCAACAATAACGATGCCAAGAACAATTAAAAGGATTGCTTGCTCCATTCATCCTCCTTTTATTATATTAATTCAGTAAAAATCGAACCGCAGCAACCAACGCGACCATAAGTACAAACGATACCCAAAAAGATCGAAGTCGGGCTATCCAAGTGAAAGCCAGATATGCGAGCGTAAATGCACCTGCATAAATACCCGCCTCTGCGAACATAGGTTGCGACCCAATGAGAGCACCCAAGCCCCAAAGGCTTGCAACGACACCAATCGCAACAAGAAGTGGACGAAAAACTTGTAATTGCACGAGTGTAAATACTGCAGCTAGGCCAGCAATGAGCATTGCAGCAGAACGACTATAGCTTGGAACAGCCTGACACTGCGGTGTCATCATTGTCTGGCAAAGCATTCCATGAAGAATGTATTGATCAATTACAGCAGCAAGCCCCCATGATACTACGCCCGCAGTTAATCCAACTATAACTACACCAATAACTTGCCTGATACTCATGTCAATATATATTGACGGTCGAGAAACTTCTGCCGCTGATTCCATACACCTCCTCGTTGTTTGGTATTATTGTACTCGTTTTTTGCGTGATTTGCGAGTAGTTGTCATGGTAAAACCATGTAAATACCACAATGAACCGAGAGAAGCAGTGACAATCCCTCCGATAATATCGAGAGGGGTATGCACCAAAGCGAGAACACGTCCAATACAAACAAGAACTGTGAAGATGGCCATTATTAGAGCACCCGTTCGCCATCGTACACCCAGAAGAACGGCAAGTGTTAAAAATACCGTAAAGAGTGCATGGTCAGACGGAAACCCTGGGTTATTCAAATAGGAAGCACCCGCAGCTTGCCCGAGAATTTCAAACGGACGTTCAAGCGCTGGTTGATATACACTGCCCATGAGCTTTGCCACAAGGTATGAAGTAAGACCAGCCATTAATATTCGGGAATACACCTCAGGTCGTCGCCCTTTTGGAACACGAAACAAAAAGGCATACCCCGCTAGCAAAACGACAGGGACAATCGCCCCATCAGCTAGAAGCTTAATCAATATCTGCATACATCACGTATTCTACTCGCCCACCGCTCGTATCGTCAAATTTAGGAGAGGACTACCCTACACTAACGCCAAATAGATATCCAACACCATATGTCACACCTGCCGCCAGAATGATGATCGCAAGCTGCCGAAGTGCGCCTTTCGCAATATTATTTCCACTCGAAGCGCTTATATATCCCCCTACAATAAGTCCACCTATACCTGTAAATATGATAGATAGCCAGATCGCAAGTATCCCATCACCAAAGAGCCACGGTGCAAGTGGGGCGAGAGCTCCCAGGGTAAATAATGCAAACGATGAAACAGCAGCGAGCCAAGGTGATCCGAGTTCGTCGGGATTGAATCCAATTACTTGACGCGTATAGACGTCGGTCAAATGAACATCATTACTTGCAATTTCCGCCGCGGCTGTTTTCGCGGTTTCGGAACTATGCCCTGTTGTCACAAGACTTTCCGCTACCTGATCGGCAAGAAGAGCCTTATCACCTACGACCAATTTCTTAATATCCTTAATCACTCCCCCAAATAGTTCAACTTGAGCACGAACGGAGATCCATTCCCCGGCCGCCATACTAACCGCTCCAGCAAGGAGACCCGCAAATCCTGCAAGAAGTACACTTCGTGATGATGCCCCTGCCCCCGCTACAGTAAGTACGATACAAAGCGTGCTGACAAGACCATCGTTCACCCCAAGTACTGCCGCACGCGCAGCACCGCGTTGCACCTGTGTAGCACGGCGTGCTAAAATTTCACTATCTTTTTTCTTGTCCATATTTCTCCTATGATTTCTTTTGTGAGTCTTTTTCTTGCTTTGTAAGCGCTTTCGTTAATAGATAATCGAATTGCTCTAGTTCTTTTTCAGAAAGCACAGACATTGTGGGTGGTCTGTTTGACACAATCTCCTCGATCATCACTTCCCGTAACTGTCTTCCGCTTTCCGTCAAGCTAATCACTTTAACGCGACGATCAGTTTCACACTCAGCTCTCGTGATGAGGCCACGCTGAACAAGTCGATCTACTATACCAGTGACATTTGAAGCATCACATGCAAGTAAATGTGAAAGACGATTCATAGGAAGGTCTTCGCTCGGAGAAAGTGAGCATAACGTGAATACCTGCATATTAGTCAGATCATATGTCTCCGCAAGACGACCCAGATCGTGCTTTACACGTACAGCCACTTGTACCATTTGCCAGTATATTGAGCTTTCGAGAGCTTGTGTCTTCATATTTGTATTATATAGTAAAATATAATAGTTGACAACTTCAACTATTTGAGTCTATAATCATTTCGAACCTAAAATAAAAGGAGATGTATGAATCGAAATAAATGGCTAATATTAGTGCTTCTCGCCATAGCACAGTTTATGGTTGTACTCGACAGCGCCATCGTGACAGTCGCACTTCCCGCAATGAAGGATGCCCTCCACCTCGATCAATCCGCACTACAATGGATCGTGACGAGCTATACCCTTGCATTTGGAGGATTTCTTATGCTTGGCGGGCGTGCAGCCGATCTTTATGGCCGCCGACGTGTTTTGCTTCTCGGAGTTGCGACGTTCACGTTATTTTCCCTTGCTATAGGACTCGCACAGTCGGGAGCACTTGTGATTGTTCTTCGAGCACTTCAAGGACTTGCCGCAGCTCTTATGTCACCAGCTGCTTTGTCAATCCTATTGACAACTTTTAATGAGGGTAAGGATCGAAACCGTGCACTCGGAGTTTGGAGTGCAGTAGGTGCGGGTGGCGCAGCAGTTGGAGTGCTTCTTGGCGGCGTTCTTACTCAGTACATGGGATGGGAATGGAATTTCTTTGTCAATATTCCTGTTGGAGTAATTGTCTATCTGGGACTTCGAAAATTCGTACCTGCACATATCCAGGAAGAGTCTGATAAGAACCTAGATGTGCCCGGTGCTATTCTTGTCACCACTGGACTTATCGGGCTTGTATATGCACTTGAAGAAGCGCCTCATTGGGGATGGACAAGCTTCGCGACAATTGGAACATTTCTCGTAAGTCTCGCTGTTCTCGCTGCATTTATTGTAAATGAATCAAAGGTTAAACATCCGTTAATGCCTCTGTCTATATTCAAGATTCGTAGCATTAGTTCTGCAAACATAATGATGGTACTCATTCGAGCTAGCCTCATGGGAATGTTCTTCTTTGTGTCGCTTTATATTCAAGAAGTGCTAAAGTTTTCACCTCTACTTACTGGCCTCAGCTTTCTCCCCATGCCGATCATTATCGGAATAGCCTCCACCTATAGCCCACGAGCGGTGAGTAAATACGGATTTAAACCGCTCCTCATTACCGGCACCACTCTTATGGTTATTGGTACATTTATGCTCAGTTTCGTAGGTCTGGATGGGACATACTTTGTGAATATCCTCCCTGCATTCCTCGTAATGGCTCTTGGAGCCGGCGTTACCTTTGTAGCCGTAACTGTTGCTGCAACGGCAGGCGTCCCAGCTAGAGAGGCAGGTCTCGCCTCAGGATTACTAAATACCTCTCAGCAGATGGGCGGCGCCTTTGGCTTAGCAGTTCTCGCAGGCGTTATGACAGGCGCAACATCAACGGCGCTGACAAATGGGGTGAATCCTGCACTTGCAAGTATCGATGGCTACCGCGCAGCGTTTCTAGTTGCTACAGCCCTAACACTCGCAGCTCTTCTGATTGCTATCTTTGCTATTAAGGCACATAAAAATACAAAATAAAATCAGATAAAATTATTAAAAAGAAAGTCCCGTCCCATAGGGCTTTCTTTTTTGTATTGACATTACATTTGACTATAGAGTCATCACATGTTAAAAAATAGTAGGTAACATTTCGCGACATAAAGAGGTCTCTCTTGTTTTGGCGCAGATTCAAAGATATGAGTACAGAGAATTTCATCCTGACACTCCTCTTTCTTCTCGTCCCGGCAGTCTGCTTCACCGCCTCCATCATTCTCAATACACCGGAAGATGGCACTCCTTCGGGAAGACAAGCAGCAGTTACTGCACCGACTATAACTACAAAGCCGTCACGCAAGGAGACTGACCGTGTCGAGGTTCCAGCCGGGAGTATGAAGTACCCCGAAGCTCCGACTCATAGGCGACATCGCAGCGTGTCGACGCATCTACCCACGCTCTCCGCCTCATCTTCGCCCTCTCCGAGTCAAACAATGTCACCCTCCCCGTCTTCAGGGTCGACTTTTGAAACCTCATCAACTCCGAGTCCATCGACTACCGGATCGATTGAGCCGACAACGATCGCCCCCACGGCAACGTCTACGGAAAGTGAGTCACCCCTCACGGAAACACCGTGACAAACAAAGCCCCGTATCTCGATATTCTACATTGCATTGAGATACGGGGCTCGTTTTCATTCGCTTTTCGTTCTTTTGAACTCATCAGCATATTTACACAAACATGGAAGCGATTCGATATGTTCGAGTCGGGCGTGCAGAATGGGCAAGTACCCACCCTGCACGTGCACCCGTGCTACTTGGAGCGCCGCACCTTGTTGGCCATGCGGGCGCCACCGCGCACCAGCTTGAAGCCGGTCTTGATCGACGAAGCCGCGCCGATGACGAGGAGGCTGGTGACGATGAGTACACCCGCCCTCTCGCCCTTCGGACGCCTCCGGAAGTCACGAAGCGCGGCGCTCCCTTCGGCCCGCGTTCGCACGCCGGCTGCTGCAGCACCCACCCGGTCACGGAATGAGAGACCAGAGGTCTCACGTACCGCTCCCTGCACCTCTTCGCCGCTCACCGAGCCGGTGTCACCACTACCGTGAGTCATGGAGTGCACTCCTTGTGCTTGTCGAACATATCGGAAACTGATACGCGGATTGCGTAACAGTTGAATACGATATTATTATTTAATTGACTTAATGTCAATGTCTTTTTCGAATATTTTTTCGACTTCGCACTCCCGGCCGCCATCGTGTGCCGGCAAGGGTTGCAATAACGACATTGATGCAAAATATATATACAGTAAACCCAGCACTAACAAAGCTCCAATCAACAATCGTAAACATAGTTACGACCATACTTGCAACGCTTAATAAATAGGGTAAAGCTTTCTCTGTTTGTGGCTTAATATACGCCTTATAGACCGTTGGTATGCCACCTAGAATATCTGCAATAATTCCAAATACAACAGCAAGGGTTGGATCACTTGTAGCTTGCCAAAGTATGATCCCCAAAAATGCAGCAGCACCGCATAGGATATCAAAGAAACCCACCTTCCAACGCTCACGTTTACTCTTGGTGAGTGTTATAGCAAAAATAAGAATAGGACCCAACCCTAGAGCGAAGGTCACCCAACTTGAGGGCTGTAGGCCATACTGGACCTGTGCCGCAAATGCAATTAGAGGTGACAATCCCCAAAATAGCCAGGTGACTGGATTTGGCTTAACCGACCCGCGAATAGTAGCGAGGAGATAGTCTACACCCGCGAGCACTCTTAGTAAAATCGCCCCAGAGATTAATATGGACACCCAACTAAGCATACTGCGCCTTTCTTTTGCACGCAGTATATCATAATATCTAGAAACTTACATGTGTGCAGTCTGCTACATTCAACAGACTGCACACATGCTAGCGTAGGTATCCTCCTGCATACCCCCGCTCAGGGACACCATAAAGGTCTGTCAATCCGCGCTCCACTCCCCAACGGCTCACAAAGGCTCGCACCATCGCTGGCGCAACCAAGCCAGTGAGTGTAACTTTTTTGCGACCTCCAGGATCGCTATGGCTCAGAAGTACTGCCCTCTCTTGGAGTGCCGCAGCAACCTGTGCCGTCAGCACATCCAAGCTATATCCCTCACCTAGATCAGTTTCACGATAGTCCATTGCGCGTCCGGGTCCGATGGAAACTGAATCGCAGAGCGATAGTCGACGTCTGTGCGCGCGAATAAGACGTCGTACTTTCCAGCTACTGGTTTCATGTGCTCTGGCAATCTCATCGATCTTTATCTGAAGCACGACACTCCGAGGCGCACCGGGACATTCACCGTGAAGGGCCGCCGCAAAGCAGTGATCCATGGCTGCAAGTGCGCGTTGGCGGCGATTCGCAGGTAGCTCCAGTAGGTTCATGAACTGCCCTAGGCTCGAACCCCGCCAATACTCATTCGGCGAAGCGTCCCAGCCTGGATCTCCGGGATGGTGATGATCAATTAAGACCACGGTCTCGTCCAGATTAACCCCATTAGGTCGACACTCTATGAGGATGATGAGTTCATCATCACTCCGCGTTATAGGATCCGCCTCGTAGGCGGTTCTTGGCCCTACGGCGGTGCCTTTAAACTGCGCATATGTCACTCGACCGAGTCCTTTGGACCGTATGATCCTCACAATCTCATCAGACTCGGGATCCTTCTGCCCAATGACAAAGTGCAACTTCGAGCGCGTCATCACACCCTCCTAAAGTAGACGCTTTGTCATTTTAATCGCCCCTATGAGTCTTCGCAAGCATATGCGGTATTATGAAAGCATGGAACCGTATGAAGTCACACGCCAGAAATATAAACCCGATCGTATAAAAGTGCTCTTTATTGCCGAGTCTCAGCCTCCAGCCGCCGGTGTAACGAGCAGTCGTCAGTTCTACAGAACTGATCAAGTCTATCCAGGCGACCGTCTTTTCGTCAATACGATTAAAGCACTCTACAAGGAAGCGAGTGAGCAAACCGAAAAGGAGATTGAAACTAAAAAGAGCTACTGGCTTGATCGATTTTCTTCCGACGGATACTACATGATTGAAGCGCTTGATGAATCACTCGCTCACGAAATTACAAAACAGGAGCGTCAGGAGAAAATTCGTTCCGCGATTCCCGCACTTTTAAAAAAGGTTCATGATTTAGCCATAAAGAATATGAAAATCATACTTATTAAATCTAACGTCTTTGAAGTTGCAGCGCAGCCATTACGCGATGCCGGCTATATTGTCCTCAACCATGAACTCGTCGACTATCCTGGACAATACAATCAACGAGCCTACCGAGAGAAAATACGCGACTTACTGAGTCTTTAGTTACCACAGCATTTTACACATTCTATAATGATATCCTTTTCTTGACTCACCTCAAGTCGGGTGGCTCTCTATTATCCTCTCCAATATTCACTAGTGGGGTGGCCGGCCTCTTGGGACTTCTTACTCTTTACGCACCAAAAAAGAAGGCTTAAATCAATGAGGGCCGAACCAGCGACCCTCTTTTGCAACAGTGTTATGCCTACGACGCTTTAACCTTGATTTTTTCGATTGCGTCATTAAATCCCTGCGTTGTCTTACTCGACCCGGCGAGCTTATCTAAATGCACATCATCGATCGACTTGCCCACTACAACATCAGGAACGGCCGCAGCAAATTTCTTCTGAAGCCCGAGCGACATTCTTATCGTCGTGTTTGGGGTTACCGCAACATCCTTGATAACATCCCCAGAAAGCTCGAGTTTGACAATAATACTTTTGCTACCACCGTACACTCCCTCAACTTCGTATTCCCCGTCTTTATATCTACTCATAACTTTCCTTTGTATTTTTGCTTAGTGTTAGAGATAGTATATACAATCTGTTGGATTATAAAAAGAAAGGCCCTGAAGCGACGCATATCACTTCAGGGCCAGTAGCCTTCAGGCTACCACTCGTAGTCCTCCTCGCCATATTGCGCAGGCGGAATGTACCCCGTTCCTACTTCGTCACTCGACGAGGTTCCTCGACTTCGACCGGCTTGAGGTCTTTTCAGATTGAGAGCTCGCATTCGACTCTTGTGCCTTCGCCAGCCTTCCAAGTATTTTTGCTTGTCAACGATCGCCGCGTAGTCGCCCATAACGCTATGGGCTAGCTCCATGCCAGCATCGGTCACAGCATGACTGTAGCCGCCCGGCCCAAAAAACCTATCCGGATCAAGCGAGCCCTCGGGCACCACCATGACGACACAGTGCTTCTCCGATTCAGCAAGATGTCGTCGTAGGTCTCGAAGCCCCATGTACTTGGGGCCGCTGTAGATCTTGCCATTTTTCACGACCCGGTCTCGGAGATCCCAGCTTTGCAGCGTCAATCGTTGAGCCGACCGGAACACCGGATTCGCACATGCGAGTGATGCAAAGACACTCGCACCCCTGCGAACCAGCACCCCTGGGTTATCCTCACGCATCCAGGTGAGCCCCATCAGGAAGAGCTTGTAGAGCTCTTCCGCCGGATCCTTCCTATCTCCCACATCTCCTCCAAAAGAAAGACTACATTTACTATCATGACAGATTTATACTATTCTGACAAAACCTTTAGAATTCCATAACATTGCTATACTAGTACTATGTCTTTTCTCTATGAACCACGTCCCTTCCCGCAAAGTAGCAAACAACGAGGTATTGAAGATATTCTAGACAAGGCAAGGCCAGATAGGGACTACTATCTATTACTTGTTGGTGCAGGTGTCCTCGCAGTTGGTGCCATTATGACCGACAGTATTCCTGTTCTTATCGCTAGTATGATCGTCGCTCCCCTCTCGGCGCCAATAATCGCATTGAGTCTTGGGGTTACCGCCGGCAACTGGCGTATCATGCTCCGATCCATCCTTCTCTTGTTTATTTCAACGGCTATTACGCTACTTATTGCCGTTACGGCCGCGATCGTATTAAAGAACGACCGAATTCCAGATATCCTCATATCTTTTAACGGAAACCGAACAATTGCCGTCATCGTAGCTTTTGCCTCTGGTGTAATTGCCGCGTATGGTGTCGTGCGGCCAAAAGTGAGCTCGGCTTTTGTGGGGATTGCGATTGCAGTCTCTTTAATGCCACCTCTTGTCGCAACAGGTATAGGACTCGCCCCAGGAGGCACTCCTTTTGACGGAGCGCTCTCACTCTATCTTCTGAATATCGTCGGCATAACTATTGCTTGTACTATAACATTTCTTATTCTTGGACTTGGAAAAGTGGCTCGCACAAAATTTAGGAAAGAATGACCCATTCTACAAACTTAGCCTCGTCGGCTAAATGCCAATTGAGTAAGATACCTGCCAAATAGCACCGCTATCACAGACACGATAATGCCAACGACAATTCCCCCAATGATATCAACCCAAGAATGGACATGTGCGAATACTCGTGCTGATCCGATCATACCTGCAATTACCATCATCACCATACCGATTCTTCGTGAATAGAAAAGCGTCACTGCAGCCATTATGATACTGAAGGTCGTATGGTCCGAAGGGAAGCCGTTATCTGCAGCATGAGCAAATAGAGGGGCTATTCCAGTCGAGACAAATGGACGTGGGTCGTAGAAGAGACTTGATGCTAGCTTTATGCCCAAAAATCCGAGTAAGCATGCAAGTATAAAAGATACTACGTATTCTATTGACAGCCTTCTATTTAGTCTGAAAAACACAGTCAGCATAATGATGGGTAGCACAAAAATAGCATACTGTGCGGTGACGATAATAAATAGAGTTGTCACTGGAGTCCCTTTCTAAACGCGATAATTAAGTAAGTATAGCACAAGAATCTGTAGACGTTGCTTAAAAATATCATACTTACATATCGCATGTGTTTATTCTGTTATGATATGCACATGATTAATATAAATCTCAGTTCACCTAGAACAAAGATAACCGTGATAGTAATCGTTGCTATATCAATAGGAGTAGGTTCCATCTTTTTATTGACACAACCCCGACGCTCCGTGGAGGCATTCTGTCAAGTGATCAAGGAAGAGAGCTCCGTTCTTATAAACGATGCAAATGCCGAGGCACGAGCGAGGGCCTATAGAAAACTCGAAGCCTCTTCTCCAGATGACATAAGACCAGATATTACCGCAATTAGAAAAGGATATGAAAAAATGGCAGCGGATCCTTCAAGTACATTTGGCGTAGGTTTTGGAATACTTGGATCGGAGAACCGTAGAGATGATTATTTAAAAAAGAACTGTCAAGAATTTCAGAATTAGTTTTTTGTTAATTCTTGGATGTTCTGTTGTATAATTTTTTACATACAACATATGTAGGAATTAGGGGGCAAAAATGAGAAGGATCATAGATCTCGTTCTAATAGTAAGTACAGTAGCATTTTTCATAACCTTGCTAAGTACTGACGCCGCACTTGCAATTGATGGTGCAGCACAGACAGAGACATTCATCAGAAATATCGTAAAAACACTAGTAGGAACCGCCGGCGCAGTCGCGGTTATTTTTATTGTGTTAGGCGGATTCAAATATATGACTAGCTCGGGACATCCTCAAAAACTTGAAAGCGCAAAACGCACTCTACTTTATGCGGGCATCGGCCTTGTAATCGTACTGGCCGCTTACTCAATCACCGATCTCGTTGCGAACGTCGCTCGATCCTCTTTTGGAAGCTAGCCTCATGAACAGTCTAATTACCATAGCAGACGCAACCGCCGCGTCTAACGTATTAAGGGCAAGTCTATCCCCCTTAATGGCAACAATAATGACGATTGCCGGTATCCTATTAACTCTTTATATAGCATTTGGAGGCTATCGATACATTACTAGCAATGGCAATCCGGCAAAAGCAGAGCAAGCAAAGAAAATTTTACGAAATGCTTTTATTGGCTTCATCATAATAATCAGCGCCGGAACTCTCGTCGGTATAATGCAGACACTCTACTCCTCTAAGCCTATTCAACCACTTGAAGTAGAGACACAGTCAGTTACAAGCGAGAATCCTTCCAGCCTAGGTGACGTCATTAATGAAGCAATACAGAAGTTTATAAAAAGTACGATAGAATCCATTGGCAAGCCAATTCTAAGCACATTAAAACAGTTCACGACCTCCACTCCTCTTATGGCACAAAATAGTTCCGTATTCAATCTATGGATTATTATTGTGGCGATTGTAGACACATTATTTCTAATCGTTATTGCAATGATCGGATTCAGAATAATGAGTTCATCCATTTTGGGGATGGAGGATGTGGATCTCAATGCCCTTTTGCCTCGCGCGATCATGATTTTTATCACCGCAAATCTATCGATATTTCTTATAGATACGTTAATCACAATATCTAATGCAATGGTCCAGGCTCTACTCATTGGATCATCTAACGACCTAGTGTGGTCGGCCCTGAACGGGCTCATAACGAGCTCCGCCAATGCTAATATTGGTGTCCTTTTATTTATCGCAGTAGCTATAGTCCTTACTGTTATGCTACTAGTTTATTACTTGAAGCGTTTAGTTATCCTTTATGTCGGGGCGGTTCTGTCACCTCTGGTTATACTTTTGCTACTTCTACCAAGCTTTAAGGATTTCGCCGTTTCTGCAATCAAGATGTATGCTATGGCAATTTTCATCCTCTTTGTTCAAATCGCTATCCTCTCACTTACTGTTTCGCTCTTTTCTTCATTGCTCAAGGCAGACAACCCGTTCATGACAGCGCTCCTTTCGATTGCTATACTCTCAGTACTTCTTTCAATTAATCGCACGCTGAACCACCTAAGCCTCCTCGGTACAAGCGGTAATAGTATGAGGAAATTAGGAAATACCTTTGTGCGAGGAGTAAGCTATGTAGCAAGTTCAGCAAAAGCCTCGAGTGGCGAGTCGACTACTATGGGTCGCCGCAAGAATACAGTTCCACCGAATGCCCACACCCGAGCACCTACTGTTACATATCAGGCCTCTCATCGTGACGCCGCTCGTGCATTAACAAGTCCAAGCAAAGATCATGAGGTTGTTATAACTGGTAGCACAAGCAAGGCGGATGTTACGGTGACAAGAATACCATCAAAAAGTAACCCCGAGACAGTGGAGAGCTAATGCGCATTTCAATTGTACCGGCACAAATAACAACCGTAGAGGATAAGATCGCAGGTAACATTTCAGTTCAGCAAGCTTTTCTATTAGGAACCCCCTTGATATTCGGCTTTCTACTAGCCCTATTAATTCCTCCTACTGGTCAGTTCGTTTCATATAAAGCGGTAATCGTTATTACGCTCTTTCTTTTAATGGGACCTCTGGCAATACGTGTAAAAGATCGAATTATAGCGCAGTGGGTACGTCTTATTATTATCTATATGCTAAGACCCTCATACTATGTATACGACAAAAATTCTATCTACTTGAGGGATTGCGAGGCGCCTACCAAAACGGCCGAACATGGAGATGTATATACAATCAGGAGTGCTCCATTGCCCTCTCCTAAAATAAACTCGAAAGAGCATCTAAGACTTGAAAGTGTAACTAAAGACGCTCGAACAAATCTGCACTTCAAAATTAACAGAAAAGGCAATCTAGATGTTAAGTTTACGGAAATTAAATAAAAGAGCCTCGTCACGCCATCAGATCGCCATAAAGGGCGTCGAGAAGAATCTTCTCATTCTCCCAAAAGATGAATATAGAATCATCATTAAAACATCTTCAATAAACTTTCATCTCATGAATGAATCAGAGCAAGACGCGCTGATCGATACATATAGAGCTTTTCTTAATTCACTGCCTTTTGCCCTGCAGATCGTGCATCAAGTTCGAGCCCTTAATCTCGATGACTATCTGGTCTATTTTGAAAAAAGAAGAGAGGAGGAATCACTCCTCCGCTACAAAGATCAGATTTCTAGTTATATGAGATACGTAAGTTCGCTTGTTGAAATCAAAAAAGTTCTAACTCGCCAATTCTATATCGTTATTCCCTATCGGTCTCCAGATGGTTTAGACCTTGCGCGCGAGCAGCTTACAAGTTATTTCTCGATCGTAGAAAGAGGCCTCAGCAATATCGGAATTCGGTCATACCAACTGACAAACCTCGAAATCCTAGATCTTCTCTATAGTTCATATAATCCTACAGATTTCAGATTACAGCCACTCACAGAGAGAACACTCTACCTGTTATATAAAAATTATTTCTAGAAGGTTATGCGATGAATATTAACCCTACCTCATTATTACGCCAGCTCCTAGCAGCAAGAGACAGTAAGCATAAAGAACATAGACTTTCGTTTGGCGAGTTGGATCCAATGGATATTATCTCTTACTCGGGGATGCAAGAATACCCAGACCACCTCGTAGTTGATGGGCAATACAGGCGCACTGTTTTTATATCCGCTTACCCATTCACAGCCGAAGTAGGATGGCTTGACTCCCTAACACACCGTAATCATAATATCGACGTTTCCTATTACATTGAGCAAACGGACTCTAATGCTGCACTAAAAAAGCTTGAAAAGAAAATCACGCAGCTTGAATCTACACGACGATCAATTTTAAGAGATGGTGGCATTATTGGTACAGAAATAACCGATCCCTTAGAGTCGGCAATTGATCTACGAGATGCAATTCGAAGGGGGCAGCAGAAGCTCTTTCACGTTTCAATATATGCGACAATCCTCGCTAACTCCCTGGATGAAATCAACGAATTGACAGAGAATTTAAAGTCATCACTCGCTGCACGTCTGTTCTATCTAAAAGTCGCACAATACCAACAAATAGAGGGTCTGCAGTCAACCCTTACAAGAGCAGACAATAGGCTCTCACAGTTTAGAAATCTCGATAGCGAGACCGCAGCGCTCACTTTTCCTTTTGTCTCAGCCGAACTTGTTCAGCAAGGAGGAATTCTCTATGGGTTAAATCACTCCAACAACTCTCTCGTCATTATCGATCGCTTCAGTCTCCATAACGCCAATAGCATAACTTTTGCACAGTCAGGAAGCGGTAAAAGTTACACGACAAAAGTAGAGATATTGAGGCAGCTGATGCTGGGAACTCGAATAATAGTTATTGATCCTGAGCGGGAATACTACAACCTAGCGAACTCCGTTAAAGGTGCCTATATTAAATTATCTAGTCAATCAAATCAGAAGTTAAATCCTTTCGACCTATCAACCACCACCAGATCAACTGAACAATTATCCTCCCATATTCAAGATCTAACCGACATTATCTCCTTAATGACAGATGGACTTTCTTTCCAAGAAAGAGCGGCGCTTGATAAAGCAATCATAGAAGTCTATGCCACCCATAAGCAGCCCGTGCTTGGAGACCTCTTTAAGGTTCTTAAAGGAATGAAGGAAACAGCCTTATGTAAAAAACTCGATAAGTACGTGTCAGGGTCGCTAGCCGATATTTTCAATGCCCAAACAAACATAGATCTCGATAATCGTCTCGTTGTTTTCGATATTAAAGATCTTCCTGAGTCTATTCGCCAAATCATGATGATGATTATTGCAAATTTTGTTCAGAATTCAGTCAAACTTCATCCACAAAAAAGAATGCTCATTGTAGACGAGGGCTGGATGCTACTCGAACATGAAGAAACGGCACGCTTTATTAGTGGTATGGTTCGAAGAGCGCGAAAGTATGGGCTCGGTGTTTCAATAATTACTCAGCAAGCTAATGATTTCTTATCGAATGAATATGGACGGGCGATAGCATCGCAAAGCTCTCTACGAATACTGATGCGCCAAGACACTACTACAATTGAGCAAGTTGCGAGTGAATTTAGATTAAGTGATTATGAAAAGTCGTTTCTCTTGACAGCGAACCGAGGAGATGCGCTGATTGTCGCCGACCAGCAGCATGTTGCGCTACATGTCACTGCCTCCGACGAGGAACACCCACTCATTACAACCGACCCTCTTGAGACAAATTGAGAAAATGCAATATTATAAGATTGCATTTTTTATCATCTCCTATCGTAGAGAAATTAGTACGACTTTATTGATACTTCTAGTGCTGATATCGTTGCCAATTTTCACTGTTATTGGGTTTATAACCACAGGCTCACAAGCCGCTTCAGACGCACTAGCATCCGTAAACACAACTACTCACAAAATTGAGGTCCGAAATAGTCGTGGAGATCTCATTAAAACATTAGATGCAGCTACAACATGGCCCATAAAAGGCGTTGTCACACAAGAATTTGGTAATCCCAATCCCCCCTATCAGACAAGCCACACGGGGATCGATATTGATGGAGGCTACGGCACACCCATTACCGTTTTCATGGATGGAACGGTTATTAAAACTGGTGATGTTCTCGCCGGATGCGGACCACATTGCGTGATCGTTGATCATGGATATGGCATCACCTCCATCTATGCGCATATGTCTTCTCATTCCGTATCCGTAGGTCAGATTCTACATCCTGGCGATTCTATAGGCACCGAGGGTTCAGAAGGCTGGGCGACAGGACCTCACCTTCACTTCGAAATTCAGATATTACACATTCCAGTTAATCCCCGCACTTTTATGATTGGAAATCCTTCTAAACACTAACGTATACTTTAAATCTTTATATTCTCAATATTCAGTAGCGCCCTCTTGCCGCCCAAGCCACCCGCATACCCACCGAGTCCACCACTCGTTGCAAGAACTCTGTGACAAGGAACAATTATACTCATAGGGTTATGTCCAACGGCCGTCCCTACGGCACGCACCGCCCTCGGACGGCCGATTTTTGCTGCAATAACGCCGTA
Source organism: Saccharimonadales bacterium (SeqCode) (assembly GCA_035247945.1). Taxonomy (GTDB): domain Bacteria; phylum Patescibacteriota; class Saccharimonadia; order Saccharimonadales; family Saccharimonadaceae; genus DATFHX01. The sequence goes on along the minus strand of DATFHX010000022.1, from coordinate 20,779 downwards.
GGTTGTCGTTTTGCCAAAGGGGATCTTCTCAAGTTCGTTCCAAACCTCCTCTTGGAATGCTGTCCCCTTCATTGAGTATTGCAGCTCGAACCGATTTCGCCCACCTGAGAAATACTCCTGCAACTGACGTGTCAGCTCTACAAAGGGTGTGTCGTCTTGCACCCACTCGGAAGTAGGTTTTGGTGCATCTTTAAATACCACCCAGTGCATACCAGTTATCCGATCACCATCGCTCATAAGTAGAAGCCGTCCTGCTACTGTATCCAAATAATGATAAAATGTCATTTCTCATCCTCCTTTATTTTCAAGCGACCTCCAAAGAAGCATCGTTGCATAGCTTCTCCAAGGACGAACTGACTCAAGCTCTCCGATGAGTGTGCGCTCAGTCACACGATTTGGCGGGTCAATCGCCTTCTGCAATCCAAGATCCCCACTCGGAAACGCATCAGGCCATCTGAGAACTCGCATCTTTAGATATTCTGCAGTCCATGGTCCTATTCCCGGCTGCGCAGTAAGGGTGTCATGGAATATCTGAGGATCCATCTCATCAAGATTGAGTTTTTTATCGCGCACTAATATAGCGATTCGCCATATTGTCTCACCCCTCTTCTTAGGCATACCGATGGCCGCTATAGTCTCGGGCGAGTGCGATGCAACCTCATCAGGCGTAATGCCTATTCTTTCAATAAGCCGTTTCATGATCGTAGTTGCGCCTGCAACACTTACCTGCTGTCCGATAATGACACGAAGAAGCATCTCAAACGGCTCCCAGCATCCGGGTACGCGAATACCTGGGTATTTCTTTATAAGTAATCCTATCTTCGGATGAGTATGCAGCACATCCGCAATTGCCGTCGGATTAGCGTCTAGATCAAAGAGCCTCCGCACTCGCTGTAAGATCCAGTAGGACCGCGCAAACAAAGCAACGGGTATTGTGATGACAAGCTGCATCTTGATCGCATCATTTCGAACAGACACTTCATACTCGCTGTCGATAACGCGTGTATATACACCATCTGCAACTCGCTCATTCGGCGTTGCGCGACCTGCCAAAAACTGAAGCGTCGACTCCCAATCAAGCGGCGGCCTATAGTCGGTGCGTAGGATAATGTCAGTCTTTACCGAAGCGGGTCGGGTTCTACGCAGATCACGCGGTGTAAGGTTATAGTGCCGCTGCATCTGTATCGTAAGGCGTCCTGGACTTCCGAATCCTGCCGCATATGCAACCTGAGCAATTGGAAGAGAAGAGTCCTGGAGGAGCTGCTTTGCGAACAAGAGCCGTCTAGTTACGAGATACTCGCGTGGTTCTACTCCAAATTCCGTCTTAAATGTGCGTCGTAAGTGACGATCGCTCACTCGAAAATTTTCTGCAACCTGAGATAGCGTTACATCACTGAGAAGTGTTTTGTCGATGTAAGCTGCAAGTCCCTGCGCGGGAGTAAATTGTGTCCGTGTAACTCCTGGGGCCCGTTCTGGACGGCAGCGTAAACATGGGCGAAATCCTTGACGTTCGGCATCAGCAGCAGTTGCCACGAACGTACAATGCTGCAGACGAGGAGTTACCGCAGTACAGATAGGGCGACAATAAATCCCTGTCGATATCACACACGTGAAGAATACTCCATCGAACCGGCGATCGTGGGCGAGAACGGCATTATAGCAGGCTGCTGGTGTAAATTGCATACTCTCTAGAATAACAGCAATGAGGGGTTCTATGCTGCGTTTTCGGACATCGAGATGAGATGGTCGTTAAGATATGATATACTTATCAAAGAATTTTAACAGAACGGATTTACAGTGGCTAAACACAAGAGCTGGCATAGTGCCTCACGCAAACGACTTCTTAAAAAGAAGCTAAAGTCAATTAAGAAGAAGCTTGCCAAGAAATAAAAAAGACCCCTCGTACAAGAGGGTTCTTTTTTATTTCTTCACCCAGTTTCTTATTTTCGAGATAACATTAAGGCGATAAAGATAAGTATACTCAACCCGCCATCAAAGAGAAGAACATCACTAACGCCTGGAATTTCCCTTCCCGCAGTAAAAAAGACAAAGCCGACAATGGTAAGTGCAAGCTTATTAAGAAGAACAATCCACCAGACAACCTTGTCGGTTTCAGGTTTGACAGCTAGAAGCGTAAAAAGTGCTGCAAATGTAAAGAAGCCAATGACACGCCATGTCTCGACAACCAACGTTGCATCAGAAGCGTTCGCTACATTTGCAAATGCACTTACCCCCGCTCCGAATGCGCCGAGTGCTGCAACTCCCATAATAATTTGTGCGATGCGTACGTTAGTTCTATGTGCCTTGGATTGATTTTGTTTCTTAATCATATTCAATAGTATAGCGCACTCACAGAAGGTGAAAAATACATGAGAACATGGTAGAATATTTTTTGCAATCGAGCGAAGGAGTGCCATGTCTGTACCCGCCTACACCCTTCCGAATGGGGATCTGGAAGAGCAGTGCGCAGTACTCTACCACATGTTCCTCAGAGTGCTGGGCGAAGCAACCGGCCACTCCCCTGAGAGCGTCGAACCGCTCAGTGAACTATTCGGATCGTTCGGATGCCTTGTGCGGTCAGGAGAGGAGCTATTCTCACTCACGATCGCCAAGCAAAGCCGCAATGTGACGATCACTCAGAGCGAGCGAAACGGCAAAAACTCGAAGTCCGTCAACGTCAAAGCACTCCTTGAGGAGCGCGTGATCAGAGACTTCTGAGTGCCGTACAGGAGGGCGGCCCAGGTCGCTCTCCTCTTTCTTTTCTCAATATTATCTACTATAGAGTCCAGTAAGACTCGCCTCTGCAATAACATGCTTTTCTATCATTTTCTCGACAGTAGACCGTTCAGCATCATGCGGGAGATCAAATAGCGTGTCTAGTGCATATAGATTAAAAACATATCTATGAACCCCTGTCCCGCTTGGTGGAAGCGGGCGAAGATATTCCGCCTTTCGCATATCGTTCAAGCCTTGAGTAGCACCCTTCGGAGCGATACCTTCATCTATACTTACTGTGTTTCCGGGTATATTCCAAATAATCCAGTGAAGAAAATCGCCCCTTACCGCGTCAGGATCATGCATAATAACTGCAAAACTAACGGCAGCACCTGGGGCATTTTTAATTATGAGAGGTGGATTCTTATTTCTTCCTTTCGCACCATATTTCTCTGGAATTCTTTTGCTGTTTTCAAAGGCTGGATTGAGTAATTGCATATATAGCTCCTTTTTATGTCATTCTCACTATAATGGCACTACAGAAAAATTTCACATTGTACTATTAACATCATTATCTATCTGAAGTTCGTGTTTTCGAGAGTCAATAGCATAAGCAGCCTGCTAGAATGGACGACAAGGAGGATTGTTACAATGACAGAGAATGCGTTCGGGAATCTACGTGCACTATTTATCAATTGTTCGATAAAGAAAGATAAGAAAGGTTCGCATACCCAATTTCTTATCGATAAAGTTGCAGGTATCATGGCCCATGAAGGCGTAGCTGTTGATCAGCTCTACCTTCTCGATCACCATGTTGCTTTCGGTATGATCAAAGATGGCAAGGAAGAGGGTCTTAAGGATGAGTGGCCATCGATTCAAAAACGAATCCTCGATGCAGACATTCTCGTCATTGGAACGCCAATCTGGCTCGGAGACAAGTCTAGTGTCGCCTCCCTCGTAATCGAGCGCATGTATGCATATAGCGGTGATCGTAATGAAAAGAAACAATATATTTACTACGGGAAGACCGCGGGGTGTATCATCACAGGAAACGAAGATGGATATAAGCACTGTGCACGGGACATTCTCTACGCGATGCAGCACATAGGATATATGATTCCACCACAAGCTGACTGCGGCTGGGTTGGCGAGGCGGGTCCTGGACCAAGCTACGGAGATAAGATCGAGGGATCTGACCTTCCCGTAGGATTTGGAAATGATTTCACAAACCGCAATGCTACGTTCCTTGCATGGAACCTTATGCATACAGCCCATATACTCAAACAAGCAGGAGGACTTCCAGCGATTGGAAATACAACAGATGATTGGGAGCAGGTTGCCAACGCCAAACATCAGAATCCCGAGTATCACTAACAACCCCAAGAAAAAGGAAATGGGCACCGACGACTGACTGTCGGTGCCCGGATGGCTGGATGGAATCAGGCGCACTGCCTCCCATGACGGATGGCATCAGCACGGCCGAGGATTTCCAGGACCCACATCCACGGCGGCCGCTCGCGCGTTGCGACGACGTTCTTACCGATACGGTGTCCGCATGACGCACAGCGTGCCTCCCGCGGCTTCCTCCCGCATCGTTCACAGTGACTCGCCCAGGGGGCGGTGTGCCTGTGCGTCTCATCGGGATCACGACGGGCCCTCAGGCCCTCACGGAGTACAAGACCGAAATGCCCCAGAGAAGCCTTCATTGATTCCTCGTTCTCTCGCTCGATGGACTGATAAATATATATTACCATTATATTAACATTTAGTCAATATATGGTAATGGTCTTAATCTATCATTCCCACTTCCAGTTAAGGATTTCTGGCATGTCCATTCCATTCCTTTTTATATATTCTTCATGTTCAATTAATTTCTGCTGCATTAATTGCCGGAGCTGCTCGGCATCCATACTCGTAAGTTCAAGTCGCTCAAGCACATCCATAACCAAGTGAAACCGATCCATATCGTTTTGGACTGTCATGTCAAAGGCGGTTGTAATTGTCCCCTCTTCTTTGTAGCCTCGCACGTGGAGATTTCGATTTGTACGACGGTACGTTAAGCGGTGCACCACCCAAGGGTATCCGTGAAATGCAAAGACAATTTCTTTATCTTTTGTGAATAGTGCATCATATTCCGGATCACTCAGCCCATGTGGATGCTCGGATGCCGGCTCGAGCCGCATAAGGTCAACAACATTCACGACGCGAATTTTAAGACTTGGAAGATGCTTCCGCAGAATAGATACCGCCGCAAGTGTTTCGAGTGTCGGTACATCACCTGCGCATGCCATAATTATATCCGGCTCATCGTCTCCGTCGTTACTTGCCCATTCCCAAACACCAATACCCTTCGTACAGTGCTCAATTGCTTCGTCCATCGAAAGCCACTGTGGACTGTCGTGTTTACCAGTAATAGTAAGATTTATGTAATTTCGACTCTTCAGGCAGTGATCGATTGTAGACAAAAGCGTATTTGCATCGGGTGGTAAGTAAATACGCACCACCGATGCCTTCTTATTGAGAAGATGATCGATAAACCCAGGGTCTTGATGAGTAAAGCCATTGTGGTCCTGCCTCCAAACATGGGATGTGAGGAGGTAGTTAAGAGATGGTATGGCGTGACGCCATGGCAGCTCATTAGACATCTTAATCCACTTTGCATGCTGATTAACCATTGAGTCGACGATACGAATGAAGGCTTCGTAACTATGGAATAGTCCGTGTCTTCCCGTAAGGAGATACCCTTCGAGCCACCCTTCTGCCTGATGCTCACTCAGCATTGAGTCGAGTACCGCACCCTGTACGGCAAGGTTTTCATCGTTTACGCGAATACGCGCCGACCACTGCCGATCCGTCGCTTCAAGTACTGCTTCGAGCCTATTAGAGACAAGCTCATCGGGCCCAAAGATCCTAAAATTACGACCCGGAAGGTTTTTCGTTACGACATCACGGAGATACGGACCAAGTGCGTGAACGTTTCCTTCATTAATAATCCCTCGCTCTGGCACGGAGACTGCATACGAACGGAAGTCGGGAAGATCGAGCTCCCGTAGGAAGACTCCGCCATTCGCATGAGGGTTCGCACCCATGCGTCGATCTCCACTTGGAGCAAGTGCTGCGAGTTCTGAACGAAGTACACCACGTTCATTAAATAATTCATCTGGCTTATAGCTCCTTAGCCACTGCTCAAGAACTGCAACATTATCTGGGTGTGCAGCATCGACTGCCAGCGGAACCTGATGTGAGCGGAAGTTGCCTTCGATCTGCTTTCCGTCAATCATCTTAGGGCCCGTCCATCCCTTAGGGGAATTAAGAACGATCATTGGCCAACGAGGTCGCGTCAGGTCATTATTATTTCGTGCATTACTCTGTATCCTCTTAATCTCATTCACGACCTCATCGAGTTTGCTCGCCATGAGTTGATGCATAGCCATAGGGTCGTCACCTTCAACAAAGTAAGGGCTCCAGCCATAGCCACGGAGTAATTGTTCAAGTTCTTCACGTTCAATACGCGCAAGAAGCGTTGGATTGCTGATCTTATAGCCATTCAAATGGAGAATTGGGAGAACGGCGCCATCTGTTTGTGGGTTAATGAATTTATTTGAATGCCATGCGGTGGCAAGTGGCCCTGTCTCGGCTTCACCATCGCCCACAATACATGCTGCGATCAGGTCCGGGTTATCGAGCACCGCACCAAATGCGTGGCTTAGTGAATAGCCAAGCTCCCCACCCTCATGGATAGATCCAGGAACTTGTGGTGAAACATGACTGGATAGTCCACCTGGGAATGAGAACATCTTAAAGAGCTTTTGCAATCCGACCGCATCCTGAGTAACATCAGGATAATATTCACTAAATGTACCCTCAAGGTATACATTTCCAACAAGCGCTGGCCCACCGTGGCCAGGACCTGAGATATAAATCATATTAAGATTGTTTTTCTTAATAATACGGTTGAGATGAACATAGATAAAGTTCTGTCCGGGTGTTGTCCCCCAGTGTCCTAAAAGAAGTTTCTTAACATGTTCAAGTTTAAGTGGTTCTTTTAGGAGAGGGTTATCCGCGAGATAGATCTGTCCTACTGAGAGGTAATTACTCGCCCTCCAATATGCATCTATATCATGTAGAGTCTTCTCATCAAGGGGTGTGTCGTTCATTATTATGTCGCATCCTTAAGGCGGTTGTTGTGATATTCAATTGATTCGCGAGCCATCGTCAGAGCCTCATCTGCATGAATGACATGCACACCAACAAGACTTTGATCGGTCGAGATGAGCCGTTCGCTTCGAGCATTTCGTTCAGAATTAAGTGCGATACCAAGGTAAGCCAGTTCCTCGCACACCCTCGCTCTAATCTTCGGTGCATGCTCACCCATGCCGCCAGTAAAGACCAGCGTATTGAGTCCACCAAGTGCCGCCGTCAGGCTGCCTATACTTTTTCGCACTTGGTAGCAGAAGACATCAACCGCCTCTTTTGCTCGTGAATCCTCCTCTTCCATCCTAAGCAGCTGTTCCATGTCAGCCGTCGTCTCTGACATTCCAAGAAGGCCTGATTCAAAGTTAACTAAATGATTAAACTGCTTACTATCATAGTCCTCTGTTTGGGAGAGGTAGAGCACTAACCCGGGATCAAGATCTCCTGAACGTGTACTCATTGTCACCCCGGAAGCTGGCGTCATCGCCATCGTCGTATCGATTGACTGACCACCAGAGAGCGCCACAAGACTCACCCCACTCCCTAAATGAGCGATAATAACTTTACCCCGGGTCGCCACCTCTCCTTCTACCCGACGAAGCTCTTCGAGAATAGAAGCGTACGAAAGACCATGAAAGCCATACTTACGAATACCCTTATCGAAAAATTGTCGTGGAAGTGGCAGCCTTCTCGCAACGTCAGGAAGAGTGCGATGAAAGGCCGTGTCAAAACACACAAGTTGCACGGCGCTCGGGAGTACCTTCTTGCATACCTCAATAAGTCGTAGTTCAATCGGAAGATGTTCCGGGTCGAATACAGCTAGCTCCCTTAGATCAGCAAGAAGCATATCAGTCACAGCCTGCGTCTCGTGATAGTTTGGCCCACCGTGAACAACTCTATGACATACTGTACTAATTTCACCCGCCGGAAGATGCTCAGCAACCCACCTCATTAAGAGTGTCACGGCCGCACCATGGTCACTCGCAGCAATGGGTTCGGTGCCACTCTCCGACGTCAATCGAGCAGATGCTCCGATATTGTCAATCGAGACTTCGAAAACTCTTGTTGTTGAATGTGCTTTAAACACGGCAAACTTGATGCTCGACGAGCCAGCGTTCACCGTCAATAAATACATCTCATTCCCATTCATCAATATACTACTATATACCTCTTACGCTTATTATACAGCGTTTGACCGTATAGTACGAAGTACGCTTCAGGCGGCTAGGCAGTAGATGCATGCCAGAGAAATTACACTGCGTCGCCAACAACGAAATCATCAAGATAGAGCGTATTACCTGCACTCCCTGAGCTACCCGTCACTTCAAGTGAGACGGCCGCCGTACCGGCAGGTGCGGTGACATTCAAGAGTCCTTGCTGCCACGCCGTAGAAAGACTCGTCATTGGGATGGTGTCCGTCTGAAGAAGCGCATCGCTTCCATCCCGCCAACGAATACGAAGTGTAGCATTCGCAATCGCTCCAGACCCTTGCTTCACCCAGAAGCTCACCTTCTTAGGGCCTGCCGTGGCCGGGAAACCAGGGTAGTTATTTAACGCAACTCCCCAGCCCCCGCCGCCCGTAACCGCTATCTGGAGGCTGTGAGTCCCACTGTGTGCCTCGGCGGTAGATTGAGTGGCATCCGCAGAATACCATCCACCCCATTGACCAATAGAGCCTTCAAGCGTTGCTGTATCTGCATCAAGGGCATTCTCAACAGGCGGTGGTGCAGTTGCGCCGTTAAAGATGCTTCCCTGGTCCTGATTAAATGGTGCCGCATTCCATTCATTGTAGTAGATCTTCTCACCATACCCTTTCGCAAAGCGCCAGTCGCCAACATAGGTGTTGTTGAAGAATTTGTTATTTGCGCCAAACATAACTCTATCTTGGACTGTCGCTACGGTATATGCTGCCGGAGCCCACGGGATATTGTTGTCACCCGTCGCAAAGAGCGCCTGCACTCCACAGTAGGTTCCCGCACACGGGACTACATTCTTATCAAAGCGGAACTCGTTTCCGGACACTTGGACATTCTGCGCATTCCAACGACAATCCGTCGTATATGGTTCACTCAGAATATTTGTGTAACATGGGTGCGTGCTATTAATTGGATTGGGGTATGTGTAATTATATGGCGATGGAATAATTGTGGGTGAAACAAATGGCGTACAGTATGTCTTACTTGTATTTCCGTTTGAATTACAGAAACGGTTTGCATTCTCAAAGATGGAGACGCCGGAAAAGTTATCTTCGAGAAGATTATTCTTAATCTGAAGGTTAGTACTTCCACTTACTGAAGACGGAAGTCGACTATCTCCACCTGATTCTGAGATATAGATAGCTGGTGCTGGCGATCCAAGATTCTTCGTACCCGTTGCCCATGCATTGCGCTTCAGGACATTACGGCTTATCGTAGCGTTATAACTAATCTCATACCAAATTCCTTCACCAGAGTTGTGCTCAACCCAGTTACTGTCAAAGAGGAAGTCTGTATCATTCGTATCTGCCCAAAGCCCGGTACTGAGGTTGTCATGGACATAATTATTTGTCACTCTCGCACCCAGTACATCCCAGAATTTACCGCCACCTGTACAACCACAGCCATCGATTCTCGACTCCCAGTCGTCTTGGTTATTACCCACGATTTCGTTATTATCTAGAACGATATTTTTTATCGCAAAGTCACCCTCAACCTGTGGTTTATACATACTAAACCCATACTGACCGTTATCTTTAAGGCAACTATACTGCACAGTGTTTTCACTTCCAATAAAGACCGCTGCGCCGTCATTGTTATGCGCATAGAGGTATTCCATCTTCCAGTTCGTTCCCGAATCGTGATTAATGACTCCCTCATTATTATTATCAAGGCCGTGCCCAAAGTTGCGAATTTCGAGATAGGCAATTCGTACATTCTCTGCACCACCACTAAATGCGTATTTGTTGTTATTTTTTCCGTCGAGGATTGCGCCCGGTGCTCCAATGTACGTACTTCCGCTTCCAGGTGTGATCTGAGAATACTCTCCAGTGCCAAGTGTATGCTCGCCAGGAGCGAACCAATAAACGGTGTCGGTTTGGCTAAAATTGAAGCCCACGTTGTCACCTGCAGGTACCGTCACCCATCCAGTTGACGCTGCTGCAGGGCCGCCGTTCCAAACAGCATTGCTGCATACTTTCATTGTTTCTGGAAGCGAAGCCCACCATCCGCCATCTGTGCGTTGAGGTGTCGGAGGTACTGTCGTGCCCCCATCTCCACCATTATCCCCTGGCGCATCAGGAGTTGTCTCTTTCTGGACATCAGTAGAGCCATTGCTATATCCAGTCGTAAATACCCGCCTACCAGTTCCACTCCCCTGTATAACAAATGGACTACTTTGTTGCACAACCTCCTTTGAGTCGTCGTTTGCAGGAGCGACTGTTTTCTGCTCATCAATTGTGAATACAAATGGATCCGACTTAACTGAACCACCCGAGAAATCGTATGCGATCGCCTGAATCGTATGTTGGCCAGGTTTTAATTGAGAAATTGCGATTGAGACACGGTACGGTGGCTCGCTACTTCTTGAAACAACTACACCGTCAAGGAGAAACTCAACATGCTTTATTCGCGTAGCATCCGAGACTGTAAGTGATAATTCAATTACTCCTCGCTGTTTTGCGCTCGCCAGTCCCGACTCCGGAATATTCAAAGCAACTGTTTGATCAGTCTGATTCTGAATGAGCCCTCCATTATTACTCGGCAGCAACCGAAATAATGTCACAACCCCAATTAATAAAACGAGTACGCCGATTATTGGCAGTATAATTGCTCTTCTTTTCACGCACCTAACCCCATTCCTTTTTTCTAGAATAGCATACGTGCAAGCGCTTACGCTAATTTATTTTACGACGCGGTAGATAAGGCTTGTCAGCCCCCTAGAGAATGCTCTCACATCGATTCGCTCGAGACGTATGCGACGCTCACGCAAATGCGCAAAGAGTGGAATTCCTTGCCCAAGAAGCACTGGTACAATACTCAGCCTAAGCTCGTCAAGAAGGTCTAGATCGATGAGCTGCTGAGCTATACTTGGTCCACCGAATACGTAGATATTCTTTTCTCCGGCAATTTTTAGCGCACGGCCATGCGCGTCCTGTATACCACTCGTGACAAATCTAAAATCCGCATCAGTAGACGGATTTTCTGGCATTTCTTTGCATACAACAATGATCGGCGATGATCCATAGACTTGACCCTTAAACCAACCGCGCTCTACGCCAAGTTGGTATGAACGCATACCCACCATAATCACACCAACAGAAGCGATAAACGTATCAAATCCAAGCTCACTAAGATCAGCAAAGTCGTCAAGCCAGTCTTGTTCATCATGAAGTCCCGCAACATATCCATCAACCGAAACAGCAATTTCTAAAATCGTCTTTCCCATCTTCCAACCTTTCAATTATTGATACAAAATGATCCCTACAAGAATACTGATTTCAAATAATTCATAAAGAACAGACGTAATAAGTACAGGAATGAGGCGACGACGTGCCGCATAAACAATCCATACTATATTGTCGACACAGAAAAATGCCCAAGTCCAAATGGAGACATCCTCTGCGCTATGATTGGCATAGATTTCAATAAGCTGTGGCACCTCAAAAAGTGGCGTTGCGAATGTAAAAAAGTACACCAAGATGTCCATCACATCATACTTGCCTTTTTCCGGCAGATGCTTTTGTCTATGTTTATCTTTTGCCATTTGTAGATAGTATATCAGTCCAACGTATAAGAAAATACACACCCTACCTCGACATTCCTCGAGTAACGCTCTATAGTGATAAGGCCAGGTCTAGACCAGAAGGAGATACTGTGGCTATGACCGCGCGCGAAGTACGCGCCGCATTTGAGAAGAATCGCATTCGAGAGGGGGATATTGAGGGCATGATGCTCCTTCTTTTCTGGAGCATACCGCAGGCCATTGAAGAGCACCCTGAATGGCTCGGTACCTTATTCACCCCGAAGACGATCTGTGATTTCCAGATGATGGTGATCAAGCGAGCCGTCAAGGACCAGACGATGCTCCGCCTCATCTTCGACAACTCAGATCGTCTTCGGACGATGTTCGGTGACGCCGTTCGCGCAGGATCCCTCTTCAAGGCAAGTTCGATCACCCTTGCGGCGCAGCAAAAGATCGAAACACTTCTTAGCGGCAAGGTGCTTCCTGAGCTCGACCAGTGGGCGGCCGCCAATCGAGACCTTTCGGTCGAAGAGCAGAACAAGTGCCTCGAACTTGCGTCCAAGCCTTGGATCGCAAATCGTTTCAAAGCGGGCACACTCTCGTTTCGGATGGTGCTCGAACGAGAACCGCGGCTCCTGCTCGTAAGGTGGAGTCTCACCAAGCCCTAGCAGATAGCCCCTGCTGCGTCTTCACGCAGCAGGGGCTTTAACATCTCATCGAAGTATGTCTTTATTTTTTGATAGTCAGGGCCCATGATACTATTAATGTAAACATAAGAGGTTACTCATGGATTTAAAAAAACTTACCACGCTCTTCCAGGGCCACGTCATTACCCCGGGTAGTGAGGAATATGACAGTACACGCCAATTATTCTATGGGGGTGTTGATAAAAAACCTGCCGTCATCATCGAAGTCGCAAACACCGCAGATGTTGTACGTGCAATTAAGCTCACAAAAGAACAGGGTCTCCCTCTTGCGGTCCGTAGTGGCGGTCACAGCGCTGCTGGACTTAGTTCAGTTGACGGCGGTGTAGTCGTTGATCTTCGCAGTATAAAGGATGTCGCCATTAACGACGAAGAAGCAACCGTATGGGCGGGTGCCGGAATTACCGCTGGTGAACTAACCAACCAACTCGACGCGCATGATTTTGTTCTCGGGTTTGGCGATACTGGTTCCGTTGGTATCGGAGGAATCACACTTGGTGGTGGAGTTGGTTTTCTTGCGCGAAAGTTCGGTCTAGCTATTGATAACCTCATCGCCGCAGAAATTGTGACAGCAAACGGAGACGTACTCCAGGTCAACAAAGATTCGCATCCAGAGCTCTTCTGGGCGCTGCGTGGAGGTGGAGGTAATTTTGGCATTGTCACAAGATTTCAATATAGACTTCATACACTTACCGAATGCTACGGTGGAATGCTGTTCCTCCCTGCTACACCAGAAGTAGTTACAAAATGTGCCCAGCTCGCAGACGAAGCACCCAATGAGCTTTCTATTATCGCAAATGTCATGCCAGCATTCCCCATGCCCATGATCCCCAAGGAATATCACGGTACATTATCACTCATGATTCTTGCCGTATATGCAGGTAACCCACATGATGGAGAGATAGCCCTTGCGCCGTTCCGAGCGCTCGCTCAGCCTATTGCCGACATGCTAAAGCCAATGCGCTATAAAGATATCTTTATGCCAGAGGATGCGAACTATCACCCGACCGCACTAAGCCGTAATATGTTTATCGATACCATAGACAGAAAGACCGCATCAGAAGCAATTCACTACCTCGAAACAATCGAGGCGCCAGTAAAAGCATTCCAATTCCGAGTTCTCGGAGGGGCTACTGAACAAATCGAAGATGATGCAACTGCCTACGCACATCGTAAACGCAAGATAATGGTTAATATTGCGTGCTTCTACCAAAGTGAAACTGAAATACCAGAAAAGCAACGTTGGATAGATGCATTCGCCGCCTCAATCAGGCAGGGTGATGATGACGCCTATGTCAACTTCCTCGGCACCTCTGAGCAAGACCGTCTGGAAGATGCATACCCGGCAGCTACACTTACAAGGCTAAAGAAAGTCAAAGCTCAGTATGATCCCGATAATTTCTTTAAGCTTAACGTGAACATCACACCCGAAGCATAAAAACCGTGTCCACTTACAAACGAAAGAAGATTCAGATCGTTTTAGGAGTCCTTCTTACAGGGAGCGGCGTTTTTATGGGATGGTACTCCATCGGTATGATACGCTATTCAATTTTCATAACAATATTTGGTACGCTTGCTAGTGTACTAATGATTGTAGTTGGCGTTCGAATGGTCAGTGGTGATAAGATCGCCACTATTCTTGAAGATCTATTTTCGATGTTCTAACGTACGCTCAGCTAAAGCGTAATACGCGTACCAATCGTTCCCTCAAGCGCCGCCCCCGCATGAGCGGGTGACGTAATAATCGTTCTATTACCCTCTTTAGCGCTAGCAAATGAAATGGCAGCCTTTACCTTAGGGAGCATACTACCTGGCGCGAACTGGCCATCCGAGATATACTTTTGCAGCTCTTCGACCGTTACATCACTCAGCGATGTCTCGTCTGGCTTCTTGAAATTAATAGAAACTTCATCAACGCCAGTGAGAATCAACAAGGTATGCGCACCAATGAGATCCGCTAATAGACTCGCACTGGCATCTTTATCGATAACCGCATCAACACCAACGAGTCGTCCATCTTGTTCGATAACAGGAATACCACCTCCACCGGCTGCGATCACGACGTGACCAGTATCGAGACTATTAAAGATGAGTTCCTTCTCAACCACATTTTTCGGCAAAGGAGATGGTACGACGCGTCGCCACCCGCGACCTACATCCTCCTTTACAACAAACCCATTTGCCTTCGCGGCAGCCTCAGCCGTCTCCTGATCAGGGTAGAACGGTCCGACTGGCTTGGTTGGATCATGAAATGCTGGATCATTTTGGTCAACGACGACCTGTGTCACGATAGTAGCAACACCCGTTCTCATTCCTGCAGCGGCAAGTTCATTCTGAAGTGCTTGTTGCAGCCAATAACCAATCTCCCCCTGACTCATAGCAACGGCAGTGTTAAGGGGCATCGACATGTTAGGGTTTTCGAGGTCCTGCTCTTTGAGCATAATCGCCCCTACCTGCGGTCCGTTTCCATGTACAATTGCCAGTCTATACCCTGCCTTCACAAGCGGCACGAGTTGACGCGCCGTCTCTACGGCAACTGACTTTTGTGCAGGGATAGAAGTATCACCATTACGTTCTAACGCATTTCCACCAAGTGCAACGAGAATAGTTTCAGTTTTCATAGACATATTATATAACCGCCAACTGTCCTGTTGCTATTCGATATACGCAAAACGCACAGAGGAGGACAATCACACAGGCTACTGCAAATTCTCCGCCAGTAAATATCCTCTGTCTATTCTTAAGCTGCATAAACACATAGATAATAATTGCTGGGGCGTACAGAAGAACGGTCAAAAGCAGATAGTCGAGCCCTGCTGCGTACACAAGCCATAAAGCGTAGATACTTGCAATGATCCCAATGAATATATTCCGTGACCTACCAGACGTACCCTGTTTTTCTTTAATCGAGAGCTTTAGTTGGTAAAAGGCCACAAATGCGTACGGAAGCAAAATTGCGGATGTTGCCAGGGAGTACATAAAGTCATACGCCCTAATAGGCGTTAGGAAGAGAAGAAGAAAGATCTGCACCAAGACATTTGTTACAAGCAGCGACGTAACTGGCACCCCTTTTGCGTTAACCTTGGCAAAATAACCTGGAAACGCTTTTGTCAGTGCTGCCCGATACGGAAGTTCCGTCGCAAAGAGCGTCCAGGCAAGCAAGGCTCCGCTAATAGATATAATAACCCCAATATTAATGAGAATTGCACCCCATGAGCCCACAACCGATTCAAGCAGCGCAGCCATTGCCGGCTGCGGAAGCCCTGCGAGTTCTGGCTGTGTTTTTAGCCCCAGCGAGAGTACGGTTACAAGAAAGTAAATTGCAGTTACAATAAATAAGCCAAGAAAGGTCGCTCGTGGAACATTCGCCTTATTTTTTGCGCGACCAGAGAAGACAACCGCCCCTTCAATTCCAATGAAGACCCATACAGTCACAAGCATCGTACTCCGAACCTGCGCGAGGAGGCTATCGAATTCAAACGTATTGCTTACCGTACCCCAGATATCCGTTGTAAAGATATTAAATTTAAAAGCAAGAAATGCCGTGAGAAGAAATATAAGGATCGGGATCAACTTTGCTGCGGTAATGATTGCGTTTACGATGCTTGCCGTCTTAATCCCACGAAGAATAAGAAGGTGGACGCTCCACAAAAGGATGGATGCGCCGATTACAGATGGAAGATTCTGGCCGTTCCCGAAAATACTAAAGAAATATGCAACCGAACTAAAGAGAAGCGTTGCAAACGCAACGTTCCCTATCCATGCCGAAATCCAGTAGCCCCAAGCCGAATTGAACCCCATATACTTTCCAAATCCAGCCTCTGCGTAGCTATAGATACCCGCATTAAGATCGGGACGTTTTTTCGTAAGATTCTGAAAACAAAACGCCAGAAAGAGCATCCCGAGTCCCGTAATTACCCAACCAGCCGTCACCGCGACGAGCGATGCCTCGCGGGATATATTGCTCATGAGGTTGAAGACTCCCGCGCCAATCACCGATCCAATAATCAGCGAGGTTAGTTGTAAAAGTCCAAGACCCTTCTTCTCCTCTTTCACTGTAGCCACGGTAAGGACCTCCTTGATCCGTTTTATTTTAGTGTAGTCGCAATAACCGCCTTAATGGTATGCATTCGGTTCTCTGCTTGGTCAAACACGATACTATGCTCACTTCGGAACACTTCATCGGTTACTTCCATCGCCTCAAGTCCATATTGCTGGAACACCTGTTCACCCGTTACCGTACTTCGATCGTGAAATGCAGGAAGACAGTGCATAAACTTTACATTTACATTACCTGTACCCTTTAAGATATCCATAGAAACCTGGTAGTTCTTCAAAAGACCGATTCGCTCTGCGAATTTATCCTCTTCGCCCATCGACACCCAAACGTCCGTATAGATGACGTCCACGCCCTGCGTTGCCGCTACAAGATCATCTGTAATCATAATTGTTGCCCCCGACTCACGCGCAAAACCCTCCGCCTCACTCACGAGGGCGGGGTCTGGATGAAGTTCTTTTGGTGCCGCAATACGAAAATCAAGTCCCATTTTTGCTGCACCTACCATGAGACTGTTCGCCATATTATTACGACCATCTCCAACAAACACGAATTTCACACCCTTAAGCTTTCCGACATGTTCTTCGATCGTGAGGAAGTCAGCAAGAATTTGCGTCGGGTGTGCAGTATCGGTAAGTCCATTCCAGACTGGAACCCCAGCATATTTCGCGAGCTCAACAACGGATGCATGTGCAAAGCCACGAAATTCAATTCCATCGAACATTCGACCAAGCACCTTCGCCGTATCTTCAATCGACTCCTTCTTCCCAAGCTGAATGTCATCTTTACCAAGAAATTCTGGATGAATACCAAGATCAGCTGCTGCAACAACAAATGCACAGCGAGTCCTGGTTGAGGTCTTCTCAAAGAGGAGTGCAATACTCCTCCCCTCAAACTCTCGGTGGAGCGTTCCAGCCTTTTTTAATTCTTTGTAGTGCTTTGAAGTATCCAGAAGAAATCGAATCTCTTCTGGAGCATAGTCTTCGAGCGTAAGAAACGATCGTCCTTTTAAATCTATTGGCATCTTAAATATCCTCCCTTACTAGTGGCATACTCATACATCGTGGGCCGCCGCGTCCCCGACCAAGCTCAGAGCCGGGCACTTCAATAACTTCAAGTCCATGATCACGAAGTGATTGGTTTGAAACGTAGTTTCGATCGTAGGTTACCACCACTCCAGGCGCAATGGCGAGCGTATTTGAGCCGTCGTTCCACTGTTCCCGCGCTGCCGCGATCTCATCGCCACCGCCGCACGGTATGAATTCAATCGTATCTTGATGCAGTGATTCTTTCAGGACTTCTATAATGTCATCTTCATGAGTGATACGTATCTCCCCTTCTTCCGAAGAAAGGACAAAGACACTTAATTTACCGCCAGTATCCTGAATTGCCGGATGAATCGTGAACTTATTTCGATCTATCATCGTAAAGACTGTATCAAGGTGCATAAAGGCATGACTCTTTGGTATTTCAATTGCAAGAATCTTCTTAAAGCTTGAGTCTGCAAATAGCTTCGCCGCCATGCGCTCGATCGCCTCAGGCGCTGTTCGCTCACTAATACCAATCGCCATTACTTCGCCGCTGAGCACAAGCTCATCACCGCCCTCCATCGAGAAACGATTACTTCGGTCATACCAAACAGGGATCGAGTGGCCACTAAATCTTGGATGATGACCAATTATATACTCCATAAAGAGCGACTCCCGTCGCCTTGCCGGCCAGTGCATACGGTTAATTGTAAGCCCATTCCCTATTGTCGCTGCCGGATCACGGGTAAAGTAGAGGTTCGGCATTGGATCGAGATAAAAAGGATAGCTACTCGCGAGAAGTTCATGTAGCTGTTTATTCCCAGATGAATGAATCGTCAATTCATTTTTACGGACACCCGCCATTACCTTACGGATCATGTCAGCCGTAGATATGCTCGATAGATAGTCATGGAGCGCATCCGTCACCTTTGCATCACCCTGCTTTGAGGCATGGAGCAGCTCAGTGATAAACTGCGCCTTTACCAGTGGATCTGCAACCGCCTCAGCAGCAAGTTGATCGAGGTAAAGCACCTCCACATCGTGATCGCGAAGTACTTGAGCAAACGTATCGTGCTCTTGCTGCGCCTTCTGGAGATACGGAATGTCGTCAAAAAGAAGATCTTTTAAATAATCGGGCGTAAGATTTTCTAATTCTTTACCCGGCCTATGAAGCAGCACCGTTTTTAACTTGCCAATCTCAGAAGTAATGTGAAGTGGTGAATCCATAGACGATCCTTTTTGTATTGTTTACTTTTTATTGCATAAGCTCTATACGCTCAGTATAGCATGTGTTGTAAATGATACCTATCTTATTAAATGATTAGCTAGATTTACCGTGCTGTTCCGCTTCGCCGCTTGCGCTCTCTAGTTCATGTTTTGTTGGTCTTCCCTGTATAAGGTAATTAAAGAAGACACTTAGGACCGCGCCAATGATAGGACCAGCGAGATATATCCAGTATATATCGAGATGACCTGCTACAAAGAGCGATCCAAAAGCAACACCCGGGTTTATTGCTGCGCCGCTCAGCATAGTACCGACAATTTCACACATCGCCACAGCCGCACCTACTGCAATCCCCGCGTTAGGGCCGACGATTTTGCTCCCAACGGAACTTCCTATAACAATACTCATTAAAAAGAATGTCAAAATTATCTCTACTATAAACGCCTGGACGTGAGAGATATGGGGAGCGGGTGCGCCGAGTGAGCCGTTACCACTCAATAGGTACTGAAGGAGTAGTGCTGCTAATGTCGCACCAATGAGCTGAGCGGCGATATAGCCAGGAACACGCCTCCACATGAACGTTTTTCGTACCGCAAATGCGAGCGTTACCGCTGGGTTAATGTGCGAACCCGAAATTTTCCCTATCGCGTAAATAAGAACCATAACGGCAAGGCCAGGCGCAACTGCACGTGCCGTAAAATCAACTTCATGACCAGAGAGAGCGAGCGCAGCCACACCAACGCTAACAAAGGTCAGTGTAAATGCGCCGAATAACTCAGCAAACAAGCATCTAATTTCTTCTTTCATAGAAGGCATATCATGAGCTCGCATATATTTTTATTATACAGGTTATACAACTCATCGTTAAGCTACTATTCGAAAAGCAGCCCCTGTGTGCTACGCTAAGCTAGGTCAATCCCCTCAGAGAAAGTGAGACAGTCATGACCAGCCACCACGTTTCCGTTGGTGTCGCCGGTGTCGGCGGACATGTCCTCGACTCCCACGTCATTCCTGGCGCGCAGTTCGGAATCGACGTTGTTGGCGTTTACGACCCGTCCCCGATCGGCATCGAGAGGCTGAAGGAAGTGACCACTTTCAGGCCGGAGGTTTACACGACTTTCGATGCGCTGATCAGTAGCCCCATAGACGCGCTCCTAATCACCTCACGTGACGATGTTCACGCCGCCCAGTTGCTCGCAGCCGTCAAGGCGGGCGTTCGTGTCATCATGTGCGACAAGCCACTCGCCGTCAATCGTCAGGATCTCCAGCTGGTACGTGAAGCGTTCAAGATAGCGCAGCGCGGCAGGCAGGTCATTTTGAGCTGCCATCCTCGCCGTGAAACGCCTAACCTCCCCTACGGCTGGGCACGAGAGAATCTCACTCGGCTCGTTCGAGACTTCGGTGCACTCATGCACGTGGAACTGGATTTCTCGTACCCCAGCCCCACTGCAGGTTGGAAGAAAGACCGAAGCCTCCTGCTGGATCATTTCCCGCATGAGATCGACTTCTTGGTGTGGCTCATCGGCAACAAAGAGCTGAGCGCGAACCGTTACGTCGATCTGTATGATCGGTATGTCGTAACCGGCATGCTAGGGGTGGTCACGTTCACCTGCATCGGGACCCGGCGACTCGGGCGCAAGACCTATCCCGAGATAATTACGCTGCGGTTCGAGCGTGGGACGTGCACGATCAACACCAAAACCGGTGCGGTTATCCGCTACGACCATGAGTCCCAGGCACAGACCGCACTGGCGATCTCGCCGACGGACTACGAAGCCAGGTCGCACATCATCGCTAAGGATCTCATAGCGGCAGTGCGCAGCGGCTATACTGTCGAGCGCGCGAAGCGAGCTGAGGAGCTCCTCCATATCGCCGCTTCTTCTGTCGTGCTTGCCAGCGAAGGTCAGTACACCTCCAAACACTGAGGGCAGACTCTCCGTACTGCGCAACTCGAAGTATGAGTTGCGCAGTACGGATTTTTTTGATAACAGCAGACGAAAACAGGAGCGACAAATTGTCGCTCCTGTAAATTAATGGCTATTCTTATTTGAGCAGACTTCCTAGACCTAAGCCTACTGCTACTGTGACACCTACTGCAACTTCTAACATGGTAGTTCCTCCTTGTTATACGTTTACT
>DATFHX010000021.1:0-41530 GCA_035247945.1 Saccharimonadales bacterium (SeqCode) | reverse complement strand
ATGGTAGTTCCTCCTTGTTATACGTTTACTGGTCATTGTAACGTGATGCGCATCACCATCTCTTATTATATCAACTATCGACCATAGATGCTCAATTTAACGGGATTTGCTGACTTCTCTTGCATACTTGGCGATTTTATTCTATTGTTATAGAGTTCCGTACATCCACATAGAGTAGGTATTCATGGACGATCTTCGATTGAGAGTCAGCGGCGTCCTTGCCAGAGATAACGACTGGATGACAGTCGCCGAAGTACAAAACGCGCTGACGTCTTCCGCGTCGAAACTCCGGATAAGGATCGCTCTGGATTCACTCGTAGAGGAAGAGAGGGCTGTGTGCAGGACAAAACCTAAACGACAGTACCGCTCCCAGCGTGTAGGCGGTGCGAAGGCAAAAGCACCAAAACGTAGCTTCCTATCGGTTTTGAACCCCTCCCCATGCCTATCTAATACAACAACAGGCTAGGACGTGCGGCGTTGCATGCCCTAGCCTGTTTTTACCTCCCGACACCCCCTGTGGTGACATCATTTTAAGATATAGGAGTTGCTTCAATGGATAATTGCAGTTTTAAAATCCTCATTACCCTGATATAAAAGCAGCCCCAAGATTTCTCTTGGGGTGCAGTCATAACGTAGGACGTGTTATAACTTAATGATATCATAATGATGCCAGGTACGCAATAAATCGCATAGATCTCACCGTTTGTGGCATTTTGCTCAAGCTTGCATAAATCGTGCGCGCGTTCTAAAAATAGGAGTGCGACATACGTCGCAGTTAAGCTAGTGAATGGTTAACCAACTCGGTTCGGCGCGCCGGGCTGCGACTCCGGTATAAAAAACAGAACTTCGATAGTGGAGTTGAACCGTGAACGCGCAGAGATCTATGCGGAGCCAGTTCTTGCGAGGACTCTTCCTCGTCGTTGTCCCTCCCCTGCTGATGTACCTTGGCGGAATGATGCTGTGGCCGCTCTGGGGCGAAATCAACTACTTCGACCCGACCGGCAACCTCCACGTCGTAATGCCGACAAGGAGTAACCTCTGGCAACATCTCGGCATAGCCGAAGCTTGGTTCGCCATAGGCTTCGGGAGCGTGATAGCCGGCGGAGCCCTCAAACTGCTCGCCATTAGCTGGCGCAAGTGCATGAAGCAGCTCGACAACATGCGCCGTCACCACGGCGCGTAGAATCACCTAGTACCGCACCCCGCACAACAGCGAATAACACCCCGCTGTTAGTCGCGGGGTGTTATTCTTTATATTGAAGACATGGAATCATCGATGAATCCGAACTTTTTGAAGCGAAAAAAGACTACGGTTCAATCTGTAGTCTTTCCCATAATCTCATAACCAGGAGAAGAACCTATTCCAAACTTTTGAGCAGCAAGGTGAGGTTGAGATGGAGCAAGAAATTAAAGAAATCCTGATGCTTCTGGAAAAGAAGTAAAGGAGAAAAATAGTACCTTGTTATCCTATGACCTGGACAGGTTACTTGTGTTTAAATGAAATCAAAGAAACCGCCGTCATTAGAATAAAGAGCTCCCACATCAGAGGCCGTAAAGTTATCATAACGTGCAGTTGAGCTTTGCGTACTGCGTATGCCGGTATAAGTTCCGGTGGTAATTGCAGCGTTAGTTACAGAAATGCGCTCTACACCATTAATAAAAGCCTTGATAATGCTGCCTACGCATTGTATGCGTGCGACATCGCCATTAGCCAAGGTTGCCGCATAACTTCCAATACTCGTAAATGTACCACTAATATTGGTGAATAAGTTCCACGAGGTACCATTGCTACGCAGCAAATAGAAGTTATTCCCCGCTAAGTCGGAGCGTGCAAAAACACCCATCGATGTTGTACTTGCGACTGACATAGCAATCTCTGCATAATGATCGGCCGTATCGAGCGGCTGGTTATAGAGAATAACACCGGTGGTCGTAAGGCCGGGCGCTAACGCGTCACTCTTGATGGACCAATCGTCTGCAACTTCTGTCCAGTTTGCCCCGACCGTAGTAGAGTCCGCACGGTTAAAGTTATCGCTGTATATCGCCATTACGTCGTAGCCTTTGCAGCCAATACCGTCCAACGACTACGCGTGCTATTATAAATTGCTCCGAGAAAGAGTGTCTTGCCGTTGGTAATAGTAATCGGCGAGGTGATATTAGTCGTAAATTCAAAGCTCCCGCTACTTCCAGTCGACAAAGTAAGTGAGCGGTCTGCCGCCGACGCAGTAATTTCCCAAATACGATGCATGCCGTCAGTGGCGTTAGTAGGCGCGGCGAGGGTACGATCACCAGCAACCGTAACCCGAAAGTGCTTTCCAGCACTAGCGTCCGTGGCAATAGATGCTCCATCAGTGAGCGCCACGATACCAGCAGACTCAAGAGTAGTGACGCGGGCGTTAAGCCCGTCAGTTACAGTCGTATCTGCCTTCAGATTCAGGGCAGTTTGCTGAGCAGTACTCACCGGTTTGTTGACATCCGATGTGTTGTCGACATTTGCGAGTCCTACATCCGCTTTGACGAGAGTAACGACACCAGTTTTACCTGCGACACTCGTTACTGGCGCGGCCGGAGTAGCCGCCCAGGTATTGTCGCCGCGAAGGAAAGTTGTAGTGTCAGCAGTCCCCGTGCCAAGCTGTGCGGTTGGCACAACAGTAGAGCCGTTAAGACCTGCGTAGCCGTTCGCTACGCCTTTATTGGCGGTTTGCTCTGCACCAGTAATACGACTGTCATTACCTTGAGCGACAGTACCAGCCACAGTGCCAAAGTTAACAGTAATAGTACGATCCGTGCTAAGGTCACCACCACCTGCAAGACCAGTGCCAGCTGTGATTGTGCGAGCGGTAGAGGCTTTGCCGTTCAGCGCAGTTTGCGTAGCAGTGCTAATAGGTTTATTCGCGTCGCTCGTGTTGTCGACGTTTGCGAGTCCTACGGATCCTTTATCAAGAGTTTGCCAGGATTTGTCACCACGGAAATACTGAGTGGTATTGCCGGCAGCGATAGTTGGCTCTTTATTTGCCAGCTCCGGAACTGTCGGTGCACTGGCTGTGCCAGATAGGTCACCAGAGAGCTGCACAATACCTTTCGAGCTCGTACTGGCATCTGGCGCGCCAGCCGCAACCGTGCTATCTACATATGTTTTATTGACTGCATGGCTGCCAAGCGTCGGCGTAGGCACAACTGGCGAACTGGAAAATGTCTTTGTCCCAGCGACTGTTTCGTTACTGGTATTATGCACAACCGAGCCGTCATTTGCCTTTGTGCTTAAACTGCCAGAACTCTTGAGAGTACCATTTGCATCGTGCTCGACCAATAGAAAATCGTTGAGGACATCACCCCAAGACCCATTATCTGCACCTGGTTGCGGTAGTCGAGCCATAGTTACTTAATATTTTAGCATAAGCTCTGGGCAAAGTTTTGGACATTCCATCTTCCTATGGGATTCTAACCGCAAAAACCACCCCTTTACAGAGATGGTTTTTGATTGAAATAATTTTGGCTGGGGCGGAGGGATTCGAACCCCCGAATGCTGGGACCAGAACCCAGTGCCTTACCACTTGGCGACGCCCCAATGGATGATATGATTATATCACCTATCTGAGGTCAACTCAAGCCTTGCGACGGGCTCTCACCCTACCTTCTTCTGTGAATTCGTCCCGAACCTCAAACAGGAAGTATCCAAAAGCAGCAGCCCACAGAAGACCCCAGAGAAGACCCACTAGATCAAATGTGAGAATCTGGCCAATTACAGAGAGTACGACGCTAAGAAGCATTGCTAGAAACACAAGTCGCCAGCCTCGCCTAGCGTGCGCTTGCAGAGGGTTCACTGCCATACAAAGGAGTACGGCCTCTACGAGCGTACCTGCAACACTAAGGAGCTGAATAATGACAAGTGGCCCGGCGATAAATGCGCCTATAACCCCTCCGACCACTGTCAGGCCAAGCGCCGCAAGAAATGATCCCATAACGGTCATTACAACCATAGCTATATCGATTATCGCCCAAACAAGTACAATCCACCAAATATTTGTACGGAGCCAGTCTCTTCCCTTCTTCGGCAAATGTGGCATTCCCCTGTACCACTCGGCAAACGTATTCTCGAGTTTACTAATAGATTCCATACCCCTCCTTATTATATTGTCATCATACAGTAAAGATGCCGCCTAGGACAAGCGACCTCGCGCGCGCAGCATCGACGACCACGATAGAAGGATACTAAGCGCAATGATAAGGAGAAGTGGCCACCAGCCACCCGGAAGCGAAATTGCAGCACCAAAAAGAGCAGTGTATACATTACCTTTTATTAGTCCAACAACGGAAAGTATGAACCAGAAGATAATCATTCCCCATCCCGCTATTCGACTGAGCCAAGCTATCCAGGTGTTCAGACGAAGAGGTAAGAGATACGGAACGGCTAGGACTTCAATAATCACAATAAAGGTCGCGGCTATCTCTGCGCCGCTACTGCTAAATATGCCCGTATACTGGGAGTGAAGCACTTCATGTAGCCGTTCAAACGCAAAAAGCTGTGCAACCGTAACAAGAACAATAATCCCAGCGGCTAGCGTCGGAATCGCCCTTGGTGAGTCACTTGAGCGCAAGATGGATGATTTCACATCCCTCAGTATACGCCAGACCTGCTATAAACAAAAACGTTGCAAACAAAGCTTGTGTTTTTCATCTGTTTACGGTAATATGGGAGACAGCGAAGGTTACAAAAACAAACATATCCCAAAAATCTATGTTGTGACTGATCGCTCTACGATAACCCACCACAACACCGAAAATACTCTAGTCGAAAGACTAGAGTATTTTTACACACTCTTAAGCCCCTTTATTCTTGCACTTTAAGTGAATGCTCGGCGCGCCAAGACGCAATCGCCGCGTGATTACCACTCAGAAGTACTTCTGGAACGCGCATATCTTCATATACTTCAGGGCGGGTATATTGAGGGAATTCCAATGTCTCACCGTCGCTGAAACTCTCTATTTCAGCGCTCGATTCGCCGCCAAGTACACCTGGAATAAGGCGAACGATACTATCAATGATCGTCATTGCAGGCAGTTCACCCCCCGTGAGAACGTAGTCGCCGACACGTACCTGTTCATCAACAAGCGTCAGAATGCGTTCGTCGTAGCCTTCGTAGCGACCACAAATAAAGATGAGTCCTCGCCCCGTATCTGCCCATGCCTGCGCAGTAGCCTGCACCCAGCGCTCGCCGCGTGGAGTCATAATTACTACTTTTGCATCAGGGTCCTTTTCTTTAGCATACCTCACAGCTGCAAATAGTGGCTCTGGCTTTAAAAGCATACCATCGCCTCCACCATATGGAGTGTCGTCCACCTGATGCCTCGGGCCAATCCCAAAATCGCGAAGATTGATCAGATCAAATGTTACCACTCCCTTATCCTGCGCCTTCCACATCATGGAATTGTTAAGGACACCGTCAAACATCTCAGGAAATAACGTAATCACTTGTATCTTCATAGCAGATTCATTATGTCATAATATCGTTAAATTTTCAAATTACGCGTCCTTAAAAACGAATGCCCGGTGAATCTGGAGAGATCCAGATTCACCGGGCGTAGCAAGGCATTAGCCGCCGAGTTGCCAGAGATCACTGTCGATCCCCGGCCGCATGCGCACAGTCTCGTAGTCCTCAACTGATTCCATGTACTCGATCCGAGGTTCGCCCCAGCCCAGAGCGGCACCTACCCGAGCGAGTACAGGCTCTTCGATGCCTCGGAGCAGGCGCGCGACCTCCTCGGGGTCATTCAGTGTCGCCTCACGAGGCCAGCGCCACTGCACCGCGACGTAGGCGTCGTAGGAACGCACGTCGTAAATTTCGCAAGCCGCCTCATCGAGATCGGCCTTCATCTGCGCGTAGAGAGCATCCAGATCGGCTTTCTGCGGCAAGAAGAACCGCGTAGTGCCACCGTAGTAGGTACGCCGGTCGTGCCAGATGTAGACATCGGCAAGAGGCTTCACCTCAGTGGCGACGGCCACCTTCTTTCTACGACCCCACATGTTTTACCAACTTCGTTCGATGGAATGGGACATAATTAACAATAATATGGACTTATTATTTTGTCAATGTTATATTATAATGTATTTATGGGGAGCAACTAGGAGGATTAAACCTATGGAAGCCTTCAAGAAGGCGGCGGCCAAACTCACGCCCGAGGCACGACGACAAATACTTGAGAGCTTTGGACGCATGTCCAGACAGCAGCGAGAGCACAAGCGAACCTCCCTCTTTCAAGACCTCGAAAAGCTTTATGGGGAGCGGGAGGTGCGCCCAAGTCCAGAACTCGATAAGCAAATTCTTGCTCTAGGAGCCGAAGTAATACTCTTCGCCGAATACGCTTCGGGTCGTAGAAGCTAGCCCACCACGTCGCCCCCGAGAGCGACACTCGACACTGCTCGAGATCTCGGGCAGTACTCAGTGCTGTTTATGTACGCATAGACATCAGTGGACACTGCGAGAATCACGAAACCCACCATATTACAGGTGGGCTACTTTCGTGACACATACAAGGCTCTCAACTTGGTTGTTCGCCTTGATCTCTTTTCGTAGATCATCTATTGATGTTTGATTGTGCAGGTGCTGCTATTGCATCTACCTAAATACTAGCACGTCGCCATCGCTTTGTCAATGATGCCGCCGACTCTGAACTTAGTTGGAAAATGCTTATCATATACATGCCGACTACGCTCCGTAGACACGTGAGTATATATCTGCGTCGTTCTAATATCACTGTGTCCAAGAAACTCTTGTAGCCAGCGAATGTCGGCGCCATCATTGTACAAGTCGGTAGCGATGCCATGACGGTACCAGTGAAATGCTGGATAAATTTCGTATGGGCTCAACTTCCTAATAAATCTATTCCTAAGCCCGCTCACGGTGTAGCCCTTATTAATGAGGGTTCTTTTCGAGACTCTATGTCGAATCAGAACCCCAGATCTAATGTTATTGTAATATGCATGTGCCTGGATCTCTCGATATAACTCATATGTAATAGGAATTCTGCGCGTTTTCTGTCCTTTACCACGAACCTCGATCTCAGGGCCAAGCTTCGTTTCATAAACATCTTCAAACTTCAGCTTTACCAGCTCACCAATTCGTAATCCGGCAGTAAATAGTATTGCTACAATTAGCTTGTCCTGTGGATCATCCAAAACTGAAATGGCAGCCGTCGCATCGTCAACTGTTGCGTATTTTATTGTTTTTCCGCTCTCACCCTTCTTCTGACGGATCATTTTATAATCAAACTTCAGCGGTAGGTTCAAATAGAATTGACAGTAATAAACAAAGGCTCTCACATATCCACGATACGTATTCACCGAGCTAATGCTCAGCCCCCACCCTTCTTGTAGCCTGAAGTAAACATTGAGCTCGTCTATACTCATCTGCTCAATGGGGCGATCGCCCGCCCACCGCCTGAGTTTGTTCAGCTCCCGTGCGTAATTGTCGTAAATTGTTTTCTTACTAAGTCCTAGTTCGTGATCGCAATATTCAAGATAGGGATCAAGAAGCTCATCAATCGTATGCATCCATTCTTCACATTCTTACCCTCGGTTAGCTTTATACATGCTTCTCCTGCAAAGGTAGTTGAACAATCCGCCAACACTACTTTTTGACCGTGCGACAGCATCCTCATAATTGCGCCAAATCTGGTCTTCGGGCAGCGAACGTGCAACCTTACAGTAGAATTCCCACGACTCGGGAGACTTAAGCTTATCAACAAGCTTAGCTGCAATAGATTCAACTCGTTGCTCTTTCCTAAATCTCTCATTGTCATTGACATTGTCATTGATGCTTTTCTTTGAAAAGACTTCATTGTCATTGATGCGTGGTTTCACCTAATACCTCCTATTTCTGAGTACGTTTAATAGACCTGACATTACAATCAGACTACAAGAAATACTCAGGACTATACAGAATGCCGATCGCACATCTGCTATATATTTTCGAGTACAAAAAACCCTCTGATCACATTCGATAGAGGGGATTGATTGTCCCCATTGCTGGGGGTACTAGTTGCAAATTTAGTACCTCTATAATAGCACGAATGTTATGAGTCGACAAGAATTAGGATGAAGGTAGCGTTTTCTTACAACGCAACATATTTATCCACAGCATTAAGTCAATAAACAAAAATCCACCGCGAACGGTGGATTGCAGTTTGACATGGCGCCAGCGTAATTGCATACGCGTGCCGCGTTTTATTGAAATAACGAAAGATTTTGGCCACACAAAGCGTGCGACTTTTACCAGAATTGACGGCATAAAGACTCGCTTTCTAAATCTGAAATAGATGGTGTAGTACCTCTATTTCAAAGGAGTATACACCATCTACCAGATATAAGCAATACTTTGTATAGTACCGTTTCGCTACTGCTTCTTCATAGTCTTAAGAAGACCGAACATCACAAGAGCGCCTCCCCCTGCTTTTAGAAGCACATCGGAAGCCGCAGTCACTTGAGCAAGATCCACATGGACATTAAATGCAATCGCCAAGCTCGGGAGCAACATTCCGAATACGACCGCACTGTCTGCGACGATATACACAGTTGTCTTTACCTTTTTTGAAAATCCACTCGTAATTTCCTGCACTTGCTCCGACTGTGCAACGTAGTTTGCAAAGTCTTCTGCATTTTTACTTGCAATTGCTAGCTCTGCTTGTTCTGCCTTTGTAAATGCCATATTATCCTCCTTTGGATTGTTATTAACTGGTGGCTTTGGATCTTCTTTTGGCGGTTCCTCTGAACTTCCTGCGTTTGGTGTTTCTGGAGGGTCGGGTTCATTAGGCTTCGGCTGGCCATCACCCGGCGTAGGAAGCGGCGTCCGTTTCTGCGGTATAGGGGTGCCAGGATCACTCTTCGGCGCTTCGGTTGCTGCCGCTAGGTCTATCCAGAACTTCAGCCCATTTGAATCGATAAGAGCAAACCACGAGTCCGATCCCTGAAATAGATCGAGTACTTCGAACTTCCCTGGAATAACGTATAGCGAGCCTTCATGGAGGTCTTGGTCGCCAGTTGCGTAGCCATCGCCATCTACTTCATATAGTGGTGCGACTGGAATACCGTTATCGTCCCACGAGAAGTCAACGGGACACAGTTCGTTTGTTCTCACTTGCCAAATACCATTGATCTCTTGCAGCTCATCTACACGGAATCTCTTATCAAAACGAATATAAGACCCTTTTTCGACAATTTGGTCTGTAGGGCTTCCGGATGGCACTACTGTTCCGACATATCTATACACGGTTAGCTCCGGCGATCCATTTATTCGTGAGAGCCAGTCGTGATTGTCTACATGGATGCCGTTATATCCAGATGAGCAATGGATAATGTTATCCGCATCCACAAATACACCAGTATGTCCTGCAGCACCCCCAGAGACACCGCGCCTTCCCCAGATGAACACATCTCCCCGCTGTGTAGCGACATAGTCATTCGCGTCCGAATAAAGCCGCACCCAGCCATTTCGCTCAAGATCTCCAAAGAGAGTGTCTGTATTTCCCACTCTAAAGTCTGCAGGTAAAAACCCTCCTTGCTTTAGCGATAAGTAAACTGAGCTCGAGCAGTCATAGTTTGGCCTTCCATTAAACATCTGCCCAAGTCGATAGACCATCGAGTAATAGACTTTTCCGAGTCGATCGTACATCCACGACAATGTGTTATTTATATTCATTTTGATCCTCCTATAATCAAGTTCCATAGCGATGCAGCGGCTGCAGTGAGCATGACACTCGCTACAGCCGTAACTCCCGCAATAATTGGAGCTGTCTTTGATTTTAATTTTTGAAACTCAAGCTTTGTTACGTAGCCTTCTTTCACCTCCTCCTTTGTTGCGTAATGCTCGGAGCTCTTCTTGACCGAAGTCGTCAACTCATCAATCGCTTTACGCATATAGAGTAGGTGTATTCCCATTTCTGCGATTGTTTTTGGTGGCTCGAAGTCTTGATCTGCCATACAACTCCTAAAGGTATGCGTTCTGAAGCTCTATCGTTGATGAAATTCCGGCACCCGCGTAATACACAGTAAAGTTGCCAGTCGTTTTAGCAATTCCGTATACAGCCCTTGCCGCCGAAAGTGAGTAGTCGGTGTATCGACTCATAAAGCCATCGTGTTCGGATGAAGAGGCGTTCATAGATGGGGTCGATGTCGATGTATCCTCAAGGTTACTAGTGAATGAAGCGAGCGATTCGCTAAGTCCGATTTGAGCCGTCAGATACCCCACTGTTGTGCCTGCCGTGACGAGGTAATAGCCTGTATGACCAATAGACCAGTCTCCGATAGGCACATAAATCTGGTAATTCGACAGTTGTGCAATACCCGCATTAATAGGCGTTGCAGTGCTAGTTTTGTATTTCGCAAGGATGTTCCATCGAGTCTTTAGCTTTGGAAATCCGGATGGAACACCCGCAGATGAGTAACTAATGCCCGAGATTCCTCCTAATGCTGGGATAATACTTCCTTCGGGCGTTTGCACAATCACTATGGTGTCGCTACCGGATTTCGTAACTTTCATTGCAATTCCGAAGTCTACAGTAGATGAAGGTACTCCATTGCCCTGGGTGCCGAATGGTGACGTAGGTGACGTCGCTACGGCGCCACCATTCGCAACAAGATCATTCGGAGTATTTGTGTTTAAGTCGGTAGCAGAACCATTGAAGGCGTATGCGGACGCTAGGGATGGCTCTGATCCAGTTAGCCCTTGCGTCATGTAGCTTCGCATTGTAGCTTGTAAAACTTTTGCATTGAAGACTGCAACTTGAGCAAGCATGCCATTGAAGCAGTAACTGTTGCTTGAATCCATACGACCGATCTCGAGGGTGCCGGCCTGAACGAGCGAGACGGGGTTTGACCCTTGGCGATCAAGCGCAGCCGGGACATCAACACCATCAATCATGATGTAGCTTGCCGTAGGGACGACTGCAAAGGTGGACATGTCGAGCTGAGCGCTCACATGCACCCATCGGTTAAGGGGAATTGATTGTATCGAAGCAACTCGGCTGTAATTCCCCGCTCCAGCGTTTCGTCCGTTTAGCACAACTGCACCTGCTGAATTGATATAGAACATCCACCCACTCGACCCGTCGGTTGCGGACATAATAGCCATGTTCGTAGATGGATATGCGCTGAGCCGAACCCAAGCACTCACTGCAAAGTCGTCAGTGAATGTAAGCTTAGCGGGAGAGGTCTTAGACCAGTACTGGCTCGAGCCGTTAAGGCTCGTGCTCTGCGTCGGAGCGGCGACGGTTCGTGATGTTCGTAGACGAGTTCCTGGCTGTATCTGACTTGTGTAATCCGCTCCGGTGAATATTAAAGTATGTGAGTGCTGACCATTGTATGTAGAAGTACTAGGGCTAGTTGGCAAAACCGTCCAGTCGGCTGGCGGTTGCCCGTTAATGCCAAGTGCTGCTAACACCGCAGAAGCCTTGAGCGTTCCGTCTCTATTCATTGATGTCATAAGGGCGTCGTAGACGTCGTTCCAGAAGCCTGCAGTCGGCATAATGATGCAAGGATCTCCCGTAACGTAATCGACTTCAGGCCCGCCTGTTTTGATCATGTTCGAAAGGGTCGTACCCGTTAGTGTACCCTTCCAGTCGCTAGCGCTACCTTCGACTAGCTTCCCCTCGTTGCTTACCTTGAAGAGCTTGAAATGGACGGGGCCGTCTGATGCATCCACTGGCCAGCCTGTTGCGATTGAGATAGGCACAGAGTTCTGCGCAAACGGCTTCGAGTCTGAGAGCGTCGCAGGCGATGCCCATACTCCGTTGTTAGCTTTTGTAAGTTTATCGTTCACCGACATAAATAATTCTCCTAAATCCTCATATCCTGGGTAATAATCGTTCCAATATCGACATAGCGAGCAACAACATCCGAAAGAGCCCAGTCCGCATTGCCCGAGCTGCTTATGAGCCACTGGAAGTAATTGACCGCTTTCTTCACTGGCACAGTCCTCACTACACGAGTTGAACCGTAGGAAGTTGGTATGTTTACGATCTCGCCCCAAGCTATATCGCCGACGGCGCTATTTGCTCCTCGCTTTACCTCGCCCCATCCCGCATAGGAGATCTGTGGTATAAAATCCTTCGTTCCGATCGAAGTGATGGATGATGTCTTTGTCCTGCCTTGGACTTGTAAGTTGATTTTTCCCTGCGGGTTAATGATCGTGAAGGTAACATCGAGGATGTACACCCACTCTGCTCCAGATTTGTCCACTTTGATAAAGCCCGAGCCTGCTTTTGCGCCGAAAGCGACGCCATCATCTTCTGTATTCCTTGACCGAGTGAATTCAACAATTCTGTTATTTACCAGTGCAAGGAAGTGGGTCTCGCCGTCGTTGCTGCCATATAGGAACAGCTTGTCCGCCTTGATATACCAAGGCAGGATCCACTGACCGCCTCGAATTAGATCTAACACCCATATCTGGTTATTTGTGCTACTGCCAGAAGGAACGGCAAAGTAAAGGCACCCGTTGTAATTGACACCGCTTGCGAGTGACATGGATGCACGATTCAGTTTCTGCATGTCGCCAATAATGCCGTCGCCTACATTGTCTGTGGAGAGAATGTTTTGTACTTGTGGCTTGGTTCCTGTTGTCTTAAATTCTGATCCCGATGGATACCAGAGCGCATCCCTGCTAAGAACAATTGCATCAGGAGAACCCGTGCCGTCCTGTCCGTTCGCCTCGTCTGCCTGCATATAAGTGATGACTGTATCGCCAACATTTGTAGATTGAAGAGATAAATGCGTAATCTTTCCATTACCGTTTGTTCCGTTAGAAAACACAGTCGCCATTGGCGTGCCCTTTCCATCACGAAATGGCACTACGGCAATAGGAATATTCTTGGACCCTACTGCAATATCAATCCAACCACCGCCGTTATATGGCGAGAAGTCGAAACTGTCATCTCCAGTGCCGCCATACCACACGTGGTATGGGTTGTCCTTGTCGCCTACAAGAAAGATCTGACCACCGACATTTGCGCCACGTTTGACAATCGGGCCCTGTGTTCCGTTTCCGGATGGAGCCTGCTTCGTGACTATCTCGACAGCGCTACCATCATCAATAAAGCTTGTCGTTCCCGCGGGCACGCTACCTATGAATTTCTCTTTGCCTGCTTCGATGCCGACATAAATACAGTAGCCGGTAGCGCCAAAAACGGCCGGCCAGCTGAGTGTTACATAGTGAGGGGTAGTTCCGCCCTGTGACCACTGATCACGCGTAATGCTTGTAGGTACCGTAGCTGCGACGGATGCATTCGTTTCACCTACCTTCGACGTGGCAGTAATTCTAAATCTGTACGTTAGAGCAGTTCCAGACATGCCAGTAGGTGTCGCTGTCGGAATAGTAGGAGTGCTTAACGCAGTGTATGTTTGAACGGACAGCGAAATAGTATCTAGGTAGGACATAAAGTCCTTGCCATTCAGGATGAGTACTTTCCCGGCGCCTTGTACAAAGGTCGTCCGTGCGTCCATATATGTCTTACCGGTGCATTCTTGCCAGCTCCCGCCATCTTTATTAACAAAGACTTTGCCGACGCCACCGACTATCTGAACTGAAATAAGCCATGTTTGGGGCTCGCCATCAACAATGCGTACAAACTCGTCGATGCCGACAATTTTTCCAAGCGGCTGAGCTCCGTATGGAATTGTAGCTGGGCGTGGACGTACAACTCCATCTTGCTCAAGAACTACATTATCTGAGATTGCCAAAGCACCGTTGTCCGTGCGAGTTGGGTCCGTATCGCTACGACGGCCTTTAAGCCACTCGTGGAGGCTAATAGTCTTAATGACCGGAGCTTTCTTTGGTTTCCCTGGAGTGATCATCTAAAGGTCTCCGAAAGGGGCTGCCAGTCTCCATGGTCTATAGAAGGATCCTCTTCTTGATTGTTGTTCGCAATCATTGACTTCATGATTGCATTTGCTTGAGCAATAAGATCAGGTGCTAGGTTCTGCCGGGTGTAATCCTTGCTGGCAAACTCTGCAGCCACCATAAATACGAGCCACCATGCCTGGTCGACGGGAACCTCACTAGTCGCATCTACAAGCTTTGGAGCAAATCCATAGTAGGAGAATGTAATAGCTCCACCGATGCATTCACTACTATTCGAAAATGCTTCAGCGAACTTGAGCTTTCCACTTTTAAGTGCAACGCGCTTACCGCCTTTATTCAAATCGGACGGCTTCACTACCTTGAAATCGACTACATTTCCATTTGTGCAGGTAATGTAAACACTTTTCTTCTTTGTACTTAGCTTCCGTACAACTGTTTTATCGATAGGAAACTCATCTGTGGCGGTCACGGGCGTATTGAGGGTTGTCCTATCCCAAAGACTCTCCCAATCCACCCCCTCCTCATCTTGCCAGGTATCGATAAACAGATTGGCACTATTAAAGAGAAGCTTGTAGTTCTCATCGCCTACTGCTGGTGGCGTCGCCTCACCGACGGCTTGCTGATAAGATTGAGCGATAAGCTCGGGGACTAGCATACAAAAAAGCAAGGGAGTGAAACTGTTTCCAGTCGATCCCTTGCTTTCCGGTCTATCGCCTTACTGACCGTATTATATCATTCTACTTGCGCTTTTTGTAGTTAATATTCTTTGGGTCCCTCGTTTTTCCTGCCTGTTTGATAATGTTTGCAATGGACTTTTCAAGATCGGTGGTTGCGTTAGCTGACTTAAGCTCAGATGCTGATACTGTCTTTGCTTTTCTGCTACCCGACCCGCCTGAACCTGCTTTTTCACTGCCATCCTTATTTCTCTTTAGCTTGTTCAGGTACGAATATTCAGACCTGCTAATTACACCCTGATCCCGCAGATCCGCCAACACGCCCTGCGTAGCCCAGAAGCCGCCTTTAATCGACTCAACCCGACCCTTAGCTAGGTAGTCCATTACTTGGTCATGAGACATATCTTTTATGTCACTTTGGATAACTGGTAGTTTCGTGTCATTCGAGTAACTTGCTTTTGCAGCATATAGTGCATCGTTTTTATCAATCTTGTTGCTATCTAGGTACTTCTCGGTGACCCAGTCGGGTATGTCCTCATATCCAGCGTTTGATTTCTTTATAAGATCAATCGCTTGGCCAATTACATCCTTCTTGTCATCTATTGCCGTGAGCTTATTGAGCTGATCAAGCGTTGAGTTACCTGTCTTAGCTGCTTTGCCACCCCCAAGCTCCTTAAGGCCATAGCCCTTCACGAACGCGTCATACGCCTCGTCCGAGCGATCGTCCGATTCGGCCGCTTCTTTTGCAAGCTTCTTGTAGTATGACCGTACTACCTCACCCGTGTCTGAGTCAACGACAACCCCGTCTTTTTCCTTCCACGATCCGTCTTTTAGCTTGACCTTTGCTTCGGCCGCGAAGGTTGCAAAGTCATCTTTCTCCTTACCTTTACTAGCTCCGCGCTTTTGAATAACTGCACTTAGGTAGTCCCTAGCCGATGCTATTCCGTTCGACTCCTTGAGCTTGTCGAATGTATTAGCTTGTTTATCACTTAGGCTACTACCCCCGCCTTCGTAGTATGCTTTTACCTCTGGTATCGCATTCTTTCCAAACAGCGCTGCTTTGATCCACGTTAACGGGCTCGATGTATCTACCGTGGTTGTAGGCTTGCCGCTGCTATCGCGAGCGACGCCATCATCCATAGCCGAGACACCGCCGAGAGACTTGCGAATCTGTCCACCATAAGGAATCGCCGACAGCGCTTTATCCCCTGCGCTCGCAAGGTCGCCACGAGAGAGATCACCTAGCCCCTCAATGAGTTTGCCAACTACCTGAGCTGCAGCTGGAGAGCCATCGTAGCGACCAAGATCACTATCATCTCCAAATAGCACTTTTCGAGCATCTTTACCGAGAACGTTAGCACCGACAGTTAAGGCCGGAGATGCTTTTGCTGTCTCACTTGCAAACCGTTGACCTGCTCGAGCCGCCTTATCTAATATTGTCTCGTCGGGCTTACCATCGCCATCATTATCGTCATAACTATCGAAGTTAAATACGTCCTTGCCTGTGTCTATTGTCGCTCCTAGAAAGTCTGAGAGCGGTGCACGGCCTGTAAGCTGTTGCATACCATAGTTGAGAGCGAAGACAGCTGCGGCGAATTTTATCTTACCCCTTGGGTTCATATCCATTCGGACATTCTTAAGTGCGGCGTTTACTTCAAGTGTATACTGCAGGAATGTACGCCCTATCGTGCTTCTATAGATGTCAGGCTGATCGCCAATACCACGACCACCGACAATTCGCTCAGTGATTCGATCCGCCTCCTTAATTGCCTCACGTCCTTTGTATCCATTTTTTAACGCTTTTTCATAGCTTGACTGCCATGCTATTTCCGTCATCGCCTGTTCGACCTGTGGCATGAGCATACTTTTACTGATTACGTCATTCGTCTTTTGAAGACGCCCTCGATTGATCTTTGACTGTGCGTCGGTATATCGAACCTTAAGAAAGTCAGACTTTGATGCGGGTGACCCCGGCTTTGGTTCGCCGTTCAAGTGGATGTCTCCAACCATTCTAGCAATGCCTCGCATTGTACTTCGAATCCCATTTGTTCCGATAACATTCGGGAGGTTGAGCGTCTGTGCAAGTGTGACATTCGCACTACCTACGATTGAGCTGTTGCTGGCAATCTTCTGTAGCATTCGCGCCAGACGCAATGCGACACGTCCCTTTGTCCCCATTCCATCTTGAAGTTTTCTGTCGAACTGATTCGACTTCCCTGCGAGCGTGTTTGCATACTCCTGGAACGCTATCACAAGATCACCACGATTGCCTGCAACACTCTCCTTTAAGGATTTACGAAGGTCATCACTTACTGATTTCAGCATATCCTTATTTACAATTGCCTCAGCGGCGCGGAATACTGATTCGACGCTCCTCGCCCGTACCGCTGGCTCTGTCATGTGGATATTAAACATCGCAGCTTCTGCGTACGCGTCCATCGCTCGGAAAGGGTCAGTCATTGAGTCTTTGCCTCGTCGAGCTTGATGGAATGGGTTGTATTTCTTAGTCGGCCGAAAGTCCTCAGTCTGACCCGCAATATTGCCGGGCAAGCCACCACGGTTTGAAAGATTCGTTTCACCTCCTATTCCACTAGAGAGGTCACGGTAAAGGTCTTCACCTATGCCGATCTTGTCCCATAGGCTGTCTTCCTGCAGGTGGGTCATGTAGTTCTGGCGCTTTAATACTTCTTCATGTCCAAAACGCCGTAGTACTTCGTTAGTGCGATCAAGTAGCGAGTCGTATTCGCCACGAGCCCACTTATCGAACTTACGAATCTCGTTTGCCGTTTCTTTGCCGAATTTTGCATCAAGAATCTGGTCTTGAGAGAGTTTGCTGCCTTTAAGCTCCTTATCTTGAGACAGTTTGCGCTCGGCATAATAGAAGATGTCTCTCATGAAATCCTTCTGTGACATGCGGCGTGGTGTCTTCTTAAGGATATTCTTCCGCCAGTCACTGAGATCTTTTCTAAAATCACGAAGATCGACACGCATCTTTGCTTCGGACGCCTGCTTGTTTTCGATAACGAACTTACGAACTTTTCGATAAACATCCTTGTTGGGCGCCGCCGCTTCCAGCATTCGATCTATTGTATAGGTAACCTTATTCATGTTTCGCCATTTAGCAGGGTCACCCACAACACCATTCATATTAACCATTTTCTTGCCGATATTAATTGCGATACCCGTATCGTCAACCTTCACATGGTTGCCTAGAATGGCGCCATTGTTCGCGTCACGCACAAAGCCTCCATCAATAACGTGCTTTTCAGGATCAAACTCGTGAAGATCCGCAGAGAGTCCTTTAGACCCATTGCTTCTGTCGGCATACATGTGAATCTCTTTGCCATCTCGCATAGCTTTAATTGCTGCGCTTGTTAGATCCTCATGTCCTTCAAGTGAGTCGATTCCCCTAAAGTCACCAGCATGTTCGATAGCCGGTTCTCGCATTTCTACCCATGAGCCATCTGGATTACGAGTTTCTTCGATTATAGTACTTCTACCATCAGGGCGAATGAACATCCTTCGGCGTTGATTTCCGCTCTTGGACTCACTGAGAATTGTCCCATTCTCGACATTATCAAGGTTGCCGCCCGACATGCGGATAGCATCGTTTGGTTTTGCAAACTGTTCGCCGACCTTATTCTGCTTAGCTTCGATCAGGTCGTTCATCTTCGTAGGGTCAACTACGTTCGGCTCAGTATCAAGGTCGGCACGTCTTGTCGTATTCTTGTAGAAGTCAGTCGCGCCTGTACGCTTGACCGTTGGGAATGTTGGCTCAGGTCCGAATACCTCCACTGGTGGAGTCTTGCTCCCAAGTAATCCGCGTCGATTTGCTTCTTCGATGAGGGCATCTTTGCTAGTAGGCGCGCGATCCGGGACGAGCCCACGAGCCTTTGCTTCCTCCATAAGAACAGCTTTCTTTGCTTCAGTGCCCGATACGAGTCCACGACGCTCTGCCTCGATAGCTACCTGCGCTTTGTCTGGTATACTCGTAGCAGATGAAGTTTCTGATATCAAAGCGGGAGTGGTGGTGGATTTGGATGTATCTCTGGCATGGGGTTGTGATTCGATATTCGCGTCGCGCTGTACGCTCGCTCCGTCGTCAGCGCCAGGGATCTTAATAAATCCCTCCTCAAGCTTTCTGCTAAGACTCTCAGGGGTGACAACATACGCCTGCGTCGTTGGTATGCCAAGCTCGTTCATAGCCTGTAGACGGTGCTTCCCATCTTCCACGCTAAGATTTCCGTTACTATCTTTCATGACGTAGAGCGGTTCTACGGAACCTCCGCCCTGCAGCCTTGCCTTATACTCGTCAATTCGAGTTCGATCTGGTGCTGTCTCATAAGCAACGAGCTTGTTAGTCGGTAGTGTCACTGGAGCACTGCCGTCTGCCGCACTAACAAGTGCTCTATTTTTCAGATCTCGCGATAGACCGCCCAGTGTCTTCGACAGTTGTTTCGCACCCTCTCCAGCTAGAGGAATTGCTCCGCCTAATGCCGCTCCTGCTGCAGAATCGAGAGCAATCTGGCCGGGATCTACGCGCCCTTCGGTAGCGAGCTGTGAGCCAACTGACCCTACAGCATTTGAACCAGCGCCAACGATTGCATTTGCTGCGATCTTGTTGACTATCGGAGAGGCTGCTTTTGCAATCTTAAAACCTGTACCGACAGGAATAATATCTGCCGCCGTTTCAATTCCAGCACCACCCGCCTTCTTGGCTACATCCATTGGGTTGGCTTTATGAAGGGCGTCTAATGAGTCATAGAGACCTCCTACGCCAAATAGCCCGCTCCCTGGCTTTAGTAGTGTATTGTTAATTGATTTTTCACCTTCTTGAATAGTTCGATCGCCACCAGCCTTGTCTCCGAACGCTTTTTGGGTCTCTCCGACAAGATGAACGCCAGCTTTACTAACAACACTCGCACCCTGGTTAGCAAGCTTCGCTGGATTCTCAAAAAGGAACTTCCCGACATCGTTAATGCTAGGCGTGAACGACTGTGGCTTTTGTGGCGCGGGAGCCGACTTAGGCTGTGCTGCTGGAGCGGCGAGGCTTAATGGCTTTGCTCCGGGTTGAGTGATCGTAGTAGGATCAAACTTTGCTGGTTTT
Source organism: Saccharimonadales bacterium (SeqCode) (assembly GCA_035247945.1). Lineage (GTDB taxonomy): Bacteria > Patescibacteriota > Saccharimonadia > Saccharimonadales > Saccharimonadaceae > DATFHX01. The sequence continues at coordinate 21,899 of DATFHX010000021.1, read as the reverse complement.
TGCGGCGGTTGTGGAGCCTCGGGCGGCTTCGGGGCGACAATACTAGGCGCTTTAACTGATGGCACACTTTGTGTTATGCCGAATGCTTTATTGGTCGATTGCACCGTCTGTTGCCGAGATGGCGGAACTTCGACGGCCGGACTACGCTTTACGGGTTGTTGTACAGGTTTATTATTAACGACCGTGTCGTATGTTTGGCCTCCATCAAATGGGTTGATCTCAGCGAGAGCACCCATAGCTTTTTTCTTTAAATCATCCCAGAAACTCATGTAATAGATCCTCAATAGGGCGACCAGAGTCGCCCTTAATTTTTAGTGTTATGCAGTATAAAGATGCTTCAGAAGCTCCTCATCGCTCAAGTCTTTAACGTCGCCGTAATATGAAGCTGTTGCGTCATAGTTCGGATCCTGGGTGCTATTCTGAGCCGTGCTTGTCGTCTCATTGCTCATAGCCTTAGTCGCTGCTGCCTGATATGTTGGATCGTTAGCACTGATAACACGCGACTGTGATCGTTGTGACAGCTCAGCTATCTTATTCTGGAGGTCGTTAATGGTGTTCGTTACCGACTTCGCAGAGTTAATAGCATTATTGTCACCACCCTTTGCAGCTGAGAGGTTAGTAAGTAACTCCTGGAGTTTCTGACGAGCATTAATACCCTCTTGGGCAAACTGCGATCTGATATCCTTCTGGTTGTTCTCGTAATCTGCGTCAGTATCAAGACGAGCCTGATCCCACTCACGCTTGTAGCGGTTCCAGTTAGTGTCTGTCGCGTCCTTGTTATCTACGAAGGTCTGTGTTGCATCTGCCCTCTGAGCAGTTCCTTGTGCCGCTGCTGCTTGCGGAACGACCAGTTGGCTAGCCGAGGAACTACCTGCGCCACGAGCTCCCAGAAGACGCTGTAGAGCGGTGATATTGCCTCGCACGTTGTTATCGATTTGTGATTTGCGCTGTGCATTCTCTCGAATAAGACGATCTGACTGTTTGTTGTAGTCGGATTCATTATCCGCCCGGGCAACATCCTGCTTTGCTCTTGTATTGTTATAGCTCTGCATTAAAGATTGGAGTGCTGTGTTCTCGCGACCTCCAAGACCGCCAATGAGGTTATTAGTCTGGTCGATACCACTCTGATAGAAAGCTTCGGCGGCGAGGTCTCTTTGAGGAGCGGAGTAGCCACTTGATCCAGCACTAGACGTGCCATTGGGGTTCTCTTGGTTTTGTGCGGCTTGCGCTTTCCTTTTGTCGATCGCGTCTTGTGTCGCTTTTGCGTTTGCCTTTGCGGCGTCGATATCCGCCTGGATCTGCCACGTAGGTCTCTGGCCTGTAATTGCCGCCAGACCGCTATCAATTGCATCTTTAAAAAGGTTGCTGCCTTGGCGACCGAAAAAATCTGCCATAAAAATCTCTCTTTCGATTGAAGAGAGAATGAGCGTTTAACTTCAGATTAGTCAGTTACGCAAAAGTGTTCGACTATTTTGTTATTTGATATACCAAACCCTGTAAGCGTATTTGTTGGGTCAATCATAGCCTTATAGTGAGCGGGGCTCTTTACCCAACTCTCTACCGCCTCTTCTTCGGTTGTGGCACCGACCAGATTCTCGCTATCGCGTGCACAATAGATTCCAACTTCAGAAATATATTCATACCCATGCTTTCCAGTTTTAGGGTTATCATGACCATAGTACTTATTCTGAGTCATATCGTCCGCCTTTAATTGAGCGGAAGTCCCTAGTCTTGAGTCTGCTATAAGTGGCGCTACATTTACTTTTGCACGCTCGGCATTTACGAGCTCTAGTAATCTATCCTTGGATAGCTCATGCTGAGGCTTTGCCGCTATAGTATCGTTCTGCGTTCGGGGCGAGTTGTTGAGTTCATATGCAGCAAAACTGGCAAGCCCTATAAGGAGGATGCCAATTGCTGATATAATGACCGTTCTTCGAGGTCGCTGCATACCGTCAGCGTAACAATAAATCAGACAAAAGTCAATAGCTATCGCTACATTCTCTCTAGTTGTTAATAGTACGATCTAACGTTCCTATAACAAATATTCTGATTTCAGATAAGACTTGCTAAGTTCCGATAAGCTTACTGTCCCGAAACTCAAGAGCTACTGATTTTTTGCTATGCTTTTGAGTTACTCAGTCCGGCTTTCCGGTGCCTACTGCATCGAGGATGCGGTGTCTCTTATGGTTTTATTATACGATACTAGTCTTTCTTCTCAAACTCATCCTATGCGCTTGCTAAGAGAAGCATTTAAAGCACGATCAACATAAGCGCGTAATTGTGATAGAATAGAAGTATAAAAGATTGGAGGTGAGAAGTGTCAATACTTACCGAAGAACAAAAAAAATTACTGAAAAAGTATAAAAGCAATTTTCCCGTACATGTCGGTAAGCTCGCAGAGGAACTTGGGCTAACTGTTATAAGTACAACCGATCTCCCAAGTGGAATGTCTGGCTCAATCTCCAAAGAAGACGAGCGATACATTATATATGTCAACAGCGGTCAGTCTATGCGTCGTCAACGCTTTACAATCGCACACGAGATAGGTCACTTTCTGCAACATAGAGATTTTCTTGATACAGCAGATGAGATACTAAACCCCGCCAAGAAGATCATGCTTGGACGACCGGATAGCGGGAGCCGAGCGCCCGTTGACACCATAGAGCGACAAAGAGAGTATGAAGCTGATAATTTTGCTGGTGAATTATTAATGCCAAAAGAGATCTTTGAAGATATATGGCTTAAAGCCGAATCCCTCAAAGATGTCGCTGATTATTTTAATGTTTCTGCAATGGCTGCGAATGTGCGAGCTGCACTCCTAGGACTAGGCTACTTTGATGAGATCAACGGAACGCACCACTAGTAAACGCGGCGGCACTCAACTTACCACGAGTGACATAGATGCAGCGAAGGCGGTCGGTAAATACCGCAGGGATGAAGAATTTAAGGACGCAATTAATAACGTAAAGATTTTTGCAGTTTACGCTACTTTAATCGCCTTACCGCTCTTGTATATTTGTCTAGTAGGTGTCAATTGGAACAATTACACCGTTCGTGATGAATGGCTACAAAAAGGAATGGTAGCGATAATAGCTTTTGTTTTAGGCAAGATAGATTTTAGCTTTGGAGTAAATAAGGAATCCAATGAGTAAAACTCCATCTCTAACCTAGATAAATAAAAATAGCCCCACAGGGCTATTTTTATACAATCAACTGCCGACTTGGTGGGTTTGTCTGCGTTAAGGTTATGTCGTCGAACCATGCATCCATAATGAGGGTATTCGCGCCGTTATTACCCTTCACGATGAGCTTAGGGGTAATGTAGCGCGTGCTTGCATTAGGGGTGAATGTTATCGAATACTTCTGCATAGGAGACGTTACGGCACCCGCAGTGACAATGTTTGACGTCACATAGGTACCATCTGCCATACGTTCTACGAAGTCTAGCTGAGCACCAGATGCCGCCGAACCGCCGTTGGCTAGTGTCTCTATATATACCGATCCCGTATAGCTTACACCCGGAGTAACGGGGATGCCTTTTGCTTTAACTCCAGCCGGTGTTGCTGGTGTCGTCGTGCCGTATACGTTCACTTCAGAAGCAACCGCTGTCGTAGAAAGCTTGAGTGAATACGTTCCGCTATTCTTTTTGGAACTATCGAACATTGCAGATCCACTACCCGTAAGTGCCGCTAGTGCCCAACCGAATAGATCATTGGTTATTGAACCTCCAGCTGTACCATCGATCCACCGTACATTTGTATTTGTTGGACTATTAAGCTTCGGAGCGTAATCAACACTGCCGTTATATATCAGGTTCGAAGAAGGACGGCCAAGACTAGGGCTATCTGACGTATAGCTCGCACCTGCGACCACTCCATGGTTGCCATTTACTGTATCATACGCCACAGCCCCTGCGCCCTCGTCGAGCATCCAGTGCCCTACGAGCCCATCCGATGGGGACTGCATCGCATGAAAGTTTGCCGCATCCTGGTCGGATAGCACGCGGTTATATACACGAAACGCAGATAGGCTCCCTCTATAGAAACTTGCAGGAGAGAAGCGATCAATGAATCCTAGCGAACTACGATTAAACGTGTAAACACCGGAGGGGGTGTAATTAAAGTTCGTTGCATCCAAAACTCCATCGATATACAACTTACAGATGCCATTATTATCTGTCCACACGAAATCGTGCCACCCCGAATTCACAGGCAGCACTGTAGATGCATTAACCGCACTCAACTGAGCAACCCCAGCATTATTCCGAACTGTAACAACCATTTTGTTGACCGGTGGCTGATATCCAATAAAGAACAACTGATTGTCGCTTGTTGAGTTACCTTCTGAGTAGAGCGAGCCTTGAGCTCCTCCGCCCGTGCCAATGAGGAATCGTCCTGCAACTGAGTAGCCTGCTTGACTAAATATCGGTAGGTTTGCATTCTGAGCCATAGTGACTTTTGACGTCGAGCCATTAAACTGAAGGCTAGCCATGATGTTGCGTGGTACATATCGTCCAGCGACAAGAGCACGGGGCTTTATAGCTACATCAGTTGAATATGTCGCACCGACGATCGTTCCTGTACGGCCATTGCCACTTGAATCATTAGCAACAAGTCCAGAGCCTTCGTCAAACTTGTAGAGACCCTTGGTGTCAGTTGGAAACTTACCCTGCATAGAATCCTGAACTTCTTGTAGAGTAATGGCGCGGTTAATGACATACGCCTCGTCGAAGAGTGTTCTGTATGCTGTGATTCCACGCTCTGCGAACCAAAAGAAGTTGCCTGTGAACGTACGGGTAGGACGTGCAATAGTATTAGCCAGTGCTCCATTGATGAATATTTGAGCATTTACCCCATCGTAGGTGACGGCAAGATGCGTCCAAGCTCCAAGTGGAATAGACGGAGCGAGCGTTAATGCATTGTTCCCGCTATAGAATACAAGATTGTTACCCGAGTTTCGGATGAGATACCCAAGGTCGCTTCCGTTGTTATAGCCAATGCTGGCAATGATGTAGTTCGTTTCGAGACGCTTTACCCATAGGCCAACCGTGAATGCTGAGGTAATGAAAGAAGGTGCCCCAATATTAACTGTGTCATTCGTTGTGTTGGTCTTGAGGGCTGTACCCATATCTCTAGTTAATAGGCGAGGCATGGGATGTTATCCCTCGATCTTTTGACCGACAAGTGCAGTTACATCACCTGGAATTGATACGGCCTCAAGTTCTTTACCTGCAATGTACGCGTGAACATATTCAGAGAGGCTCGCTTTGAGCAGTCCAGAGTCTTCAGTTGGCATACCACTAAGTGATTGCTGCTTACCGTCGTATGCAAAGGTGACCTTGACTGTGCCGTCTGATCCAATTGAGTTGATTGTATATTGTAAGTTCATGCCTGCTACCTATAGCTCACTGTTAAGTCTGCTGATGTGCCTCCTGCCACTACCGCCGTAAGCCCGGTGGTAAATGTAATGTCGTAGAGTTTTCCGTCGCCCGTAGTGGTGTCTATGACGCCAATAACAGCACCGGATCCTGCGGTGTTGTCATAGAGTGTTACAGTATTCCCAGTCGCTCCTTTTGTGTTGATTGCGAGAGCGTGAAGGAACCCTGATCCGCCTTTAATGATTGTTGTCGCGAGGGCATTAAGCCGTACATAGGTAAAGCGTTGTTCTACTTTAGTGACACCTGCTACATTGTCCTCAGAGGCTGGGGCATGTGTTTCGGTTGTATTTGGAGCGAATGATCCATCTCCCAGATCCTTCATCTTACTGGGGACGCTTTGGATCATAGTTGTAATATCAGCCATAATTAGCCTTTCTATATTTCATTGGTTGGCTTGACTGGAATCGGCTCACCCAAATACTCCTTGATTTGAGCAGCTATCTTCCATTGACCCAAGTCATCATTGGCTAGCGCGGCCTTAATGAGCTGACTTCGAAGCCCTCTAAGCTTCTTATCCTGCAGTTGACGCATTATATCAACTTTCGCTCTATGTGCCCTACGGCGAGACCAAAATGGCTTTGATGGGTCGTTTATGACAGATTCAGCGTGCTCCAGATCCTTGCGTCGATCGTCGAATTCGTGGCTAATTACGGTGATTTGCATCTACTTCGTGTCCCAGGGAATGGGGTACTTCTTCCCGTCCTCGTTAATCTTCGCCTCAGCACCAGCCTCTTCTTGGTCGATTAGGTCTCCAATAAATTGGATCGAGCCCATCTCTGGTTGGTTTAGAATCTCTAAAACCCTAGAGACTTCAATGCCGTAGAGTCGTGAATAGTCTTGGATAGAGCCACGGCCAAATTCATAGTGTCGCCTAATCGAGACAGCACGTGCTTGGTCGAGCGTGATATGGAACTGACTGACGAGATCCTCGTGATTATCTCCATTGTCGATTGCAGCAAATAAGCGTTCTCTTAAGATCTCATCCGCATTTGGTGTTGGAGCGTGTACTTCTTCTGTCATATTACCTACCTTTTATCCTTAGTTTTCTTCGATGATGCTTTCGATCTCAGGCACTCCCATGCGGAATTTTTCTGCGAGCTCAGCATAATTCATACCCTTATCGTAGAGATCTTTGATTCGATCCTGCCTATTAGTACCTTTGCTTACGACCTTTGCAGCCGGCTCATCAACTGCCAAATCTTCATTTTTAGGCCCAGCCTCATTGGTGTCAGTGGTCAAGACTTCGTCCGCGTCGCCACCTTCAATGTCAGTAGATGGATCTTTAGGTGCCTGGGGTTCGGTTGTCATGATTGGGTCAGTTTGCTCTGGCTTATCTTCCGCGTTATCGTTCGCTACGGGACGATTAGACCTCTGCGCTGGTTTTTTCTTTGCCATATATACCTTTCTTAGTGAGTGCGCCTACCGGCACTCAAGTTATTTATTGTGAGGCACCCGTCTTGATGTTGAAGAGCCATGCAGAGTTGAGTGTCTTAGCTACGTAGTTTGCAGCCCATGACACGAGTGAGAAACGTCCTGCTGGGTTTCCGCTATCGATCTTTGTGTGCGGGATGATGTAGAGCTGACGTGTGTCACCTTCAAGCTCTGATACACCAAATGCCTGATCACCGTGGATGAAGTTGCTGTATACAGTAGTTGTGCTTGACTCGAATTTCTGGTTAGCAGATTCAATGAGACGTACACCAGCGATCTTTCCAAGCTCACCCTTGTAGAGTTTGTTTGCATCGTTGCCGTAAATGTCTGCGTTAATCCAGGTACTATCCTGCTGAAGGTCGAAGCTTGTGTCGGGACCAACCTTGCCGAGCCATGGAGCTACGCCTTGGTAACGCTTAGCTTTGTTCTTCTTGAGGTTTCGAACAACCTTCTGAAGATCTTTAACGGTAAGAACGTCAGTTGGTGCTAGTGCAGACAAAGATGCCTTTCCGTTCGCAAAGAAGGTAGTCGCACCCACGAACAGCTCGTTACGAGCAAGTTCGTCGAGCGTTTCACCCATATTCTGTGCAACGAGTTCGATCTTCTCTTTGTTGTTTGCGTCGATACCTGTAAGAGTCAGGAAGCGGCTGATCTTCACGCTGTTTCCGTATTCTGCGAGGGTCGCGCTTACGGTAGCTGCACTAATTAGAACTGGCGCAGGATTCACACCTTCTGCTAGCGCTGTGGTTGTCTTAGCAAGCGGTGTGTAGCGAGTGAAGTTTACAGTCTTACCACCATTTGATGGTTGCTTTCGTGTCTGAGCACCCTGCTCAAAGATGAGCTCGTACTCTGCTCGAGCAAGGAATGATTTTTCATAGTATACTGCCATCTCGGGAGACAGTTGAGTAGTATCGTTCATGTGATCTTTCTGGGCTTAGCCCTCCGATCTGCTAGCCTCCCACGGTCGTGAGGTTGTACTTCTTTGCATATTCGTCTGGTGACAAACTTGCATCCGCACGACTATCCGTCTTTGGCGCTACGCCAGTTGGGATTTCGACCGCGCTGAGTTGCTTCTCGGCATTGCGTTGACCATTCATCTCTCCGGCTTTCTTGCCAGCGTTGAATAGGTCATCTTGTTTTTTTACATAGTCGTATAGAGGAGTGTCTGCTCGTGTGATGTAGATTTCTTTCGTTTCAGGATGCTGCGTAAACTCGACATTTCCGAATTTGATCCAATCCGCCATAATCTCGCTTCCCCGTTGTCTCTCTTCTTCTGAAAGGTTCGGATTAGTGAAATCTAGGTATGGGAAATCATTTACTGCATCGTCGGCTTGCTGCGTCAGATCGACATTGAGACTAACAATGGCTTGATTCTGCTTTTCTACAAGGGCATCATGCTCAGCCTTATCCATGCGAGCTTCAAGAGGATCTTTACCATCCTCTAGGGCTTTATCCATGTCATATTGCGGAGCTGTCTTTGCAAGTGCTGCAGCCAGTTCAACTTCGAGTGCCTTCTTCTCGGCATTCAGCTGACGAATCCGTTGCTCGGCACCACGCTTCTTGTCCTCTCGCGGTTGGTCGCCGTCCTGCTTCGTCTCATCGCTCTCGCCCTCAGGCTTGTGCTCGCCCGATTCGTCGTTTGATGTTTCATTCGCAGATGCGTCCTGTACTTCGGTACCCTGGTTCACCGGAACTGGCTTACCTTCGTACACCACTTCAAGCTCTTTTGTTTCTGCGGTAGACGATTCCGGAGCTGCAGGTGCTTGCGTTTCTGCATTTACAGCGGGCGCTGCGTTTACGTCTGTTGATTGGGTTGGGGTTTGTTCACCCTGATCCATAGGTTTCTCCTTGTTTTTATACGTCACATGTACGGGGACGATACCGGAAGTTAGAGATAAACTTCGATTGCGGCACAGGGTAGGCTCCATGCCGCAGTCGAAACCTAGCTCAACATACGAATTGGAACGATCTTGTACTCCCCCTCCTCTTTAATGAGCATCTTCTCGATGTCAATAGGTGAAGCATGGGATGCATGACCAGCACCTCGACAAATGATCTGTGCACCTTCTTGAATCCAGTCGTGAGCCTGGAAATCAAAGTCACGCTTAGGAATTTCCCATGCAGTGTGCGCGTAGCCATCATTCTTGAAGTTATCCTTGTTCGGATCTTGACCATCCATTACTTGCCCTCCTGGCTTGGTCGAACGGAGTCGTAGAGCGCTCTATAGTGAGCAAGACGATCTTTACACCAATACTCGATCTCTGTTTTTGCAATAATCTGGGCTTTTGTTTCAACCTCGCCTGCAACGCTAATTCCATGAATCGACTTAGCCTCTTCGTAAAACTTTTCAAGATCTTCAATGAGCTCTTTTAAAATCGGTAAAGCTGCCACTGTTTTCGCAATTGCCTGTTCTTGTTCGGCAACTTGTTCAGGTGGTGGAGCTGGACTGTAATAGCTGTCACCGTTCTCACTTGGATAATCCATTACGCGGCACCTCCTGCAGTTAGCAGTAATTGGTCGCTCTCTTGCATGTCTGGCTGAAGACCGTACAGGGATGCGATCATTTCATCTGCACTCTTGCCCTCTTGAAGCATCTGCATCACGTGGTTGATCTGATCTTCATCGAGCCCCATATCGCGAAGACCATTAAATCCGTCGTCCGCATTAGGGTCTTCCTGAGGTTGGGCTTGTGCTGCAAGTGCCATATCTTCCTGCTGCTTTGCCTGAATCTCCTCAGGAGTGAGCTTCGAGATGATCTTTTCAGGGTCTTCGACACCGGACTTCACAACCTGCCGATTAAATAGCTCACCAATGCTGAACTTAAAGCCCTCCTGCTCGAGACGCTGCTGAATCACGGCATTGTTAGTGTAGACTTCGATTAGGTTACTGATAATCTCAGATTGTTCCGCATCATCCTCTCCTGCAGATGTACCTGCATCGACTGAGATTGATGCCGACCCTCGGATGTTGTCGTATATAATCTTGGCGACGCCACCATTCTCACGTACCTCTGGGTATATAGACTCGAGCTTTTCGATGTCATGATCCTCGAGTACGAGCTCGAGCACACCAACACTCTCTGTGATGTGGATATTAAGCATGTCTTCCATGACGAGTCCCCATGCTGTCTCGTACTGCTTTCGGATGTAGTTGTCGTCTACACCAAGGATTGCGTTCTGTTGCTTTACGCCCGCATTCGTTTTAGAGAAGCCAGGGTTACCAGCGGACGCGCTAATTGAAGTATCTTGACCGTTAAGTCCGGTAATAAGGATTGACTTAAGTAGTCCGAAGTTATCAGAGAATGAAGAGATACCTTGAGTTGCGATCTGGACGGGAACTGCATCATTCGTCTTGTCGTTGCCCATTTCCCAGATAGCGTCTGGAGCCATACGAAAGGTCTTGTTAGGAAGATTACCCCACTTCTTAATAGGAGGAGCCTGAATCAATGACATGTTGTATTGGAACATTTGGAGCTGTGAATCTATAAGGTTCTGCACAGAGCCTGAATGTTCTACTGCACCTCGTCCAAGTGGGTTGCTACCGTCTACGGTGTGGTACTGGAAGCGGATAGGAATGACACCACGGGGGTCGTTATTAACCTTTACGCGTACGATATTCTCGCCAGTTGCCGCCGTTCCTGTGTCGGAAAGCGCAGGGGCGAATGAGTAAAACTCAGCACCTACGCCATCCTGAAAGGCTGTAATGATCTGGTAGCCACCAGCATCACTACCCCGTTGTCGCTCGCCTGGAGTTTGCGATTCGACCTTCTTTTTTGTGACGCCTTTATTGAGAAGTTGTGCAAGCTTACTTAGATCCCAAGAACTCTTGTAGCGGTCAAGGTCGCCACGCTGCTTTGACTGTTCAATGAGCCATTTCTCGGTACGAATGATGGTCTTGATCTGCGCTTCCGTGTACCAGCTAACAAGGAAGATAACTTGTGAATCACCAGCACATGTCTGCCCCTTCTCAAGAAATACATCACGCACATATGGCAAACGGCAATCTGCACCAAAGTAGCTGCCATGACGTGTGTAAAATGACAGGATTGGCTGAGCGCCATACGTAAGAGCTTTTGTAGTAGCCTCCCAGCCTTTTTGAATGATTGAGCCGCCAGTTGTAGCTTTAGGAATAATCTTGTTGTCTAAGAGTACCTGTAAGACCGGTGAGAGCCCCGAGTCTCCGTCAAACTTCACTTTGCCAGTAAGAACCTGCTGGATTGTACGACGAGGCTGTTTTAGGATCGTTGAAGCAAGAGTGCCTTCAGTTACTTTCGGAAGGTGAGCAGCGATGCCTGGGTGTGGCTTATTACGCGCAAGACGCTCGTATTCATCGAAAGGCTCAAAGATCGGTCGCATGTAGCCTTCCGACTCATGAAACGCTTCTTCGATATTAGTTTTGTCTATAAAAGAGAAAGACACCGTGTAACGAGCTCCGATTAAGGACGTTCGTTTTTACGATGTCGTCTGTTCTATTTCGTATTATACCAATAGCATTTTGGAATGCAAAGTTATTTGTCTGCAAGTCGAATGGTTTTTACTTCGATTCGATTCACAAGAAGGGTCTGGGGGTGGTACTTTTCTGCGTTAACAGAGTAGCCTCGAATCTCTCCAGAAGTCAGCCGTTTATGACATTCGAGAATCTTCTCAATGATAGTGCGGTCATCTTTGATCTGCACACTGTCTGTATCTACAATGAGTCTTCGTGTAATCCCACCGTTATACACTTCGTCGCGGGTTTCGGTTGAGCTACCCGTCTCGGTGTCGTGGTCAATTTCCGAGTGGGTGCCGAATTTATCTTTAGGGTATTTTGCTGTCATACTAGCTCCTTTATTTCTCCATTCTTCCATTTGTCATAATCTTCAAGCAGGGTTTTTCTCAAGGCATTCCGCGCATAAGCTTTTGCCCGTTCACCCCAGCCGAGCGCTTGGATATTCTGTTCATACCTGGCTATGAGGAAGTAGAATACTTCGCCTATGGCTTGATCAGCATCGCCATTTGCGTGGTCGAATGCGTTTTGCCAGGCTGGGCTTTCGGTCGTTATTCCAACTGTTTTCTTCATTACATATTCCCTTCGAGGTATTTAATAGGGTCTTCAGAAATGGCCATGTTTCGAAGATGGTATTCCCACATCTTCCGCCAGTACGATCCACTGAGACTATCGTGCTTCGGAGCGTAAAAATCTTCATCGCCAGCCTCCTCGTCGCCCCATAATGCCTTAGCGAAAGATCGATCGAATATAATTCGAAATACATCGAGTCCTTTGCTGCCCACCCATCCGCTTCGCTCATATATGAACACCACGCTGTCTACCGACGGGTAGATACCCACCGTGCTTTCAGCTGTAATGCCAGCTAAAGGGCAGAAGCCGTTATTAATCGCTCGTATAATAGCAGTCCTCAACACTTCCTCTTTAGACATTTCCTTATCTCCCTAATAAATGAATGATGATATTCCGCTATCGACGATTGCGCTGGAGTCTGTCTCGATAGTTGGGTTCTCGGTTCTTAATAATTGGTTCACACCAGCACATGACATGACTCCGTCGTCGTGCGTATTCGCGTCCGCTTCTGGCCGCCCCCGGGTGTTCGTAATGAAGGTTTGGTGATGTTCGATAGTCTCATCGTCGTACAGCTTGATCTGTTGATTGTCAAAGGCGATCTTCCATTCACCAAGCATCTTTGCTCGAGAGCTCTCATTTGTATCCCAGCCGAGCTTGTCGGAGCGTTCACGGCTATTTGCCTTATATCCTCGGTACAATTCGTATTTACCATTATTCATTTGCATGAGGCGATACATTTCGCTTGAGCCACCATTGTTCGTTTCAAATGCAAAGACGGGTTTCACTCCAGTCTTGTCATATATCCACTCAAGCGCTTGGTGAATGTAGGGGGTTGCTTCAGCCGCAACACCACGCATGGACATAACGAGTGGGATGTCGAGTTTTGTTTTGCTAGCAAATTGAGTGAAGTTCTTGTCAACACCACCTTGTGCGGTATCACCAAAGACAACAAAGAACTCGCCTCGCTCGATCTCTCGGTATAGACGGAACCTAGGTATCTTCTTAGAGTCCAAGGACATAATCAGCCTCCTTTATTGGCTTCTGAACAGAATTGGTAGCACGTAGCAGCGCTTCAGCGTTAAACCATGGATCACCACCATATAGAAAGGCTTCTGTATCGTATGTTGGATATTCGCGGAGCTTCTTCTTGTCTGTGAGCCCACGTGTTTTTGTGAAGTGCCAGAAACATTGGTTTAACGTTGCTTGACCGTCTGCGAGAAGCTTGAAGTAGTATTCAGGTGCTTCCCACCGTACTGGAGCCTCTAGCTTGTACTCCTTGTGGGTGTACCACGCCATGAAGCGAGATTTGAACTCACTCATTCCATCCTTGCCAAGCTTGTATTCACGGGCGAAGTAGTCTGCGGCTAGGTTACCTGTTGACTCTCGGAAGATCTTGCCACGACCTTGTGGTACCTGCTCCTCTGCACCTACAACGAGGTTCTCAGCGCTCATGATCTGTGTGTTTGGATAAAAGGCGATCTCAGACCAATGCAGGTTTGCACGAGTGTTACCGCGTCCAGACACCTTTGCTCCAGCCGTAGCCGTTTGAAGTTCAGTGCCGTTATTCGAGACGATGAGACCCGAGTCACTGTCTGTCCTTAGGAAGCTCTTGCGGAGTGCTGGAAGTTCTTTTCGGTGTTCAGGATTGAGGTAGCTACCTCCCTGATCTTTAAGGAGCCAACTATCCAGAAACATGTTCACACGCTTAAAGTGGGCACGAGTTTCTTTGTCTTTGTGTGAGTACATGTCGCTGTCCGTAAGTGGAATGAGGCCAAGAGATGAGTAGATAAAGTCGGTAGTGAATATTGCCGCAATGAACGTGGAGATACCAAACTGGCGACCTTTGAGATCGTTCTCACGGATGCCGATCATATCTGGGTAGTCGGTAATTAGCTGGGTGTTATAGCTATCTTGTACCTCATTAAGGTAGAAAGGGACAATGAGACCATCTTTGTTTTTGAGATAGAATGTCTCTTCTATGAAGCGCTTATAATCAATCATCTTTTGGCCTCATGTACGTGTTGAGGTTGTTCTGTTGGTTGAATATGATCGTATTGCCGCCAGAGTCCTTATCGTCGCTCTTATTGAGCGTGAGTATCTTCATGGCACGGTCATGACCTTTTAGCTGCATTTCAAGGTCATCCTGATCCGTTTTAACCTGGATTCCGTCCAGATTGTATGTGACTTTCGCGTCTAATGCCTTTGCGACTGGAGCAATGATTTTTTCTATGGTAATTCCATGGTGATCCATTGCCTTCGCTAACGCCTCTTGTACGTTAGCTTTACTTAGTACTCTGCTGGCGGTGACGCTTACGGTTTCGTTGCTTCCTGTATAGCCAGCATCGCGTGCTGCTTGACGTTTAGTCTTGCCAGCTACAACCCCCCTAATCAGTCTTGCTTCGCGAATAGTGAGCGAGCGTTTCTTTGCCCTAGAGGCTTTATCTATCGCGCTCTGAATTTCCTCACTTCGAGGAACGACAACAAACTCCGCTTCTATCGGAGTTTCAACTTTAACTTGAGTCTTTTTTGTCGTCATATGTCCTCGCGTAAGGTGCATTTACTACATCTCACTATGGAGGAAACTTTTTTGAAAGTATAATGCTTCAAGCTGGCGCAGGCTATGGAAAGGCGTTGCGGATGGGTTTAATCATCACGGCTGCGTGCAATTTAAAAAGAGACGGCTTAATTGCCGTCTCTTTTGCCCCAGTCATTACATATGATTTTCGTTATCTCAAACTCAGGATAGCATTGTGCAATCCATGAATTACGGACATCTTGGACGGCCTCACTTGCCGTTTGCTTATAAGAAACGTCCATCCCCTTCCCAAGTCTATACTTCCAGTAGACTTCGAATGTACGCCAAGGCTTTAATTCCTGACTAGTTTGTCCCATCGTCAGGAAATTATAGCATTACTAAGTATAGAACGGAATCACTTCGACATTAAATGGACACACCATAATGATACGTTCACGAAAGAATATAGGCTCATCAAACTCATAGCCCGGAGCGCCATTTCGTGAGGGCATTGCCTCACCAAGCTCAAGTTCTAAAAGTTTGTTTTTCTTGCCATCAAAGAATTCTACGACTTCATCGGGATACGCTTGTTCTGTCGATAAGCCAAATAGGAAACCCGGTCTGCGTTTGATGATCTTTTCCATACACCTCCTGAAATAAAAAAGGGACAACCACTCTAGGTTGTCTAGGCCAGCAACAAGACTTGCGTCCCATTGTTTTCGAGATGATTGCCCCTTTTCTGGACACAATCACTGACTCGTGACAAGCTTGTTGCATTTTGACCTAGACTCTATAACTATACAACAGTTGTGATGAAATAACAAAAGAGGAGAGATTATTCTCCCCTCTTTGACTCACTGCCTGCATTCAATATGTCGAAGGCACTCGGATATTTTAGACGTAGATTGTGTATATTCCTCGCTAGGCGAAGGACCTCCGCATCCTCCTCTGACGTCTGGTCATGCACTCGGACGCCCTTCACAATGCTCTTAGGGTGGCTGGGTCGATTCGCCTTCTTCTCGACTGGGACGACTCTCAACTTGCCCTTTGATCGCTCCTCTCGTCGCATTTCAATGCGAAGGATACGGTTTATCCGTGCGGTAGTAGTTGTCTCTTCCATACTTGCACGTCTTTCATAGTACTCGTATATGTCCGGCACTATGTGTACATAATTCCCATCATCGTCATTCACAGAACTGACTATATCAGGAATACTACATAATACAAAGACACCCAATCTGTGGTGCAAAATCTATTGCTCGCTAGGTTTAATCCTAGTGACTTTCACCCGTCTCCGTCCTTTGTAATGAGAGGTATCGAGCCCCTGTGCTTTATCGCGTTCGTCTTTTACACGCCTACGTTGCTTCTTAAGATATCTTGGGTAATAGTGCTCCATTGCCCTACGACGGAGGGTACGGTTTATCTCTTCCTCGGCACTTGTACTCTCAGCCTTTCCAAACCTTTCGTATTCCTTGTAGGTGCTTGTTAAAATCGGCACGTAAAACACGTCTGCTTCGTCGTTTATCATATGGTTAATAATATCAAAGAAGACCCGATCACTCAGGTCTTCTTGCTACTTGATCTTCTTCTCAAGTTGTTTGATCTTCACCACGCACCATATGAGTGTGACGATGGCGGCTATCGGCAGGGCGCCAGCTACAATCACTGGGATGCCAACAAATATCATGTTCAGTGTGTCCATCAATATAATTCCTTAGGGTTGATGTTGGGGTTGGTGAGCCTACGAGAGACCCACCAACCCCGGTGGCGGTGATTACCGCCTGACGCAGAGCCAGCCGTCGATGTTGTTCGCGGCGGCGATCGCGGTGTAGGCGTCGCCGAAGTGCCTGTGGCAGTACGACTCGATGTCGAGCGGCCCGGCGTAGCTGACGCCACCGCTGAAGCTCGGCGGGTACATCGCGACGTCGAGGGACGCGTCGTAGCAGTACAGGCTGTACGGGTTCCACCAGTTGCCGAACCAGGCGCCGTAGTGACCCTGGTCGCGGCAGACGGAGACGACGTCCACGTCGAACGCGTCCGAGTAGGACGAGGCGGAGGCAGTGGTGGCGGTTGCCACTCCGATGCCCGACGCCATGAGAACGGCGGTGACGGTGCCGATGACCTTACGTCTGATGCTTCGCACGGTTCTCCCCAATGCGAGTCGTGGTTCTTTCGAACCATGTGTGAGTTTCACACTTCCTCAATAGTATTAGAGTTGGGGATTTATTACTATAGTATTAATTACATCGCACATATGTATTATGAATTCATAAAGGAACACCCCCGTTCCAATTGCCATCGGGACAACCAGAACGGGGGCTTGCCTACAACCGCCTGGGGAGAACCAAGGAGCGGGAGGCTTGGTCTATTATATTGCAGTAAGGAGAATTATTCCACTAACTCATAGTCATCGGCATGATGCATTGAGAGCATCTCGATCATGAATGATGCCTTACCCTGCCCCACCGCAACGAGCTCCATCTTATCTGGTTTATCGCTATACTTCCATTCTTGCATCTGTACCTCGTACTCGCAGCCTTTGTACGAACCCATACCATCTCTTGTACGTCGGACTCTTTGACCAACTTTAAAAGCCTCATCTGCCATTTTCTCCGTCACTAGACTGTAATCTCCTTTTGTATAAAGTATAGCATTATGGTTATGTAAACAAAAAAGACCCTTTCGGGTCTTTCCAGCTCTCTGTTCGTTCTTCCTATTTACTTATCCTCCTTAGAGAGCTGGGCGAGACGCTCAGCGACCAATTGTGGGCTCGCCCCATCCCATTTATTCGCCATTTTCTTCCTAGGAACCTTAAACATGTCCCAGTCTTTATTCTCGTAGTGATTGGTTATTTGCCCTACTGGAGTCTCCGCAACGACAACGAACCATCCGCCTCCAAAACAAGGTTCGCCATCGCTATGAAACGAGCTCTTATGGACATCATATTTGCCCTGCGACGCCCACTCATTGAATATAAGAGCGTTATAGAGCATTCGATAGTGGTATAGCTCATTAAATGTGTGATAGCCATCTGAAGTTTCTCCATCTATCCTAGGCTTCTGTATGTGCTGGGAGATGAGAGGCATGATTCTGTTAATCTCAGCGTCTAATTCAGCACTAGGATCGTATAGGCTATGATCTTTGACAGTAATAGCAAAGTCTCTGAGTTCTTCTCGCAGCTCTTGTTCTTCTATAGATGTCATGATGCTGAGCTTCCTCCATTAGTTAATACAGATAGTAATGAATGTGCGATACACATTGCTTCATATTCACCAACCACGATATCCCAGAGCATGTTCTCATTCTCACCTTGGATACGGATAGAGATATCATCATCTTTCTTTTCGACAGTCACTGTGTCTCCATTTACCCATTGATGCTGCGAAATATAGTTACTCATTAAGTAAGTCCTTGTTTTCGTATATGTTGCCTATGACTTCGAAAAGAAGCCTTCCAGGACTATCCTCAATGCTTGGGTACCAGCCTGGGCCCTTATTGTCGTTCTGACATCGCCAGCGCAGTTCCCGCTTGTTCCACTCCACATAGAAAATCTCAAACTCATCCTTGGAGGTATCAGTCTTGTCTTGGCGCAACCAAAAGTCACCAGACCATGCTTTAACAACGTCCCCCTCATATATCTCCACACCGTTCTTGTCTTTGAGATTGGTGTATTGCATAAGCTCAAAATGCTTTGCGTTATCCATACCGATAAATGATATCTCCACGCGGTCAGTCTGATAGTTCAAAGTATAATGATGACGCTGGAGTCCTTTCGGATTGTGCATCCGATTATCTATCTTGTCCCATGCTCTAAACTTAATTTCTCTATTCATGATGCTTTCTATAGTTCTTCCAATTCCGCCAGACGTTCAACAACATCTTCTTTGTTATACTTCTTGCCATTTATTTCTATAGTTTCAGGTTCGGCGTCTTTAAGCTTCCAACCATATTCCTCCGCTTCAGAGAACTCCATCCATGCTATGCCACCGTGATCCACTACAGTCGTGACATAGGCGAACACATTATTGAGAGCTTCAACAACCCTAAACTCATTGCCATGCTCATTCAGGACAACGTCTCCAGCTTCCACATCTTTCAGCGTTTTCTTGAACGGCCGGAGGTCTGACGGGTTGAACCAATATGCAAAATCGGGCGTACCTATAGCACATATTCCATCATTTATCTCTTTTATCACATAAACAGATCCGATCATTGCTCTAGTCCTGCTGTTTGGACCCCAAGTACTTGCTATCACCTTAACTTTGTCGCCAACTTTGAATTTACTCATTACTTCTTTATTCCAAATACTAATAGATAATCTTCTTCTTGCTCTTTGATAGCTTTCTCAGCATCTTGTAGGGTGGCGTAATAAGCAATTGCCTTATTACTGACATAGAAATCATAGATCGTGTATAAAATGTCGCGCTGATAGTCATAATAAATAATATATTTACGTTGTTCACCATCACCCCAATCAGGGTTCTTAAGAGTTGCAGCACGCTTGATACGCATCTCAGCCTTTTTGACTTCCAGCGCATGTTGAATTGCTTCTCTAGTTGGGTAGAAGTTTCCCAATTCATACGCCAAGTAGTCTGTAGAGTCATTTTCAAAAGTGTGTGCGTGAATGTAACCATATGAACTGGCTGTCCAATATTGTTGGCCATGACCAGGTTGCCAGTCCACATCATAGATAGTCTCTTTCACCCTAAGCTTTTCAATCTCTTCCTCTGAGATATCTACTTCTATTTCTTGGTCGTTATATTTAAGAGTTGCTTTCATTTAGACTTCTCTCGCTCCGCATCTTCTACGATCTTCCTTAGATGCTTCATATCTCTCCTATGGGCGTCATTGTGCTCAAGATCATCTGTGTGTTGAATAAACACAATCGACCACGCCACTAGAAGCAGGAAATTAATGATGGTAAGTAGAACAGCATGGTTGACGGCAGTCCATATAGATAATCCGGCATTAGCGATAATAAATAGCATTGATATCAGTCTTTGGGCTTTTAGCTCCCCGTCAATTTCATCTAGTAGTCTTTCTACTTCGTCGAACATATTCCAATCCATCAAATTCTCCCAACTTATGATTGGTCGCAACCCATTTCAAGCACCGCATACGTAACCACACCAATACTTATTGCTATGTGATGCTTGAAGTGAGCTACGACTCACTTTTATTGTTATTACCTACTTATGAACGAATTTATCTCTTTGATTACTTCTTCGGGAGAGTCTTCCGTAAGTAGCATTGAAGACTCAGGAAGAGCAGGGTGTCTCACGAGGAGCGTTAAGAGTGTACCAGGTGCGAATTTCCCCTTGACCCCTTCCATAGTGCTCTCGATTTCAGAACGAATCCGATCAAGTTGCTTTTCCTCTTCGTACTTATCAGTAATCATGACTCTTTAATGCCAAGCGCTTCTTTAACCTTAGTCTCGACATCATTGAGGAAGTCTTCCATCGAACTCCCCTCGTTGCTCTGACCATCCTTTGCGCAATCGCATTTGCCCTGATTATGCTCGCGGTACATATCGAGGAATATAAGTATCTGATCTCGTGCAGCTTCTGCAAGTTCTGTAGTCTTAAAGTAGTTACCAACTTCGAACATACGGTCACTCTTTGGGCTGCCGTTGTCCGGCGCTGATACAATTTGCATCTGGCTGTTAATCCTGAAGTAATCCTTCAGACGACCCTCATTGTGCTCTTCTATCTTTTCGAACCAGTCGGGAAGATTGCTATATAAAGAGGCTGTCTCCGTCCTTTGGATATTAGGAGACTTCTCATCAAAGTGCACTCCACTTATCGTGAGTACTGGAGCTTCTGCATCGTCAAAGATTTCACCCTTATTCATAAATGGAAGGTCTCTAAGCAGTCGATATTTAGTCATTTGATTTCTCCTCTGATTTAATTGATGTGTTTAACTTAACTGAAAACTTTCCGCTTGCTTTGCGGCGAACGTGGAGTTGATTGATGTCTTTGGCACCTATTGATATCCGAGCGAGCATAGTAGCAACTTCAGCTGCTTCGAGATCTAGTTTTACTTTGCCCACTAGAAGGTACTCCCGTCTTTCGGCATATCAATTTTCAACTCCTCTGCTATTCTCCGCGCCCACAATCTATCTCCGGTAGCTCGCTGTATCTCCCCCGTAGGGCTATACTCTACGACTCGTCGCCATATCTTAAAGCCAAATATCGGCTTCATATACCACAGAGAGTAGGTCTCTTGCCAGTATCCTGCTATATGGCTAAACTCTTCCCGCTTTCTTAATTGATACTGCATCCTACCTCCTATGCTGTTTAATCACCTGATAGTCATGGTCTCTATGGAATGGGAGCCAGAGCTCTTCAAGACATCTTCGCCTCCATTTGTAGTCGTCGGTCTCTACGCCTTTTGCTTCAATCAAGGTGAATGATCCATCGTTGTTATGTCTCCGAAAATCTACTTTATGCTTCACTATGAAACCGAGTAGGCCATCCTGTCGGTGTATTGGCATTTCAACTCGGTATTGAGTGTCGTAGTCTTTTATCTCACCCGCCCGCTTCATGGTTTCGAGCTCCATTGCAACACTTGCCTCGAAACGCGAGTCAAACCTCTTCCCATTGAATTCTGTCTTCTTCGCTCCGTACTTATTTGAACGACCCTCATTGGTTTTGCCTATGAGTTCTGAGCAATTCGTACAGGTGAGTTTTCCCGCTTGAAGCATAAGACGTTTCGATCCACACTTCGGACATTGGGCGACTTTCATAGAATCGAGAGACTTTTTTACGCTGTATACCATCTCGCCTTAGTCCTTTTTGTATGGTGGATACTTCTTGTAAAGTTCCTTCTGTTGCCGATGCTTACTCTGATACCAGTCATGCGTATACATGAGATTATCTTCAGCAATGGCTTCATCCTGATCTTCTTGCCACTCCAAGTCTGCAATTTCGGCATCTACTTCGTTATCGAAATGACCGAGCTGATGGCTCATTCCATTCTCGAATCGACTTACGACATATTGTCTTCGCTTCTTGTCGTAGTAGACGCTCACAGAAGGGACTCCTGTTCATGTACGAAACCTTCAATGCCATGGGATCGCACAAAGCTGTAGGCGATGTCACGTGCGTTCTTTTTTAGGTAGCCGTTTCTCAGCTGTGTTGTGAGTACCTGGACTTTAGCCTGGATTGCGGCATCGCTGGCTGCGTTTGCTAGTGCATCCACGAGAGAAGTTACAGTATTGCAATTCTGAACTGTGCATTCTAGGTGATTTGGCTTATCTGTAGTGTGCCACTTGTGTTCGTGTTCATCCTTCATTGATACCCCTTATTCCTCCTACATGTAGGATCGTGCGTCTAGGAGAAGAGGCTGCAAAACTTTCTTCAAAATTAAGTAACATCTTCGACGCACAACCTACACGACCGCCAGATTGCGCCTAGGCGGCATGGGACTCTTCATTCAGTTCAACAAAATAGACTCTGA
>DATFHX010000020.1:0-30856 GCA_035247945.1 Saccharimonadales bacterium (SeqCode) | reverse complement strand
CCATTTTCGCTTTGCAGTTTACCATACGCATACGGCCCAGTTATTTCAATAACTGACGATTTAATCCCCGCTTCTTCGCCGGTTGAGCGTTCAATCGTTGTAGCTTGCATTCCTGCACGCTCAGCCCAACGTAAGTACATGCGTTCAAGCATTTGCGTCCAGTCCTGTGCGTCTGTACCTCCCGCCCCAGCGCTCAGACGCAGAATGACATTATGATCATCATATTCACCGTTAAAGAGAAGCTCTTTCTTACGCTCCCCAAATTCATTCTCAAGCGCCGTCACCTGACCTTCGAACTCACCGAGTAGACTCTCGTCCCCCAGTTCCATGAGCTCTTCGATATCATTAGCCTGAGCACGGAGCGTCTGCCACGGAACAATAACAGCATTCAAAGCGGCGAGCTGTTTTGACTTCTCCTGCGCATACGCCGGATTATTCCAAATCTCAGGAGCGGCAAGCTCCTGTTCAACTTCATGTGCATGCTGCGCTTTAGCATCGATCGCTAAGCGCTCGTATGCGTCACTAATAGATTGTCGCAGCACGTCAAGCCGCTTTCGTAATGGCTGCACAGTTCCCTTTCGTTATTCTCTTATTGTATCACTTCACTAGGATTAAGCGCGTTGACCGCTGCAATGAACTGCTCGCCGCGGTCTGCATAGTTCTTGAACATTCCAAAACTCGCACATGCAGGACTTAGAACGACTACATCTCCTGGGACTGCTTTCTTGTACGCCGTATCGACAACTTCTTCCATAGATACCTCCGTGCCAAGGTTTACGAATGGCACACGTACGTTTTCAAAAAGCGGTTGGAGCTTCTTCGCCTCTTCTCCAATAAGAATTGCCAATTTTATTCCTACTTCTTGAGCTGTTCGAGCAACCTCGCTAAAGTTAGCACCCTTACTCGACCCACCCAGGATGAGGATCTTTGGCTGGGAGAATGCGTAC
This sequence comes from Saccharimonadales bacterium (SeqCode), assembly GCA_035247945.1. GTDB lineage: Bacteria > Patescibacteriota > Saccharimonadia > Saccharimonadales > Saccharimonadaceae > DATFHX01. The sequence continues at coordinate 29,909 of DATFHX010000020.1, read as the reverse complement.
ATTGCAGCAATTGCGCTTCCCGGGGTGGTTGCGATACTGTCGTCGTAGTACTTTACCCCTTCTATCTCTTGAACAAACTTCAATCGATGTGGAAGTCCTGTAAATGCAGAAAGCCCTTTTGCGATAACATCACCATCTTTTACCCATCGCCAGGCGGCGTCGATCGCGGCACATGCGTTATCAAGATTATGTACACCAGGAAGCTTTAAGGCATTAACATCACAGAGCCGGGTGTCCCCATACCAGAATGCGTCATCGCTCACATGTGCGGTTTGTACCCACGGGAATCCTACCTTATCTCCAGCCGAGGCTGACGCAATCGAGGAAGATAAACTATTCTGCGCCTTATACACAACGAGGTCAATGACGCGCTGATGTGTTGCAATATTCGCCTTGGCTCCAACATATTCGTCAAAGTTCTTGTGAACATCTAAGTGGTCAGGTTCAATCATCAGTACAACCGCTACCTGTGGACTTTTCTCCGCGTCCCAAAGTTGAAAGCTGCTCATTTCATACACAACAATATCGCCCGTTTGAATTGTGGGTAGAATATCAAGTGCAGGCACACCAATATTGCCCACAAGGTGTACTGTATGACCTCCTGCACGCAGGATACTCGCGATCAGGCTACACGTCGTCCCCTTCCCCTTACTCCCAGTCACTCCAATTATAGGAGCAGGACACTTAGCGAGGAACTCATTTGTCGCCGACCAGATCTTTCCATCAGTCACAATTTTTCTTGGAGCAAGACCTGCCGTACGAACCACCATATCGAAACCTTTTAATCGGCTAAAGGCGTTTTCACCCCAGATGACCGAAGCATCGACAGGAGCATCCTTCACCTCATGTTCATCAACAATCACAACTTCATGACCTTGATTCAAAAAGTACGTATAGTTCGACTTACCCTCAATGCCATATCCTGCGATTGCAACTTTCATAAATCTCGTTTAGTTCCTTTCGAAAAGACGTGCTAATTTATCATTCAACGCAACAATGTCTTCTTTTTCTCCGCTACTCACCCCTGCAAGTACCCACGCATCGCTGGCAATAAATTCACGCGCCGTATCAACCATGCTAGTGAGTGTTGTTTTACGAATTGAGTCCGGAACTTTATTGTAATCCTTCACAACGTCATCTGCAAAGTAACGGTTTGTATAGAAGTTACTGATCTGGGATACCGTCTGCGCCCCCATCTGGTAACGGCCAAGCGCATACGACTTAGCTGCTTCAAGCTCGGCTTCGGTGATCTTGCCGTCCATAACACCCTTCACTTCTCGTACGATTATGTCAAAAAGCGCAGGTGCAGTGTCAAGGTTCACTTGCCCACCAAAGTCCCACGAAGAATCATAGAAACCAACCGAGGTATCAGAAAACATCCCATACGCCAGCCCCTTCTTACGTGCAGCACCGTAGATACGTGAGTGCATTGTACCGGTTAAAATCTGATCGAGGCAGTCCATTGCCTCACTCTCTTCGTCTGTAAGTTCGCGTGGAATAGTGAGAGACCAGCCGAATGTAAGATTTGACGCCTCCTTACGGCGAATAAGGTTAGGATTAGCGCGCGAAAGCTCATGGCGAGGCACTTCAAATCGCTCGCCTTTTGGAAGCTCCCAATCTTCAAGCTGACGCTTAATCTCACTTTTACGCCCATGAAGCTTTCCAGCGATAACAAAACGCATGTTAGATGCAGTATGTGTCAGCTTATGGTGACGACGAATGTCTGCAAGTGTCACATTTGGAATCGTCTGAAGCCGCTGCCAAAACGTATATACATCCTCACCAAGGAGTTGCTGAATCTTTGGCCATAGGACGCGGTTATGGTTGTTGAGATACCCCGTGAGTTCACTTTTTACGTTACCCTTCTCAGCTTCAAGCTCATTGGCATTGAACTTAGGCTGACATATAGCAACGCGCTGCAGGTCAAAGATGCGGTCCCATTCAAAGTCTGCGCAATCTGCGACATACACCATAGAGAGATCACTTGTATATGCGTTATGGTACGCGCCGTTCTTCGTAAACTCCGCCTCGTATTCATGCTCACTCTTGAACCGTGCATTGGCTCCAAACGCCATATGCTCCATAATGTGCGCTGTTTCATAAATATCTTTATTTTTAACGTAGTAATTCCCTGCACGGAATTGGAACTGGAAGCTCATGACCGTCGCGCCTGGAATATCTATAAGCAGACCGCGTGCACCATTCGCTAGCTTCACCTCTTCAACTGTGTGTTTCAAAAAACCCTCTCCTAAATTTTCTCGCAATAAAACTAGGTTCTATTGTGCCACTTCTGAGCGCTTTTTTCTACCCCTTATAGCTTAAAAGCACGGCTCATTATTTTGCATATACAATTATAAAGTTATATAATAAGTCTCACCCTGCGAGGAGGTGAGCTAGGTGTTGATTCTTCAGTTCTGGTGGCGAACGTGTGAATGCGGACGCTCCAACAAGACAACGACAGCCAAGTGCAAATGCGGGAGACCGGTAGCACGATGAGGACACCGGCTAAAGCCTCACATCCCGCACAGCATGCGGGATGTGAGGCGGTTTTTATTTACGGCCTTTTTTACGGTTCTGACGCTGACTCTTCTTCTTTTTGCGCGCGTCATTCTTCTGTTTGTTAACAGCCGCTTCCGTCTGATCTTTCTTTGTCTTAAAGTCGGCGTCACGGTTAAGTGTACCACCCGTTACCTCGTTAACCCCTTTTTCAACAGCAGATTCAGCAAGTCGGGTGAGTTCTGTATCGTGGTCCTCATCCTGACGAGCAATCACATCGCTTGGGTGAACGTGCATAATCGTACGAAGCACTTCGTCTCGGAGTGAGAGTTGCAAGCTATCAAATAGTTTTTGAGATTCGCTACGGTATTCAACAAGTGGGTCACGCTGCCCCACGCTTCGCCAGTGAATTCCCTCGCGGAGATGCTGCATGTTCTCAAGGTGCTGCATCCAAAGTGTATCGAGTACCTGAAGATACACTTCACGCTCGACCTTGCGCATGATCTCTTCATCAAGCTCTTCTTCCTTCGCCTTGTAAAGTTTCTCAACCGCAGCCTTTGCTTCGTCGAAGCGTAGCTTATCCTTCTTCACCTCACCAATCTTGGCGATTTCTTTTGCGTCAAGTGGGAAGATTGATTCAAACTCACTTACGAACTGCTTATTATTCTTAGCCGGAACAAAAGTCAGATCCCGAAGCTTCTCAGTAAGGAGGCGCTCGATCTCGGGCTTAATATCATCACCTTCAAGAATCTTGCGGCGCATTGTGTAGACAACACGGCGGTGACGGTTGATAACGTTGTCGTACTGCACGACATTCTTTCGAGTATCAAAGTTATAACCCTCCACACGTTTCTGCGCCGCTTCGAGTGTCTTAGAAACAGATTTGTGTTGGATTGGCTCATCTTCTGCAACACCCAGACGATCCATGAGGCCCGCAATACGCTCACCCTGGAAAATACGCATAAGATCATCCTCGGTGGAAACGTAAAACTGAGTCTCCCCGGGATCTCCTTGACGACCACTACGTCCACGAAGCTGGTTGTCGATACGGCGCGACTCATGTCGTTCCGAACCAATAACGACAAGACCGCCAAGTTCAGCAACGCCTTTACCGAGCTTAATGTCGGTACCACGTCCAGCAATGTTTGTGGCGAGTGTCACAGCACCCTTCTCACCCGCCTTCGCAATAATTGCTGCCTCGCGTTCATTGTTCTTCGCGTTAAGAATCTCATACGGAACTTTTTCCTTATCGAGCCAACTTGCGATCAGTTCGTTCTTGGCGATCGATGCAGAACCAACCAAAACAGGGCGGCCCGCCTTGTGGTGCTCTTTAATCGCATCCGCTACTGCTCGAAGTTTTGCCTTCTCCGTCTTGTAGATAAGGTCTTCATGGTCTTTACGCTGCACCGGCTTGTTTGGTGGGATCTGCACAACATCAAGGCTGTAGATCTGCTGGAACTCTTCGGCTTCGGTAAAGGCAGTACCGGTCATACCAGAGAGCTTCTTATAAAGGCGGAAGAAATTCTGGAATGAGACAGTTGCAAGCGTCATGCTCTCCTGAAGTACCGGCACATTCTCCTTTGCCTCAATCGCTTGGTGAAGTCCTTCATTGTAGCGACGACCTTGCATAAGACGACCAGTGTGTTCGTCAACGATTACCACTTCACCATCAGTGGTCACTACATAGTCTTTGTCCCGCTTAAAGAGGGTTTGCGCACGAAGCGCCTGGTCCATGTGGTATACAGAACGAACATATTCGGGCGTGTAGAGGTTCTTAATACCAAGCAGCTTCTGTACCTTATCAACACCCTCATCAGTCAGTGATACACTCCGGCGCTTCTCATCGAGGATGTAGTCATTTGGGGTAAGCTTCGCTGCAATCTTTGAGAATTGAAGATAGCTCTCAGGATTCTCCGCTGCTGGGGCACTAATAATGAGCGGTGTACGTGCTTCGTCAATGAGGATTGAGTCTACCTCGTCCACGATCGCAAAATTCAGCTCGCGCTGACGGAGAAGATCCACTTCATTCACCATGTTGTCACGGAGGTAGTCGAATCCAAATTCATTGTTTGTGCCGTAGGTAATATCGGCAGCATATGCCTCTTTACGAGAAACCGGGCGAAGCTTGCGCATACGGGGGTCGTCATGCGCTTCGTTGTCGAAGTCTTTGTCGTAGACAAATGACGCGTCATTAATAATGACGCCTGTCGACATACCAAGAAAATCATACAGTTCACCCATCCAGCTTGCGTCACGCTGCGCAAGGTAGTCGTTAACAGTCACAACATGCACACCTTTACCGTCGAGTGCGTTAAGATACGACGGAAGCGTCGCAACAAGTGTCTTTCCTTCACCCGTCTTCATCTCTGCGACGTTGCCTTCATGAAGTGCCATACCCCCGATAAGTTGTACGTCGAAATGACGCATACCCATTTTACGATCAGAAGCTTCACGGACAAGCGCAAAAGCATCCGGAAGGAGCGTATCGAGTGTCACACCTTTTTCTTCGAGTCGTTTTTTTAGTACGGCAGTCTGCTCTTGGAGTTCCGTATCTGACATTTTTTTGTATTTGTCAGTCAGGTCATTAATTGCTGCAACTTTTTTCTGAAGCGCCTTAAGAACACGTGCTTGAGGATCCCCAAACACTTTTGTTAATACTTTCTGTCGACTGACCATATTACCCCTCCGGTATCTGAATTTCTGAGTCTATTTTGGTTCCATTATACGCCGTTTTATTGCCATAGCAAAGTAATATCGAGGAGAAACTGCTTGTCTTTCCAGAATTCTTCCCTTAGAAGGCACGGCGCAGTCGGCCGAAGAGTCGCTTCCGCGGAGCACGACGCATCGTTGTCTCTTTGTATTTATGAAGCTGGTTAATAAGCTTTGCTTCAACAATGTCGACAGCAGCGAGCATGTTGAGTGTTGAGTCTTTGGCGAGAAGTGTCCTATCCGGAACATGCATAATCACCTCCGCTTCGTATTTATTACCATGAGATTCGTTGATCTGGCGAAGTTTTACTTCGGCGCTCGCACTGCTTCGTGCATGACGCGGGAGATACTTTTCAAGACGAGAAAGCTTTTTAATGACGTATTTTCGCGTTACGTCATCCACATCGTAGTGTTCACCAGTTATTAAAACAGTGCTCATACTTTCCTCCTTCTTGTTTAGGAACATACTTTTAGTATAGCACTTTCAGGAGGAAGCTATTTCTCACCAATCGTAGCACGACCACCCATATATGGACGGAGTGCCTCTGGAATCGTTACCGATCCATCTTCGTTTTGGTGCGTTTCGAGAATGGCAATAGGACCACGGCTCAGCGGCAGAGCGGTCGCATCATTCGTGTGGATCAGTTCGAGCCCAGCCTCACGACGCACGCGTGTCTTCAACCGACGAGCCTGGTAGTCTGTCATATAGTCTGCAGTATGTGTTTCTCGGTATTTATTCTGACCAGGAAGCCACGCCTCAATGTCAACGCCACGCGCGTTTGGCTTACCAATATCGGCAGTACATTTTAGAAGTACCTGGTAAGGGATTTCAAGGAGCAGCATAATTTTTTCTTGAACTGCAACCATAAAGAGGTGCTCATTGAGTCCATTTTCAGAAACACCGAGGCTCTCCATTTCAAGTTTGTCGAATTGGTGCATACGGAACATACCTTCCATGTCTTTTCCGTAAGTACCAGCCTCGCGGCGGAAGCTTGTTGCATATCCTATATACCGGAGTGGAAGATCAGCCTCGTCAATAACCTCATCGGCATGCATACTTCCGAGTACGTGCTCAGCACTTCCCTGCAGCCAGAGATCATCTCCCTCAATCTTATAGCGATCATCCCGGGGCTCTAACCGGTCCATTGCATCGTAAAGATCAGTGCGAAGCATGTATGGTGGAAGTACGGGAAGAAATGGCTTATTGCTTACCTGCAGCTTATTCTCACGAATTACCTCATCAATAAACGTCTGGTCAGATAACTTATCCATCACAAATTGGATGAGTGCAAATTGAAGGCGTACCATGTCACCCTTTAGATATGTAAAACGCGACCCAGCAACCTTAGCGGCGCGCTCTTTGTCGAGCCATCCATGCAGCTCTGCAATCTCAGCATGGTTACGGACCTTAAAGTCATAGACGCGTGGTTCGCCCACCTTCTTAGCAACAACGTTCTCATCTTCGCTGGCGCCCACTGGTACATCAGGAAGTGCCATATTTGGCACCTTCTTATACAGCGTCATAAAATCGTCATCAACCTGCTTCAATTCAGCTTCAACACCAGCAAGTTCCTCTTTAATCGTCTTGCCTTCGGCAATGAGATCATCAGAGGGACGCCCGCCCTTCATCCGCGACGATATATCATTACGCTTCTCGCGAAGTTCATCAGCGCGCTGCTGAAGAGATCGCTTGGAGGCGTCAAACTCAAGAAGTTCATCAATATTGACGTCGTAGCCTTTGCGGCGAGCATTCTCGGCCACCGCGGCAGCGTTTTCGCGGATATAACGGATGTCTAACATAGGGGATATTATACCAGTTTTCAGATCAACGGGCTAGGTACTACCAGCCACCCCCGCCGCCACCTCCACCACCGCCGCCAGCGAATCCGCCTCCAGAAGATCCACCGCTACTTGAGCTATCGGAGGAACCATAGGAAGTCATCTGCGAATTAAAGGATGTCATTGCCGAGCTAAATATCACCGCATTAAATGCCCCATTTCCGGAATACCACTCCGGCTGTACCGACGACTCATCGTAGTATGCGCCAAGCTGCTTTACCCACTCCTTACTCTGCCCGAAGAGGACAGCATATGGTAGGACGCGCTCATAAAGCTTTACGAGCTGTTTTACGTCGTCACCGTTCACCAATCCAACCTTCTCGGCACCTTCAGGGCTTTGGAGCATTTTAAGTCGCTCTTCCTCCGCAACAGAGATGTATAGTTTGAGACCGTCTAGATACCCTTCGAGTTCTTTTCCTTTAGCCGTAAGTGGCCATAATGAATAAGCAAACGAGTACCCAATGATTGCCGCAATAAGAAGCGGAGGCGAAAGTGTTACTATGGCAAGAATTATAAGAATCGTCGATACTCTATTCAGTATCTTTGCCTCTTTGGTTGCCCGTTCGAAAAGTGCGTACTCATTTCTCACCATACTCCGCACTTTCTTGCCGCTCGCAATCAGAGTTCGCCGCATTGTATAGTCTCTGCTAAGCTTCTTCATTTCAAAACGCGCACCGACGCTTGGATCGCCAAATAGATCTTTAAGGAGCTGCTTCTCTTCCGCATGAAGATCACTTGTATCCTTTATGATCTCAAGTTCATACTCCGCTGAGCGTAGAAACGTCTTCTGCTTTGTCTCATATATCTTTATATAATGGCGCACTGCAAAATCCAGCAGCTGCGCCGTTGTCGCCGAAGGATGCTCACCCTTCACCTCGGCGGAAACAAGGACGCTAAAGTCCTTTGGCGGCAAGTATTCTGGAATGACCGTCTGACGCCCTTTTTGTCGATGCATGACTCGGTGTCGTAGTACTGCCATCCAGATAACGGCTGCGACAGCAATAATGAACCCCACGATCAATGCTATAAGCCATGCAGCGAGTAGAAATGCCATGACTTTCTCTTCTGCCGTAGGTTGATACGCCGCAAATGTCTGCGGCTTAAAGCCAATCGCAACTGTGAGCGTCTCCCCTGCAGCAAGTGACTGTGCGTTAAAGTCCATAGTCTCAGTAGGCTTCGCCGCTCCATCACAGGTATCCCTGGAGCCTGATGTGCCCTGGTAACATGCAACACTTGTCGCGTTCGGCATTAACGAAGAGTCGATTTGGACGCGGGCATGCACCTTATCGATAGGCTGAGACCATTCCGTTCCATTAACATCCCAGTACCATTCATCGCTTTCCGTATCTGTAAAGTATTTCGTTACATCATGTTGGACGTATGAAATTACATACCTCTTTTGTCCATGAACGTACACATTCGGATCTCCAATACGAAGCACAAGATTATCATTCGATTCATAGGTGTCATACGTAATTGCAGTACCCGTCTCATCTTTTACACCCTCAATCGAAAGATGGACAGAATGACCATCATACTGTTCGGGGATAGCTCGCTCGATTCCGTGATTCTGATCTGCTTCAGGGAATGTTGCAGCGATCGTCTCAGTCGTCTTAAGAAGCGATCTTCCCTCTGCATCCTTGGATAGCGTATATGAGGCATCAAATGACTGAATCGTAAAATCATTTACATTCCGTGCATGAACCGGTGATGCGCCGCCAAAAATAATTCCTAGTGTAGTGATCAAGAGCCATACGCGCATCCATTTCATAGCCTCATTGTAACAAAAAACGCCCATATGGGCGTTTTTATGGGAGAGGCAGCTCTTACTCTTTAGCTCCATGTTCGAAGGTTACTTCAGGGTAGATTGCCTTCGTCGTATTGTCATACTCCATACGGAGTTGTGGGAATGGTACCCCTTCGCGCGCGGTCACGCCTTCAAAGATCCAGAAGACTCGTTCACTATTTCCCCACCCACATGCAGGCGGCATACCATACTCAAGCATCTCAACGTAGTCGATATCGAGCATCATCGCCTCTTCGTCACCCTCGTCACGCATTTTCTGCTGCTCAATAAAGCGGTTGAGCTGGTCAATCGGATCATTCAGTTCTGAGAAACCATTGCCAAGCTCAGAGCCGGCAATCACCGGTTGGAATCGTTGAACGGTTCGTTCATCATCTGGGTTTGATTTTGCGAGCGGGCTAATAAATTTCGGGGTGTTAATTAGCCAAACTGGGCCAGCCACATCCTTACGAATATGCTTCCATAGCTTGTCGATACCACGCGCTCTGTTTTCGGTCTTCTCGACTTCAAGGTTATTGTCTGCAAGTGCCTTCTTCACTTCATCAAGTGAGCTCTCATAGACATCAATACCGTAGCGCTCCTTAATAATCGTCTCATAGTCCCAGACTTCCCATTTGCCACTCATATCGACATCGAAGCCCCTCACATTAAATTGAAGCGTTCCAAAAGTCTCCTTGAGAACATACTTGTACATTTCTTCCATGAACTGCATACCGTCTTGCCAATTTGCATATGCCCAGTACCACTCCATGGCAACATGTTCAGGAAGATGCTCGTCGCTGTAGTTTTCATTGCGAAAACGGGGACCAAGGTCATACACTTTTTCAAACCCAGCACCGATAAGACGTTTAAGTGGTAGCTCGTGGCTAATACGAAGATAAAAGTCCTGATCAAGCGCATCCATGTGCGTTACGAAAGGGTTAGCATCCGCACCCCCTGTCGTATGTTCAAGCACAGGGATGTTTACTTCAATAAACCCACGTTGGTTTAGAAAATCGCGGGTCGCCTGCCAAAACTTACTCCGGCGGACAAAGCGATCGCGAACTTCCTGGTTCACATTCATATCCACGTAACGTCGACGCATACGCTCTTCTTTATTCGTAAGTTCAGTTGGCATTGGTCGGAGTGACTTCGTAAGGAGGCGGAGTGTCTTCACTCCAATTGATATCTCACCTGTCTGCGTCTTAATCACTTCTCCTGTTGCTTCCACGAAGTCACCAGTATCGAGAAGTGAAACTTGCTTCATACCGAGAATCCCTTTAGCCGCGTCGAGTTCAGCTACCTCACCAGCTCGAAGAAAAAGTTGCACTTGACCACTAAAATCTTTAAGGACAATAAAAGCGAGCTTTCCAAAACTCCGGATACCGACAATTCGTCCCGCTACAGTTGCTGTTTGACCTTGAAGGTCTTCAAAGCGAGCAGTAATGTCGCCTGCATTATGCGTTCGGTGTGTTTCTGCGGGAAATGGATTTACCCCGAGCGTTTTTAGCTGTTCGAGCTTACTCAGTCGCTCGTTTCGGTAGTCTTGTAGTGTCGCCATATCTGTTATAGTATACCATATCTCTTAAAAAGACGCCGCCGGTCATACGACCAGCGACGTCTTTGTTCTTTTACATTTCAACTAGCTGATCGATACGATCTCGTACTTCACTTCACCCTTTGGTGTCGTAATAGCAACCTCGTCGCCAACCTTCTTGCCCATAAGCGCAACACCAATTGGCGACTCGTTACTGATTTTTCCTTCAAGTGGATCTGCTTCAACTGGACCAACAACAGTATAGCGAACTGTCTTTCCAGCAGTAGTTTTTAGCTCAACCTTGCTTCCAAGTGCAACCTTTGAGCCCTTAACGGCTTTAATAAGCTCTGCGTTAAGGAGGATGTCTTCGATTTCGGCAATACGGCTTTCAACCATACCCTGCTCTTCACGAGCAGCGTCGTATTCGGCGTTCTCGCTTAAGTCACCGTAATCACGTGCTTCCGCAATCTTATCAGCGATAGCACCACGGCGGCCCTTTAATTCTGCGAGCTCTTCCTCAAGTTCAGCCTTGCCTTCGTCAGTGATCTGGTATAGTTTCTTCATTACGTTTTCCTTCTTGTCTATCATTGTGTAGTTATACACACATCATCCGCTATATATAGTGTAGTAAACGAAATACTGTTTACAATCAATTTAGTGTATCAAGCAGCTCTTCGCGTGTCAACTGCTTGGTCTCCCCTGTTGTCCTTGGGGTCAGCTCGAGCTTCCCTGCTTCTATCAGGCGGTCGCTTACCGTTACACGGTATGGGATACCCATAAGCTCCGCATCTGCGAACTTAGCGCCTGGACGCTCATCGCGATCATCGTAGAGCACTTCAATACCAAGTGCTCGAAGATCATCATAGAGCGTATCTGCCTGCTTTATTGCCTCATCGCCGCCAATGCGTACAAGATAAACTTTCGCAGGTGCAATGTTTTCCGGCCAAATGATCCCCTTCTCATCTGAGAATTTTTCAACAATAACCCCCATGAGGCGGGTAATACCGATGCCGTACGACCCCATAAAGACATGCTGCTTTTTACCCTCCGCGTTCGTGAAGGTAAAGTTAGTATCCTCACTCTTTTGAGTGCCAAAGTTGAAAATGTTTCCCACTTCAGCGCTTTTTACCTGCTCGAGCTCTTCGCGCTTAATTCCCAGCTTAGCTAGGTTGTCGTCATCTAAGACCTCTTCATTAACGGCAATGTTCTTCTCGCGGTGAAGATAAATCACATCCTCACCAGCATCACATACCGTCTGGAATTCATGGCTGAACTGCGTAAATGCCCCACCGCTCGCAAATGTCACATAGGTATCCTCACCAATGCCAAGTCGCTCAAACACGCGGTTATACGCCTCAATCGATGCCTGGTAGAATGCCTCATGTTGCGCTTCGTCAATGCTGCATGAGTACATATCCTTCATGACAAATTCTCGGCCACGCATAATACCGCTCTTCGCACGAAGCTCATTACGCAGTTTAGTCTGGAACTGATAAACGTTAATTGGAAGGTCCTTGTAGCTTTCAAGGTACTGCTTCACCATCTCAATGATCGCTTCTTCGTGCGACCATCCGAAACCGACTTCCGTATCATCTTTTAGCTTTGACTTAAACCAAACATCGACAACCTCATCGTCCCATCGCCCCGTTTCTTCCCATGTCTCGCGCTTCTGAAGGCTACTCATAATGAGCTCCTGCCCACCAATTGCGTTCATTTCTTCACGTACAATCTGCTTAATATTCTCAAGGACGCGTAGTCCAAGTGGAGTGTACGCATATACACCTGCCATAACTTTATAGACAAATCCTGCTCGGATAAGAAGTTGTGCGTTTTTTGCTACTTCATCCGCTGGTGCAGTCTTACTCGTTTTTGTAAATAATTGTGATACTCGCATATTTAATTTCGTACTCCTGTCATTCATTTTTTCATGTAGTCACACTGGGGTATAAAAATACTACCGGCAAGCCGGAATACGAAAAGAGAAAGTTGGGATAAATCTCATCGCCATACCTTTCTATTGTACCAAAAAAGAAGGATTTATAAAGAGAAAATAGAATGCTATCCCATTTTTAATCATATGTAGCAAGATACCAGCCCAGATTGAGCCCGTCACTTCCCGAAGCGAACACGCAACCATACTCAAGACAAAAACATCTATCGCGATATTCCACTGAAAATGTGCAAGCCCAAATAAGGCGCTCGTTGCCACCATCGCAACCCATAGAGGTAGATGACCGCGAAGTCTTCCATACAAATAGCCTCGAAATACAACTTCTTCGGCAACTGGAGCAACGACAACAAGTGTTATAAAGGCAAATATATATTCATACTGCATTGAGAGGTTTTGAAAACCTATATCCTGAGCCTGAGCATCATCGAACCCAGGAATAAGTGCAGCAATCAGCTTAATAACAATATTGCCAATAATTGCATAGATGACGTACCCCGCAGGGCCAAGTCCAAGGTCAAGCCATGTTGGAAGACCCGTAAAACCAAGCTGTTTCCGCGTCGTTGCACGCTTTTTCAAAATCCACGGCACGCCAATGAGGATAAGCAGCGTAAGAAGATAGGCTACTGAAGAAAGAATAGTGAGTCCTACGGCAGGATTAAGAGGGAGAGATATACCAGCCAGAGAGCCGAGATAGACACCGAGTTCAGCAATGATCTGCCCCACAAGGACCGCAAATAGCGCCCAGAGAAGCAGAAGTATTGCCCTCCTCCAAGATCTCCCTGATTGTTTTACTGCCACATCCATTTATTTAAACAACTTCGTCACATCTGCAATGGTAATTACGATTACGAGGAGCATAAGAATCATGAATCCAGTTCCTTGGATTTGCTCTTCACGTTCCTTACTGAGCGGCTTTTTCATAATTCGATATATTGCAGTCACAAACCATCGTCCACCATCAAGTGCTGGAATTGGTAGAATATTCATAACTGCGAGCGCAAGAGAGATATTCGCCGCAAGAAAGACCAACTGTGTCAATCCCGCCCGTTCTGCGCTCGGAAAAATTGTACCTAGAATCCCCACAGGGCCCGCAACGCTACTCCCAGCAGCCTGAAGGTTCTGCTGTGCCTGTTCGCGAGTTACCTGGTCTGCACTAAACTGCATGATAACACCGCCAACGGTATTGCCAACGAGAGAGCCGAGTCCCTTAAGCGTCTCCCAGGTAAACTGTCCTGTCGTCGCCACACCCACAATCGGAGCTGACCATGTCGCATGAATAAACTCGTACTGACCCGATCCCACACCAAGATATCCCTGATGGTCGCTATTGTCAGATCGTAACGTCGCCGTAGCTGTCGCTTCTTTCCCATCTCGAGAGTAGACGATCGCCACCTGCTGACCCTTATACGTTTCGGAGTCTTTCGTAAGATCTGCCGCCTTCGCAACTGGACGACCCGCAAACTGAATAATCTGATCTCCAGATTTTAGTCCCGCCTTATCAGCAGGTGACCCCTTAACAACTGAAGTTACTTCAAGTGGACTACTTCGAATCGTCGTGTCACCTGCAACACTAAACTGATTTTCAATCGCCTTAGGGAGTCCCGTCCATGCCAGAACAGTGAATAAGAGTGCGGCAATAACCCAGTTCATTACCACGCCAGCAAGAAGAATCTTTGTCTTCTGCCAAAACGTAGCAGCACCATAGTCCCCCTTCTTATCCGCTGCATCATGTTCACCCTGCAGCTTCACGAAACCACCAAGCGGAAGCCAGTTGAGACTAAATAGTACGCCGTTCTTGAGCTTCTTTCCCCATGCACGAGGCGGAAAACCAATACCAAACTCTTCAACGACGACTCCACTTCGACGCGCAGCAATCGCATGCCCAAGCTCATGTACTGAAACAAGAATGACCAGAACGAACAAGCCAATCAAAATACCAAACAACAGTTCCATCTATCCTCCAAATCGGCGACCGCGCCGCTCATACTCTTCAAGTATAGCGGTTACGTCTTCTTTTGTCATGTCTGGCCACTGCTTTTCGAGAAACAGAAGCTCGCTATAGGCAGCGCGCCAAAGCATGAAGTTGCTAAGACGCTGCTCGCCACTTGTTCGTACAACCATATCAACCGCTGGAATCTCTGGTGTATACAGATATGATTCAATCAGTTCAGGAGTTATCTCACTCGCATCGACCCCAGATTGAACAATTTTTTTACAGGCATCCGCAATCTCAAGTTGACCCCCATAATTAAAGCAAAGTGCAAGCGTTCCATGCGTATTGTCCTTTGTTCGCTCCTCTGCTGCAGCCATAGCAGCAAGAATTTTGTCGCTTACACCTTCATGTGAACCAAGAATCTTCAGTCGTACGTTATTCTTCATGAGAATTTCAACGTCTGATGTGAGGAGCCTTAAAACAAGCGCCATCAGCTTTCCAACCTCGTCTTGGCTTCGTTTCCAGTTTTCAGTACTGAAAATGTACGCAGAAACAAATGGAACACCAGCATCAAAGGTAGCGAGTGCGATATCAATAACAGTGTTATATCCCGCTAAGTGGCCTTCGTACGTTGGAATACCATGCGCCTTTGCCCAGCGTCGATTCCCGTCGACGATATACCCTATATGTTGCGGTGCGCCTGCCATTAGATCGTAAGGATATCTTTTTCTTTAGCCTTAAATATTCCGTCAATGTCAGCTTGCCGCTGTGCCATGAAGCCGTCGATCTCTTTTTCAACCCGCTTTACGTCGTCTTCGCTCAGCTCTTTAGCATCTTTCTTGCGCTTTGCCTCTTTGAGCGCATCCTGACGAACGTTTCGGAGTGCAATACGAGCCTCCTCCACTTTTTCACCTGCCTGCTTTACCATCTGCTTACGACGCTCTTCGGTAAGTGCAGGAATCGGAATACGGACAACACGCCCATCATCACTCGGATTAAAACCAAGCGATTGGTTGGCGCGGATCGATGCTGCAATCGGCTGTACATTACTTGGATCAAAAGGAGTTACCTGCAGGAGTTGTGGTTCGGGCGCAGTAATATTAGCTACCTGATTAAGCGGCATTGGCTGCCCATACACCTCAACAGTTACACCTTCAAGCATGCTTGGGTGCGCACGGCCAGTACGTACCTTCTTGAGTTCATCTTCAAAATGCGCAACGGCGCTCTTCATTTTTTCGTCATAAGTATTCGTATCAAACATATGTAGCTATTCTAACAGAGTAGTTCATCAAAAAGCAAAGAAGCATCTGGTCTCCCGGATGCTTCTTTTTCAGAATGTAGCGAATGATTATTCGTTTACACCAAGCTCGATTCGCTTGAACTGGCGGATAACAATATTCTCACCAAGCTTTGCGATGTTTTCTTTAATATGGTCTTCAACCGTCTTACCTTCTTCAAGGATGTATGGCTGGCTCATAAGAACTTGCTCTGCAAAGTGCTTCTTTACCTGACCATCAACGATCTTCTCAGCGATATCGGCTGGCTTACCCTCGCTTGCAACGCGCTCTTCAGCTTCCTTACGAACACGAGCCATCTCGTCTTCAGGAATCTCTTCAGCGGTTACGTACTTAGGACTCATCGCTGCGATCTGCATAGCAACTTCATGAGCAAGCTTCTTGAAGTCATCAAGACGAGCAACGAAGTCTGTCTCGCAGTTCACTTCAACAACAACACCGATACGCCCACCATGAACGTAGCTGTCGATTAGCCCTTCACGCGCTTCACGGTCACCTTTCTTTTCAGCACGGGTAAGACCCTTCTTGCGCATCGCTTCAAGTGCCTTGTCAAAATCACCATCGGCTTCCACGAGTGCCACCTTAGCATCAGTAAGACCAACGCCAGTAAGTTCTTTTAGCTTCTTGATGTCTTCGATAGAAACGCCCATTTATTTCTCCTCTTTTTTAACAGTTCCAGCACCTTCGGCAACAGCTTCAGTGAAGTAGTCAAGAAGAAGCTGAAGTCCCTTGATTGCGTCATCGTTTGCAGGTACAACATAATCAACGACGTCAGGGTTTGCGTTTGTATCAACGATACCAACAACTGGAACGCCTAGTGTTTTTGCTTCACGTACAGCATTTGTATCAACAAGTACGTCAGTGACAATAATAGCGCCTGGCTTGCCACTTAGGTCTTTGATACCACCGTACTTCATGTTAAGATCATCGATCTCTTCTTGGAAGCGCTGTACTTCAAGCTTGTTGTAACGCTTTTCAAGCTCACCAGATGCCATACGGCGTTCAAGGTCTTTGAGCTTCTTAATCTGTGAAGAAACAGTGTTAACGTTGGTGAGCATACCACCAATCCAACGTTCAGTAACGTAAGGCTGGTTAACCTTCTCAGCTGCAGCCTTTACAATATCCTTCGCCTGTTTCTTTGTACCGACAAAAAGAACTTTTTTGCCAGATGCAGCAACCTTAGTAATAAATGGAAGCGCCGCTTCGAGACCCTCTACAGTCTTTGCAAGGTCAATGATGTGGCTATCCTGACGCTTACTGTGAATGTATGGTGCCATCTTAGGGTGCCATCGACTCGTTTTGTGTCCAAAGTGAACACCAGCTTCGAGCAGCTGCTTAATATCGACAGATACTGCCATTTTGAAACTCCTTATTCCTCATCCCCTCGCCTGAGAAAGTTCAGGAGCTTTCGAGAGGATTGTTTCATTATTGTTATTACTTCGACATTTTAGCATTTTTCTACCTTTTTGTCTAACCATAGAGATAGAAAAGTAAAAGGCCCGCTCAGGGCCACCCCGAAGGGCGGCCCTGAGCGGGCATGAGCGGTTGAATGGTCAGTTCCCACGGCGGGCGTACTTGACAGCCGCCCAGGCGAGCAGCGCGAGCGCCGCGATGAAGGCCAGGGCCTTGAACGCCAGCCAGATCATCTGGGCCACCCAACCGCCGACAACGACGAGCAGGATGAGCGCCAGCAAGAGCAGGACGATCTTCAGCGGCGAGAGCTTCAACGACTTCACGAAAACCACATTCCCCTCGACGAACACGCCTCCACTAGGCATGTTTTCGAAAATTATTATCTCATTATATATAAGATAAGTCAATATATTAATCCATATTCTTGATATTAAATAAAAATAATTCAAAAAAGTCTTTACATTAAATAATAGTGATGATATAATTTCAAATGTTGCACGCGCGCTGCTCAAAAAAGCACCACGCGTTTTATAATGCACATTAACAGTCATTGATATCGTTTTATACCAGTTCATAGCTATGCATCATCCAGATGCGTCAATGAATTGGATCGAAACAACCAACTCAGTTCCATCGACCGCGACTCGAACAGTCGCAGATCGGAGACCCATCATGGGTGTCAGCCTCTCCAAGGGCGGAAACGTTTCCATCACCAAGGAGGCGCCCGGCCTCACCGACGTCACCGTCGGCCTCGGCTGGGACGTCCGCACCACCACCGGCACCGACTTCGACGTCGACGCCAGCGCCATCATGGTGGGCCAGGACGGCAAGGTCGTCGACCAGAAGTCCTTCGTGTTCTTCGGCAACCTGAAGTCCTCCGACGGCTCCGTGGAGCACACCGGCGACAACCTCACCGGCGAGGGCGAGGGTGACGACGAGGCGATCAAGGTCAACCTGGCCGCGGTCCCCGCCAACGTCGACAAGATCGTCTTCCCCGTCGACATCTACGACGGCAACACCCGCGGTCAGAACTTCGGTCAGATCCGCAACGCCTACATCCGCGTGGTCAACCAGGCCACCGGCAAGGAGATCGCCCGCTACGACCTCTCCGAGGACGCCGCGACCGAGACCGCCATGGTCTTCGGCGAGCTCTACCGCAACGGCACCGACTGGAAGTTCCGCGCCGTCGGCCAGGGCTACGCGTCGGGTCTCACGGGCATCGCCCAGGACTTCGGCGTCGACGTCGACCCCAGCCGGTCCTAACCGGCCGATGGGCTAGCGACCGACGCTAGCGGACACTGAGTGTTTCGTCCCCCGTTTCGGGACCGGTATCGCCGCTTTACGCGGTTGATCACCGGTCCCGACGGGCCTATCACCTACGAATTGATATAAGAAGATATCTTTGACAATAAAAAAGAACCCTCTCGGAGGGTTCTTTTTTATTATAATAATTTCACATTCACATAGTTAGTGAATTCACTTACCTGCGGAACCTCTCAGACGAGGTTCCGCAGGTGAAGCGAGGTTCTACTAGAGGGCCGCCTCAGCCGTCTTCTCAGGCCAGAGCTTGCTGGCGATGACGCTGCCCAGCAGGATGACGGCGATGAAGCCGAGGCTGTACGACGTCGGGATGTGGATACCCGGCATCGTGAACAGCCCGAAGACGCTCACCGTCGAGGCGAGGATGAGCTTGAAGCCCACACCGGCCAGAATGATGGCCAGCCCCTCGTTGAGACGAGTGAACACCTCCTTGATCGCGTCGAACAAGAAGTACAGCGCCCTCAAGCCGAGGATCGCCATCGCGTTCGCGCAGAAGATCAGGAAGGCGACCGTGGTGATCGCGAGCGACGCCGGGACGGAGTCGACCGCGAACAGAAGGTCGGTACCCTCCAGGACGATCAGGCAGATGCCGAGCGCCGTTACCAGCACGCGGTGCTTGCCGTTACGCCACTTGCGGACGATGAACGCGTGCCCCTTCTCCGCCTCGGTGAGCTCGTTGTCGCCCGCGATCGGCAGGAACTTGGTCGCCTTGCGGTACAGCCACGACTTCGAGACGTCCTCGTCCTCGTCGTCACTGGTGAGCACCTTGTAGGCGGACCAGACCACGATCAGGCCGAGGGGGATCGTCGCCCAACTGAACTTGCTGATGAACGTCGCCCCGGCCGTGATGAACACGAAGCGCAGGATCAGGGCTCCGAAGATACCCCAGAACAGCAGCCGGTGTTGGAATGCACGCGGGACGGCGAAGAAGGCCAGGATCATGCTCCACACGAACACGTTGTCCATGGACAACGAGTACTCGATGAGCCACGCCGAGTAGTACAGACCCGAGGCAGAACCGCCGTGCTGGAACCAGACCCACAGCCCGAAGACCGCACCGACGCTGACGTACATGATCGTCTGCACGGCCGCCGTACGGATCGTCGGCGCCTCGTGCTTCTTGTTGAGAACAAACAGGTCCGTCACGATCAGCGTCGTGACGACACCGACGACGATCAACCACTCCCAGAGCGAAACACTCAGGGTGAGGTTGCCGTTCGTCGATGCCAACATGAAACGGTCCATGTCAGCTTCCCCGGCTTGTCATACGGGGATCCTCTCTAGATTGACGAGACAAGCGCCCCACTGCCCACCATTTGCAGAGCGCCAGTCTCGTCCCTCACTATCTCTCTTTGGAGACAATAAATAAAATAACATGATTATTAAAATAATGCAAATACTCTTCTTGCCTCCGGTCTCAAGCGGAGGTATACTATGCAGTACATTGCACAAACGTGTGCCTAAGAGAGGAATTTTCATGTCAACATTCAAGCAATTTAAGTGGGCGTTTTTACTCGCGCTCATCATCATAGGTGCTGTCGCCTTCTTTACTCGCGACATTCAGCTCGTAGGAGTGACACTCCTCCTTGCAGTCCTTGAAATCGGTCTTTCGTTTGATAACGCCGTTGTCAACGCCGGTACATTAAAGAAGATGGATCAAAAGTGGCAGAATCGGTTCCTCGTCTGGGGAATTCTCATTGCAGTATTCGGCATGCGTCTTGTCGTTCCCGTCCTCATCGTTGCCCTATTTGGCGGGATTGCACCATGGGATGCAGCTTCACTTGCTGTCGTTGATGGGCATAAATATGGAGAAATCCTCCACGGTATCCACGCAGAGATTGCTGGATTTGGTGGCATGTTTCTTACCATGGTATTCGTAAACTTCATTATTGAGGATCGTGACATTAAATGGCTCGTGCCCCTCGAGTCCTTCCTCGCAAAATTTGGACAGCTCAAGGCATTCTCGGCTGTTATAGGTATCATCCTTACGCTCACACTCCCATCACTCGCCCCAGTAAGCCATCACTTAAGTGTTACTGTCGCAATGCTTGGAGGTCTTCTTACATACCTCCTCGTCGACATGCTTGCAGATCGTATGGAATCAACGGAGAAAAAACAAACAGCAAAATCAATTGCAAAAGCCGGACTTGCAAGTTTTATTTATCTCGAAGTACTCGATGCATCTTTTAGTTTCGACGGTGTTATTGGCGCATTTGCACTGAGCAGCAATATCTTTATCATCATGGCCGGCCTCTTTATCGGCGCCTTCTTTGTGCGCTCACTGACTATCTTTCTCGTTCGAGGTGGTCACTTGGATAAACTTCCACACCTCGAGCATTCAGCTCACTACGCAATTGCAGCACTTGCATGTATCATGTTCCTCGGCATCATTCCCGGTGTTGAGATTCCTGAGTTTGTTACCGGCCTTACTGGCGCAGCTCTTATTGGCCTTGGCGTCCTCACTTCAATGCGGCATAACCGAAAGTATCGTCAGACTGCGTAGTTTCTTGACCAATTACTCTCTAAAAGGTATAATGGTACAGATATGAAAAGCAGTATACACCCAACTACATACCGACCTGTCGTATTTAGCGACGAGGTTGCTGGGTTTGCATTCTTGACTCAGTCAACTGCGCAAACCAACGAAACAGTTAAATGGGAAGATGGCAACGAATACCCACTCGTTAAAGTCCACATCTCATCAGCATCACACCCATTCTTTACAGGTGAAGAGAAGATTATCGACACCGAAGGTCGTGTTGACCGCTTTAAGGCTAAGTTCGCAGCAGCTCAGGCTCGCAAAGAACAACTCGCTGCAAAAGCAAAGAAGCTTAACGCTCAAAAAGCGAAAAAAGCAGAGAAAGCCGACAAATAGCGTCACCTTTCGATGGAGGCTGCGTGTATCGCAGCCTCTTTTCGATATCTACGGTATAATCAACATATATAAACGAACTAATAAAGGATCACCAGAATGAACCCTGAACAGCCACCATTCGTTCCCCCTAGCGGACCTCAGGATCCTGTACCTCCTGCCCCACTGCAACAGCCAGCCACTTCCTACCAGCCAACTCCTAGTCAAAAGAAAAGGTACATGCTTCCTATTACCTTAATGGCTTGGCCAATCGTAGGTATAGTACTCGCCGTAATTCTCTATTTCATTTCCCTTGCTCTTAGCGGGCAAGTCTCAGAGAGTGAATTCTTTAGTGCGGCGAATCCAGCCACAACAACCCTTAACGTCGCCATGTTTATTATAGGCGGAATTTCTATGGTGCTCGGCCCCATTAGCTTCGTTATTGGTCTTGTAGTCCTAATCATTCGAGTAAATCAGAATCATGCCAAAAATTAGTCTCAATATCGAAGATCTCAATAAGGAGAAGGCTGAACTTGCCGATTTTCTAGCATCCCCAAATGCATTTAATGATCCACACTTCAGCGCAAAAAATAAACGCTTCAGTGAGCTTGAAGACATCATCGCTAAAGCGAACAGCCGCGAAACACTCGAGAAGCAACTCGCTGAGGCGCGCGAACTTGCAAATGGAAACGATGAGCTCGCCGAGCTTGCTAAGAGTGAGGTATCCGAAACCGAAAAAGCACTCGAAGATCTTGAAGAAGAACTCTTCGTAATGCTCGCACCAAAAGATCCAAACGACGAAAAGAATGTTATCGTAGAAATCCGTGCCGGTGCCGGTGGTGACGAGGCGAGCCTTTTCGCCTCCGAGCTTTACCGCATGTATCTTCGTTACTGCGAAGCACATGGACTTAAAACAGAACTCCTCAGCGAAAGCGCTAATGACAGTGGCGGGTATAAGGAAGTTATCTTTAAAGTTTCGGGTGACTCTCCATACGCACAGCTCAAGTTTGAATCAGGTGTTCACCGCGTCCAACGTGTTCCCGCGACCGAATCCCAAGGCCGCATTCACACAAGCACTGTTACCGTTGCCATTCTTCCAGAGGCAGAAGAGACAGACATTCAGATTGATCCAAAGGATCTCCGTATCGACATCTACCGCGCAAGTGGTCATGGCGGCCAGTCAGTGAATACGACTGACTCCGCTGTACGTATTACCCACCTTCCTACTGGCATGGTCGTTACCAACCAAGATGAGAAGTCCCAACTTAAGAATAAAGAGAAGGCCATGAGCGTACTGCGCTCTCGCCTCCTCCAACAGAAAGTTGACGAAGAGCAGTCGAAGCTTGCAGCAGAACGTCGAAGCCTCATTGGAAGCGGTGACCGCAGTGAGAAGATTCGCACATACAACTTCCCACAGGACCGTATTACCGACCATCGTATTGGTTACAGTCGCTCTAATATGCCAAAGATGCTCGATGGTAACTTCGAAGATATCATCCTTGAACTTCAGAAGGCCGAACGGAGCCTCCAAGCACACGCAGCTGAGCAGCAGCAAGGATCGTAATATGGACGATACAGTTATTACCAGTATCCATAATCCTCGTATTAAGGCGCTTGCAAAGCTCAAAAAGCGTTCTGAACGAGATAAGCAGGATGTTTTCATTACCGAAGGATACCGTCCTATTACGCGCGCTCTTGCAGCTGGGTACCATTTCGACGAACTGTATTACAGTCCCGCATGGTTTCTCGGTGAGAATGAGCCAAAATTACTTGAGACTGCGAAAGCAGCCGGTGCAACACTGACAGAAGTAGGCAAGGATGCATTCTTAAAGATTGCCTACCGAGAGCGTCCGGAAGGGCTGATTGCCATCGGCAAACAGTGGCACACAACACTTGATGATCTAAAGCTATCGAACAATCCGTTCGTGATTGTTGTTGAGGCCATTGAGAAGCCTGGCAATCTTGGTACGATTCTTCGATCTGCAGATGCAACAGGTGCAGAAGCCGTGATTGTCTGCGATGCAGTAACCGATCTTTTCAACCCTAATGTCGTTCGAGCATCCACGGGCGTCCTCTTTACTACCCCAACCGTCATCACAGATAGCGCCACAGCAATGGCCTATCTCAAAAAGCACGGCATTAAAACCCTTGCCGCCACACCCGCCGCAAAGGAAGTTTATACAGACGTAGACCTGACCGTTCCTCTCGCACTTGTTATGGGAAGCGAACAATTTGGCCTCACAGACACATGGCTCGAGCACTGCGATCTTCCCGTCCGTCTCCCTATGGCTGGTATTGCCGATTCACTCAACGTTAGCGCAGCAACCGTGGCGATCGCCTACGAAGTTGTGCGCCAGCGAGGCTAACATGACTATACGAGAATGGCTCAACCAGGCAACTGCGATTCTCAATGACGCAGGCATTCCGAGCAGTCGTCTTGACGCTGAAATCATTCTCGCCCATACACTTCGTCGTAGTCGCACCTTTCTTCATGCCCATGACGATGACATGCTCGACCCGCGCCAGAGAGAAATCGCTGACGCAAGGCTCACACTTCGAGAGGATCGAACACCTATTGCGTATATTATTGGCCACAAGGAGTTCTATGGGCGGACCTTTCGCGTCTCTCCATCCGTTCTTATTCCCCGTCCCGAATCTGAAGTTATTATCCACCTATTAAAATCGTACGTAAAATCACACAATGTTCAAGATATTGTCGATGTCGGAACAGGAAGCGGCTGTCTTGGCATTACTGCAAAACTTGAGCATCCCCAAGCGCACGTTACCCTCATCGACACAAGTCGCCATGCTCTCACCGTGGCTAAACAGAATGCAGCTCATCAACGAGCGGAAGTTATTTTCATGCATAGCAGCCTTCTGAATGACTATCCCGAGGAGGCCGATGTCGTCATTGCAAACCTTCCCTACGTAGACCGTGAATGGGAACGTTCACCGGAAACGAACCACGAACCACCAGAAGCGCTCTTCGCAAGCAATAATGGTATGCAGCTTATCGATGAACTCATCACCCAACTTCCCCGCCATCTCAAAAAAGATGGAATCGCACTCATTGAGGCAGATGAAACGCAGCATGCTCAAATCATTGAGCATGCTGCGGAGTATGGACTCCTGCACGACCAGACCGAAGGTCTCATCGTGCAGCTTCGTCGCCCTTAATTCTGAGTATACGCTGCGAGTGTAACCTTAACTGTTATCGTGTCACTTCCGCGTAGGATGGTTAGTTCAACCGTATCTCCTGGAGCGTACTCGCCGATAAGACTCGATACACTCCCCCGGTCACCGACTTCAATATCTCCAACCTTCGTAATAATATCCTTATCTTTAATTCCTGCCTGTTCCGCTGGGCTACCACTCGCGATTGGAGACTTTCCATCACTCCCAAATACATAGGCGCCATGCTTCACAGATAATTTGTACTCTTTCGCAACATCTGCCGTAATCGAAAGGTAGTTTACACCCAGGTATGCGCGCTTTACTTCACCACCGGCGAGTACTTCCTTAAGAAGTCCCTTTGCAGATCCAATAGGTACCGCAAAACCAATCCCCTGCGCGTCCTGCGCAACCGCTGTGTTAATACCAATCACCTGCCCCTGGAGATTAAGGAGTGGTCCTCCTGAGTTTCCTGGGTTAATGGCTGCGTCGGTTTGAATAAGATCTGTTAGCGACTCAACTGAATCACCGTCCTGAGCCGAAATCTGACGGTTTGTTCCTGAGATAATACCACTCGTAACCGTGTTCTCGTACTGGCCAAGCGAGTTTCCTATCGCAACAACCTTCTGTCCAACTCGGATTGAAGTAGAATCACCAAGCTCAGCCGCAGGCAGGTTGCTCACATCTGGAATCTTTAGGAACGCAACATCATTCAAAGGATCCACTCCGAGCACCTTCACGTCGTCATACTTCGTTCCGTCTGCAAGCACCACACCAACGGTATTCGCCCCATCGACCACGTGCTTATTCGTAAGAATATAGCCGTCTTTTCCTACAATGATGCCAGTTCCCGCTCCTTGCTCGGCCTGTGAACCAAAGTATTGGCTCTTTACTTGCGTTGACGTTACGATCGAGACGACACTTGGAGAGACTTTTGTGACAACATTTGCGATATCTTCCTCTTCCTGAGTGACGCTCTTGTTCCCATCGTTCTGTACTTTCTGCCGCTCAGTCACATTGTTATTATTTGTCGTATGTGAGGCGACGTATGTCAGAAGCCCAACTGCCGCAGCACCGAGGCCCCCAAGTACTATGAGGACTGCAATAACAATGCCTATAATTAAGCCCGTCTTAGATTTCTTTGGAGTAGCGACCACTTCTGTTGCAGAGGAGGACGACACCTTCTTTGCTCGAACTGGTTTATCTGTTTTTGGAGGGGTTGTTTCACTCATAATGACTCTATCCTACCCAGCCTATCTGAAGGCTCGCTTAAGCTTAAATTGTTCCGCCGCCTATAACATTGAAGAATATAAGCAGGATCAAAATTAAGCTTACCGATAGAAGTGATGGGAGTACGATATCCCCTGTTCTCACTACACCATGTTGTGTATAGCTACTATACGCACGTTCGGTAACAAAACTCATCGCGAGTACTATTATTGCACTCTGAGATAGCTTAATATTACCCATCCCTGGAAGCGCATAGGCAAAGGTCCAGTGATACATAAGCCATCCAAGCTCTGCAACAATAAGTCCCCAAATAAGGCTATAGAACCCTAGGTGAATTTCGTCGTAGCTTCCAAGAACGTGCCTTGCTGAACTGTATCCAATCACCCACATTAGAAGGACGACGATCGATGAGTGCCATCCATACGATACCGACATGAGAGCTGTGACGCCTAGAAAAATTGCACTTCCCGCTTGGACTGCAACAAATATTCGTTTCGATCGAGGCTTAATAAAGAGAAGCCACACAATATAGAGCGCTGTAAGTGCAATCTGAATAAACATTGCACTACTCGCGGCATACAGAAGCACAACAACACTGAGGCTTACGATTATATCGACAAGGTTTGCCTGGATATTCGCAAACCAGTACCGTGGCCGCACCGCAAGAATACGCCATTTACTAAGGATAACAAGAAGAAAAGCTGGAAGCGGCGATTCAATTGCCCACACAACCACAAGAACAGCGAGTGCGAGTGCAACATTAAGAACAATATAGACCAGTTCGCTAATAACCGAACGTCGCTTAGATGACTTTAGAAACTCCATACTCTCTCAGTATACACTATTAGTTTGCTGCAGTAGGGCCAACAATAACAACGAAGTTCGTCCCATCGGCCACTGTTGCAGGAGGTGTCGATGTCTGCACGGTAACTCCATAAAGTGACGCGAGCTTATCCTTAGATGCAGTCATACCATCACCAATTTGGTACACTTCGGTTTTAGAGACTTCAGATGGAGCGTTATCAACGGCTGTAATAGTAAATCCGAGTTTTGTAAGCGAGTCAGCAACTTCCTGCGCTTTTCCGGCAACTCCTGAACCATTAAGGACGACAACTTTCGCACCTTCCTTAGTAATGTCATTAGCTGTGAGGGCTTTTGCAACATACGCCTGGATGCCGCTGTAGTCATAGAGACCGGCAATTGGCTTTACGATGCTTGCTCCGCCTACACTGCCCGTATCAACCTGTGGCTCTTTTTCATCGACAAGACTCACTGACTGGATATTCTCAGATTTAATACTATTCGCCAGATCCATAAGCGTACGAATCTCTTTTGTCTGGAAGTTTGTTCGAAGGTTATTACCCAGTGCATCGATCAGCTTACTTACTGCGCTAATGTTTGCAAGTGTTCCTGCGCTCACCGCCTTTTCACGGAGCGCCTTGATAATCATCTGCTGGTTCTTTTCGCGGTCAAAGTTCGCGTTTGGAAGTCCGTATCCGCCTGCTGCATTACGAGCACGTGCGAGGGCGAGGGCGTGCTCACCATCAAGGTGTACTTTCTCGCCGTTCTTATAATTCACGTAGTAACACTGGTAGTTACAACGCCAGTCGAAGTTACGGTCGAGAATACCACGAGGATCTTCGCTCTGAATCGTAACATCAACGCCACCAACAGCATCAACAAGATCACGGACTGCCGTGTAGTTCAGGTGCGCGTAGTACTGGATATCCATACCAAAGATTTCGCCGACCTTCTTCTGAAGTGCTGCAGCACCATCCGCCTCATTCTTTTCATCTTCACCCGCATAACACTGATACAGGCTGTTGATCTTCCCCTGGTAGCCTTCCGCACACGCTTGACCGTCATATTTAACATACAGGTCACGGGGAACACTAATCATAAATGCATTTTTCTTTGTCTGATCTAGACTCAGAATCATAATCGAATCAGTCAGTGCGGCGCCATCATGTCCAGGATCATCCTCAGAAGTACCGAAGATGAGCACATTACTTCGACCATTCGCATCCGCCTTAAGTGGCTGGTTCTGGATGATATCGAGCGGATTACCCTTAAAGATCTGTCCAGTCGCACCAAACGCCTTGAAGACAAGATATCCACCAATACCAAGTGCTATCAAGAGAAGTGCTACGATACTCCAGATAATAATCTTCTTCTTACGGCTCGACCCCTTCTTCTTTTTTCGATCTTTCTTGCCAGTCTCAGGATTATCACCATCAAGATTAATACCTTTTAGGGATTCATCAAGGTCTTCACGGGAACGGATTTGGCCTGTCGAAGGCTTCAGTCCATGCGAGGGCACCGCTTGGCCCACGGGGCGCTGTGGCGTTAATGGCAATTCTCTATTTACTGGGCGCTGAGTAATCTGTTGCGACTCGCCAATAGTGCCTCCAGGGCGCCGTGGAACGAATCCGTCGAGTGATGGTTGTTGTTTCGTCATAAATACTCCATCTAGTATATAAGATCAAAACGATTTGTAAAAGCTTATTATCGTAAGCGTAATGCATGCCGACTTCTACGACAATCCGTGTATAATGGACTAGAATGGAAGCAACATTTCTTCAGCGTCACCCCTATCTCAAAGATGGACTGAACATCTTTATTTTTGTCGCCTGTGTCCTCATAGGTACACTATTAATTAATACCTACGTATTCCGGAGTTTCAACGTCCTCGGTCCAAGTATGGAGACAACCCTCTATACCGGCGATCGCCTTATCGTGGATCGTCTTCCCGTCACCTGGGCAATGCTGCAAGGCAAAGACTATGTCCCCGAGCGCGGTCAGATTATCGTCTTTAAGAATCCTCAATTCAACGCAACAAATGGTGACGAGTTCATTGTGAAGCGTGTTATCGCCTTCCCTGGTGAGCGAGTAACTGTAAGTAACGGTGTTTTAACCGTATATAACAAAGAACATCCTAATGGATACCATCCAGATGAAGGATGGGTTGGACCAGGTTCACCAACAAGTGGGGATGTTGACACTACCGTCACAGAAGGATCCCTCTTTGTGTCAGGCGACCACCGTCAAGGTGACTATTCCTATGACTCACGGAGTGGTCTTGGCCTCATTCCTTATTACGACGTAGTGGGCCCTGTCAGTTTCAGAATCTATCCTTTCAATAAAATACGCGGATTCTAGAGCAAAGCTAAAGCAAAATACAAAGAGATCCTCGACACATCGAGGATCTCTTTGTTATTCAGTTACCGGTGTGCCCGTATCTAGAAGCTTTTGGATACGCTGAAAATCTTCGTCGTCCTTAAACTTAATGACGATCTGGCCGCGCCCCCGTGCCGTGGTCTTAATAAGGACATCAGTTGCTAGCTGCTTCATAAGACGCTGCGAGTTCTCCTCATAAGGAATCTGAGAAATCTTCTTAGGCTCAGGCTGTTTCGGTAGTTTTGCAGCATTTTTCAGTTGAACAATATATTGTTCAATTCGACGAGCGCTCCACTCCTCTTTCAAGATTACGGGGAGAATTTGTTCAATCACCTCAGGACTCACATTCACGAGCGGACGAGCTTGCCCTTCGGTAAGGCGATGGTCGATCAAGGCTTCACGAACAGAGTTTGGGAGGCGTAGAAGACGAAGTGTATTACTAATTGAACTCACCGCTTTACCACCTACACGCTGTCCAATCTGGTCAAGTGTGAGGTTAAACTGGTCGCGAAGTTTGAGATAGGCTGTCGCCGTTTCAATCACATTAAGGTCGCGGCGCTGTAAGTTCTCGATCAGCGAGAGCTCAAGCTTGTGTTGGTTGCTCAGTGTGCGAACAAGCGCTGGGATCTTATCGAGTTCCGCAAGCAGCGCTGCACGGTATCGACGTTCACCGGCAACAATTTGGTAGCCACCCGCCTTTGGCGTTACAACAATTGGCTGGAGGATTCCATGCGCCTTAATAGATTGGGCAAGCTCCGCAAGAGCAGCATCTTCAAAGAATCGACGTGGCTGATCAGGGTCAGGACTAATTTCGGTCAGTTTAATATGTCGAAGATCACTTACCTGATCATCTTGCGCCGCCGTTGGATCAAATGATTCATCGAGTAGCTCAGTTGGAATAAGCGAATCAAAGCTACGTCCAAGTCCTTTTTTAGCCGACACGTTCAATTACCTCCTTCGTTACCGCCTTATACGCCCGGGCGCCTTTCGAAAATCTGTCATATGCACCTACGGGGAGTCCATGGCTTGGCGCTTCGGCAAGGCGAATATTACGCGGAATTGACGTCTTAAACACCTTACCCGGAAAGTGTTTCTTAATCTCTTCATATACTTGCCCGCTGAGTGTCGTTCGACCATCTACCATTGTAGGAAGGACGCCAAGAAGGTCGAGTGTTGGGTTCATACTCTTGCGGATGAGTTTAAT
>DATFHX010000019.1:0-77238 GCA_035247945.1 Saccharimonadales bacterium (SeqCode) | reverse complement strand
GGAATACGGTTGGTCTCCCAGACGTTGCTGCTGGAGCAACAAAATCGGCGACGATAAATGGAGCTGTTCCTGTCGATAAGAACCTTATTAACTATCAGCTCACCCGCGGCACGCTCGATGCGACAACGCCGAACATGACCGCAAAACCCGCGCTCACGCTCACTCAAGGGTTGACGCTTTCAAACAACAACCCGCGGGCGAAGGCAAATGTTACTGGTTCATTTAAAGTAAAGAATTTTTCCGACCACACAGTGACAACGAATGATCAGCTTTGTTACATTATCCGTGACACTGCAACAAACGGAAACCATGACTTTGGTTGTCTTGCGCTCGGCACGTTCCAGGCTGGTGAGGAGAAGACGTTCTCTAAGGTGGGATACTTCGGAGATGCAGGTGCCTATAAAGCAACGCTCAATATCTTCAATGGTTCTTACTGGCGCTCGTTTGATACCTATACTCCAGAGACGGGCACTGAGAAAACGACGCTCGACTTCAACGTAAAGCCGGCAGTGACGTTAACCCAGGGGCTCAGTATTGGCACATCGACCTTGAGGTCACAAACAAACTTTACTGGCTCCTTCAAGCTTAAAAACTTCTCTGATCAAGCTATCACAACGAATGACCAGCTCTGCTACATCATTCGAGACAAGGCAACAAATAGCAACAACGACCTCGGCTGTTTCCCAATTGGAACACTTCAAGCGGGCGAAGAGCGAACCTATTCCAGGATTGGTCATCTTGATACACCGGGGCAGTATAAGGCTTACTTCGCTATTTATAACGGATCATCGTGGCGCTCGTTCGATACATATGTTCCAGAAACAGGTACCGAGAATACCTCGCTTGATTTCACTGTAAAGCCAGCGCTTTCACTTACTCAGGGGCTGACGCTGTCGGATTCTAACCCACGCGCAAAAACAAATGTGACTGGATCCTTTAAGATAAAGAACTTCTCCGATCACGCAATCACAACGAACGACCAGGTCTGCTATATAATTCGTGACACTGCGACAAACGGAAACCATGACTTTGGTTGTCTCGTCCTCGGAACACTACAAGCAGGACAGGAGAAGACCTTCTCACAGGTAGGCTTCTTCAGTGATGCCGGGCAGTATAAAGCAAACTTCGCTATCTATAACGGTTCCTACTGGCGACCTTTCGATACCTATACCCCAGAAACAGGAAGTGAGCCGACGACACTTACGTTCCAAGTGAAGCCTGCGCTAGAGCTAACTGGCGGTATGTCGACAAACCCAGCCAGTCCACAAAAGAACACAGACTTCACGGGTTCCTTTAAAGTAACTAACTTCTCGGATCAAGTTGTCACCACGAATGACCAGCTTTGTTATATCATCCGCGACGTAGCGACAAACGGAAACCATGATCTCGGTTGTTTCCCACTCGGAACGCTACAGCCGGGGCAAGAAGTGACATACTCGAGAGTCGGACGTCTCGATACCGCAGGTCAATATAAAGCCTACTTTGCCATCTATAACGGCTCCCAGTGGCGCGCCTTTGACTCAAATAGTTTTGGTGGCGTAAGTACGCTTGCAAACCTTACTTTCACGGTAACGAACTAGACGCTCCTATTTTCAGTACAAAGAGCCCTTTCATAAGGCTCTTTGTACGTCTCGGCACGACCAACCATGACAGAATGAGTGTTAATTAGTCCACTTTTCGATCAAATTAACGCTTTGTTGGCAAAAAGGCGTTAATATATGGCTATAATGAACAGAATTAACGCAGTAATCAGGATGAGCCGGCGACGAAGAATTTCTCGTCTTCTTAAAAAACTTCAAATGATAGGTGTATATAAGGGAATCAATGACCCTGTCGCTTGACAGCGTGAAATTAGAGAAGATCGTGAGCTTCCCGGTAGGGATCGATGAAGTTTTGTTTACTTTTTCGATCGAAGAATATTTCGAATTGAATAAAGAGGTCGATTCTGTGTTTCAGTATAAATGCGACCAATGTAGCTTCCTAGAACGCCAAGCATAATAAGTTGGATGCCGCCGACGAGGAAGATGCTGATGACTATAAATGCCCAACCCTCAACAGCATGCGTTGGATAAAAGAGGCGAACGCTGAGTGTATAGACAATGAAGATCACACTCAGAAACGACATAATGTAGCCAAGGCGACTAATGAGTCGAAGTGGGGCGCTTGAGAAGCTCATGATCCCATCTGCAGCAAACTTCAGCATTTTGCGAAGCGGATAGCCCGTTTCGCCAGCATGACGCTCATCGCGGTCAAAAAGAACACCCGTCTGGCGGAATCCAACGTTACTAATCATACCTCGGAGGAAGCGGTTATGCTCAGTGTAGCGCCTTACTTCTTCTACCACTTTACGGTCGATAAGGCGAAAGTCACCGGTGTTACGCGGAATGTCAATCTCGGCAAGTGAGTGAAGTGTGCGGTAGAAAAGATTCGCTGTTGCACGCTTGAACACAGTATCTTTTCGTGAACGCCGCTGCGCGTAGACGACATCATAGCCTTCTTCCCATCTCTCAATAAGTTCAAGACTCACCTTTGGCGGATCTTGCATGTCACTGTCCATAATAATAACCGCATCACCTTTAGCAACATCAAGGCCGGCTGTGACGGCAATCTGGTGACCGAAATTTCGAGCGAGATCTACAATAACTGCTGACGAATCTTTTTTATGGAGTTTCTCGAGCTCTTTTAACGAATCGTCTTTGCTTCCGTCGTTGATGTAGATAAACTCAAACTCATATTTCTTTTTGAGTGGTTTTACTACTTCGGTAACAGTCTTGTGAAGCAGGGCAATGTTATCGGCCTCATTGTAGATGGGGAAAATATACGAGATTAGTCTCATGGGTACAGTATAGCGTATATATGGTCTAATATCCTAGAGAAGTGAGCATATCCTTCACCTCTTTCTCAAAAGAAGTATAGGTCTGAGTTTTGAGAAGGCGCTTATGAAGGTGATCTGCTTTTTTTAGCGCAGCCATAGGATCTTTATGGTAATTGGAAACCGCAGCAACGAACTCATCCGCGTTAGTTGGGTGCTGAATGAGTGACGCGTCGTCTCCAAGAAGTGTCGGAATACCCCCAATAGCACTACTAATGATCGGGAGCTTGGCAAGTCCCGCCTCGATGACAATGTTCGGTGTACCGTCGTGGAGGCTGGTATAGAGAAAGAGGTCATAGGTTTCAGGCTTTGTATCCTTAAAGAAGTTCTTAAAGCCCCCCTTGTATGTCAGGTTCGGACGACTCTTCGAAGTAAAGAGGTTTTTAGGGTAGTGATTTCGGTCTACAAGCCCAAAACAATCTATCTGTACATTAATGGGCCCACGAGCAAACGCGTCGGCGACAGCGACAGCAGCCTCGGGGTTCTTCTCTTTACGGACATGGCTCGCCCAAAGAATTCTAATCGGATCTGACGGGGAGGCGTCTTTATGAGTCTTTTCGGGAAGGTGGAATGGTTGATGGTGGAGATAGATGTTCTTCGGTGAGAAGCCGTATTCCGTGCACCACATATCAATGATCATCTGGTTGTCGGTAGTTACGGCATCTACATAGGGGTAGCAGAGAGGGATCTCTTCGTGGACGTAGCCTTCACGTCGACCATACGTGTCAATTACTTCGTTATAAGCGGTAATGATCGTTTTAACGTTCTTTTCTTTAAGATAGGTGTGGTGATCAATAATAGTTCTAAAACCTGCTTGTGAGAGCGCGACGTGAAGCACGCGTGGCGATGTATTCTCAATAATACTAAGAAGCAGATGTGCGCAGTGTGCGGTGAAATCCACATCCGCTTTAATAAGCTCGGAGAGGCGAAGAAAATCAACATCCTCAGAAATGCCAAGCATATCGGAGGGAAGTGACTTCACAGAAGGAGCCGTCGAAACAATGAGCACTTTCTTTGAGGGGTCGATCTTTGCAGCCATATTCGCATAGTTAACAAAGAATTTGTCAGCTCCTCCGGCGATGAGCCACGGCACAACGAGAATGTAGTCGTAATGATCACTTCGAAGTGACTTACAGGCTTCGGCGTAGTACTCGTCAAAGAGGGCGCGCTGCTTAATCTCTGGTGCTGCAGGATTAACGATATGCCCCTTTCGTGTTCGCTGTAGGTAGATCTTTGGCTCTATAGATTGAAGATCGAGGACGGTATCAAGGAGTGACGAAGGCAGGTGTGCTGCAATGGTTGGTTTATTAAGATGAGAGAAACCATCCTTCTTAAGGTGACGGTAGTGGTGAATCGTCGTACGGACCGCGTGTAGGAGCTGCGGCTGACTCTCAAGAAAGGTGACCGCCTGCTTTTTGAGGCCAGGACTTTTCTTTCGGGTGATCTCACCGGCAACGCTCGCTTCGACAAGTGAAGGGCGAAGACGAGATGGTGTCGCGGCGGATGAAGCGGGAATAAGACTCTGTTTGCGTACGTTGTAAAGACCGAGAAGGTCAAACAAAGTACTGTAGCGTTTGAAATAGTAGCTCTCTGCTATAAGGGTGACTTCTTTACTTGCAGCATTGAGCTCGCAAATTGCATGCTGGTCAATGTCGGAAGTATAAATAGGATCAGATACGGCGGGGAATGCATAGTGCTTAAAAAAGTCAGCCGAATAGATCGCACCGTAGGCCATTGATACATCGACAAGTCCGCTTTGGAAGACACTATTCTCACTATGAACGCGCGGAGCAACCTGCGATGCATCAAAGAAACTTACGAGCATGCTCGGGAGTGCCGCAACGAGAGTTGGAGCAGCTTTAAATGAGTCGAGTGCTTTTTTGAGATAGTCTTTAGAGATCAGATCTCCGGCATTAAGAAAGAGAATATGGCGGCCCGCAGCCGACTGGAGTGCTTCGTTGCGAAGCACTCCAGTCGAGACGACTTCATGTACGGTTACGGCGATATCATTCTTGCTGAGGAAGGTTTGGTTGTTCTCTATATAGGTAACGATTTCGCTATTATTGAGGCTATAATGTACCTGGATTTCGTACGTAAAATCTGCATCTTTGGCTGCATGGAGTGCGCTCAAGATAGACTTATGGGTAGAGATCCCCTGGTTCGGAGCGACAATAATAATAGATAGGTCGAGTGACTTGGACATATTCTTATGATAGCACGCAGTGATCAGTCAATACTAAGGAGCTTACCCTGCAAACCCATTTGGATTTTGCGATTGCCAGCGCCAGGCATCCTGACATGCATCATCGATAGTCTTTTCAGCAACCCAATCCAGTTCAGCCTTAGCTTTGGCAGGGCTTGCGTAGCACGCGGCGACGTCACCTGGGCGACGGTCAACGATCTCATACGGAATATCTTTTCCTGAGGCTTTCTTAAATGCAGCGACCAGTTGAAGTACAGAAACACCAGTGCCAGTTGAAAGATTATATGGAGTCGCACCTGGCTTAGAGTGGTTGAGTGCAGAAACGTGGCCGCGAGCAAGGTCGACAACGTGGATGTAGTCACGAACACCGGTTCCGTCAACGGTGTCGTAATCACCGCCAAAGATGTTAAGTTTTTCAAGCTTACCAACTGCGACCTGCGAAATGTAGGGCAGGATATTGTTTGGAATACCGGTTGGATCCTCGCCGATCAGACCGCTCTCGTGTGCGCCTACTGGGTTGAAGTAACGAAGAAGTGTAATTTCCATTGTTGGGTCGGCTACGGCGAGGTCGCGGAGGATCTGTTCAATCATGAACTTTGTCTGTCCGTATGGGTTGGTAATACCAACACCGGTGCGACTGGTCTCGAGAAGTGGTAGCTCAGAAGGATCTCCGTATACTGTTGCCGATGAGCTGAAGATAAGTTTCTTGACGTTATGACGCTTCATAGCTTCAAGAAGAACGAAGGTTGAATCGAGGTTGTTTCGGTAGTATTCAAGTGGTTTTTGTACTGATTCACCAACAGCCTTGAATCCAGCGAAGTGGATGACGGCATCGAAGGTGTTGTTCGAGAAGAGCTCTTCGAGCTTCTCTGCATCACGGACGTCAAATTCGTAGAATGGTGTTTTTACTCCTGTAATCTTTTCGACGCGTCGGAGTGATTCCTCGTTGCTGTTGGATAGGTCGTCAACAACAGTAACTGTATGATTGTTAGCGATGAGTTCGATGATCGTGTGAGAGCCAATGTACCCAGCTCCACCAGTAACAAGTATATTCATACCTCTAGTATACCATCCACGGTAGCCGCAACACGAACTGGGCGTACTGTATAATAGAGTATATCCAGACTTTTTCCTGGTTGACTTTAAGAAGGAGATACATGAAAACAGTTATCATAAGCGGCTTTTTTAACCCACTCCACGGCGGACATCTTGATCTCATCGAAGGTGCTGCAGCACTCGGTGACAGACTCGTTGTTATCGTCAATAACGACGTCCAGCAGGTCATAAAGAAAGGAAAAGTCATCCTCAATGAGCAGAACCGTGTTCGACTCATGAAAGCCCTCAGAGCTGTTGACGATGTAGTTCTCTCAATCGACCAAGATCCAACAGTGGTGAAATCGCTCGAAATGGTAGCAAAGAAATATCCAAACGATACGCTTATCTTCGCGAATGGTGGCGACCGAGATTCCGCTAAGGCAGTTCCTGAAACGGATGTCTGCGAACAGTACAACATCGAAATGGTATTCGACGCAGGCGGTACCCAGAAGGCAGACTCATCGACGCGAATTAACCAAGCGCTTGGGCACGCAAAGTAGGTCTCCATGTGCGGAATAGTTGGATACATTGGAACACGTGACGCACAGGATGTACTACTTGGTGGTCTGAGACGACTGGAATACCGTGGGTATGACTCTGCGGGTATTGCTACGCTGACGGACAAAGGTTCATCGACACTCCTTAGAGCCAAAGGAAAGGTGAGTGAACTCTCTTCTCTTGTAGAGGCTGCTTCAACACATGATAAAGTCGGTATTGGCCACACTCGCTGGGCAACGCACGGGGAACCTAATGAAGTAAATGCACACCCTCACGCAGCGGGGGATATTTTCCTTGTCCATAATGGTATTATTGAAAACTACAAGGAGTTAAAGCAGCAGCTTAAAAAGCATACCTTTAAAAGCCAGACCGATACAGAAGTGCTCGCAGCTCTTATTAATTCGTACTACGAAAAAGACACGCCACTTTCTGAGGCTGTGGCGAAAGCACTGAAACGGGTTGTAGGTACATACGGCATCGCCGTGCTTTCGAAGCGAAATCCCGGTGAGATTATTGTAGCGCGAAAAGGAAGTCCACTCATTATTGGTCTCGGTGACGGCGAAACCCTTATTGCGAGTGACGCGTCTGCACTTATTGAACACACCTCTCAAGCTGTATATCTTAATGACGGCGAAATGGCGATTTGTACCGCGGACGGCATTGAGCTCCAGGATATTGAATCGACGAAGCTTTCACCAAAAATCGAGACCATTGAAGTGGACGCTCATGCAATTCAAAAGCAAGGGTACGATCACTTCCTCTTAAAAGAGATCTCCGAACAACCAGATACGCTCGCTTCGACACTAAGGGGTCGTGTAGTTGCCGAGGAGCACCGAGTGCAGCTTGGTGGGCTTAACATGACCGCAGATGAGCTTCGACAGATTGAGCACATCACAGTCGTAGGGTGTGGTACCGCATACTACGCCGGACTCCTAGCCTCGTATTATTTCGAGCAGCTTGTCGACGACGTTACCGTGGACGTTGCGATTGCATCTGAACTCCGCTACCGCTCCTTCCATATGCCAAAGAATAGCGTCGCACTTATCGTATCTCAGTCGGGTGAAACCGCAGACACACTTGCATGCCTGCGAGAGATTAAACGTCGCGGTGTAAAGACACTTGGTATTGTAAATGCAGTAGGGTCGACGATTGCCCGTGAAGTAGACGGCGGTATCTATGTGCATGCAGGGCCAGAAATCTCGGTAGCGAGTACCAAAGCCTTCACTTCCCAGGTCGCCGCTATGACGATGTTCGCTATCCAGCTCGCCCAGGTAAAGGGAACGGGTGTACAGCAAACGACGGCCTTCATTAACGAACTTGCGCTGCTTCCTGGCGAGATTAAGAAAGTTATAAAAGCGCAAAAGACGGCGGTAGAGAAGCTCGCTAAACACTATGCCGGCTATGACCACGCACTCTTTCTTGGACGTGATACGCTCTTTCCAGTGGCACTTGAAGGGGCGCTCAAACTGAAAGAGATATCGTATATTCAAGCCGAAGGCTACGCGGCAGGGGAATTAAAACACGGTCCGATTGCCCTCATTGATGACCGCTTCTTTGAGGTTGTTGCGATTAGCGATAACTGGCTTTTTGATAAAACGATCAGCAACCTCGCTGAAGTAAATGCAAGAGGTGGCCACATTCTTGCGATTAATGACGGAAAGCGTGAGATCGATGCAGAAAACGTCATTCGAGTTGCAACCAAACTCAAGCATCTATCTCCTATTGTGCTTAATGTGGTTCAACAGCTCTTCGCCTACTACGTGGCAGTCGCACGTGGTAATGATGTTGATCAACCTCGTAATCTTGCAAAAAGTGTAACGGTTGAGTAAAGTTACGTACAACTTTACATTGATTAATACAGCATAGTTTGGCATACTATTGGTATGTCCGAAGAAAAGACTGGTGAAGAGAAAAAAGCTGAAGAGAAAAAGCAACATTACGAGATGATAGAAAAATGGACGGAGGAGTTCATCGAAAAGTATCGTCCCGCTTTAATTGAATTGTCTAAAAAATAGTATGTTTGGACTGGGCGGCGAATATGATTACGACATCCTTCTTATACTTCATGATCACATAATTGAAGCGAGTGGAGGGGCGAAGGGAATTCATAGCGAACACCTCTTGCGATCAGCACTATCACGCCCCTTACAGACGGCATTTGGAGAAGAAATTCACAGTGATTCATTCATGCAGGCTGCTGCATTACTAGATGCTATTGCAAATAATCACGGTTTTCGTGATGGAAACAAGCGTACTGCGATGGCTGCCGCTACTCTTTCGCTCTTTACTAGAGAGAAAATGAAACTAAGCTCTACAAACCAAGAGTATGAGGATTTCATGCTTCATGTTGTTAGAGATAAGCCACCGATGAGAGAGATTTCAGATTGGCTTGAAAGGCACTGCTCAAATGCGTTTTAGTGGCTTACTCTGTGCGTTTGGTCGCCGACAATCTTTCGCATCTTCGTAACAAAGAGCCCCTTATCAAAACGCTTTGCTTTTCGACGAAGTGTTCCAGGAAGGAAGGTTTCTTTCTCTGCGCGCTGAATTGCATCCGTGACAGCCTCAACAGTTTGCTCGTAAAAGAGGATGCCACTTTCTCCATCTTGGACGATATCCAGAGCACCGGCTTTTCCATAGGTAATAACTGGTGCACCTGCTGCTAAGGCTTCCACTTGGACAATACCGAAGTCTTCCTCGGCGGCATAAATCCATCCCTTGGCGCTGTTAAGGGCTTTTTCTAGTGCTTCATCTGAAGCATCGCCAAATCGATCCGTGTAGAATTCAACGCTCGGCCCAGCCATAGCCACAAGTTCTTCGTGTGCAGGCCCATTACCGAATACTTTGAGGGGGAGTTCGAGTTTTGTGCAGGCTGCTACAACAAGGTCGTACCGCTTATATGGAAGTTGTCGCCCCATAGTCATGTAATAGTTCCCACGTTCACGCTTCGGGTTGAACCGGGCAACATCTACTGGAGGGTGGACAACGGTAGATGGTTTATTGTAGTACTCTTTAATTCGCTTCTGTGTTTCGGAAGAATTTGCGATAAATACATCCACGTCTTGAGCGGCTTCATAGTCGAGTTTACGCTGGTGAGGTACGAGCAGTGGAATAAGGAGCCGTACAATTGGATCCAGTTTACCGTAGCCCGGATTCTTCCGATACTGCTCGTAGTGGCTCCAGTAATACCGGGCGGGTGTATGGCAGTAGGAAATAAGGACTTGGTCGGGACGAGTCTTTCGCACCTGGTTGGCATTGAGATATGAGCTCGTAATAATAATATCGAACTCGCTAAGGTCAAGATCTCGGAACGCTTTTACTTGAAGTGTGGGGAAGAGCTTGTACATCTTTCGAAGTGACTTTGGAATTTTCTGGAGCCAGGTGGTTCGAACATCGAGTGTCTTAAACTCGGGTAGGACACGCTCCTCGTCGTAGATTGCAGTATAAATAGGGGCGCTCGGAAAAGCTTCGTGGAGTTCATAGACAACACGTTCAGCTCCACCCATGACGGTGAGAAATTCTGCAACAATAGCAATTTTCGGTGAATTACTTGCCATCTGTGCCTGGTACTCCTCGTCGTTTTAGTAGCGCACCTGGTGTCTTAAGGAGAATCTTTATATCCATCCAGAAACTCCAGTTTTGTGCATAGTAGAGTTCAAGCTCAACGCGCTGATCAAAGGAAAGACTATTTCGTCCGGAAACCTGCCAAAGTCCGGTAATCCCCGATTGGACACTGAGAAGGAGCGCGCCACGGTCACGGTAGCGAGGCAGCTCAATTGGTTCAATAGGACGGGGTCCAACGAGGCTTAGGTCGCCCTTTAGGACATTAAAGAATTGAGGAAGTTCATCGAGTGATGTCTTGCGGATAAAATGTCCAAATGGGGTAATACGTGGATCTGGCTGGCTGAGAATTTTACGGTTCTTTTCATATTCTTTCGCGAGCTCCGGAAGCCCCATATCGATAAAATCCTGTACTGCATCCTTCGATCCAAATTCAGGACGCATACTCCGGAACTTAAGCATGCCAAATGGCTGCGCTCCCTTCGTGAGGCGATTTGCAGCATAAAAGATAGGGCCAGGATTGAGTATCTTTTGGAGAATAATAAGGAGTAAGAAAACGGGCGAGAGAACGATTACGATAATGGAAGTGGCGATGAGATCAAAGAGCCGCTTTACGATGCCGCCCCACCCAATGAGTGGTGTTTGGCTCACAGAAATCATAGGGTAGCCTAGAAAAACATCGACAGTATTTTTACCCGTATAGAATTCGGGCTCACCAGGAATGAAACTATAGCGAATATGGTTTACCTGCGCCGCACCAAGAATCTGCTGGTTTCGTTCGGCTGAATCATAAAGGTCGGTTTGGATAATTGTCGTGATGCCAAGCTGCTTGATATGAGAGAGTGCTTTTTCAAACGAAGAGAAGTGTTGGACAGTAAGGCCGGGTGGAATTACTTTTTTAGGTCCCGCAACTGCAACGATGCGGTAGCCACTCTTGTGAGTCTCGGCAAGATTATCGGCAATATCTCTAGTTGCATCGCTATCGCCAATAATAAGAACATTACTAATGCCTCGTCCAAAATAGAACATAAGACTTCGGGTTATACGGAGGATCTCACGCTCTAGGACGATCATAATAAAGGCACCAGCAAGCGCGTAGGCAGCCACAAGGCGAGCGGGGAATATGTGTTCTTCGCTGACATATTCCCAGCCAATAATGACAAGAATTCCAATGAAAGAGCCAATGGCAATCTTACTCCACTCCACAAGACGTCGGTTATAGACACTTGAATGGTAAAGCCCGAGAGCAGCAAAGATAAGGATCCAGATAGGGACAATGAGAAGGAAGCTAATAAGGTAGTCCTGTGCATAAACAGGACTTAGAAGCGGACGTGGGTCGTGCTGCACGCGGAGAATATACGCGATGGTAAACGCCAGAAGCAAGATGACAAAATCGGCAATAATGAGGAACAAACTATACAGCTTGGTGTTCTTGGATGGCATAGGTACTGCTATTATACCATTTTATCTAGTACACTAGTAACCATGATAAGTTCACTACTAGGGCGTGTCTATGCCGGAGGCCTGCTTGTTATCTTTGGGCTCATAGTGCTGCATGCGCCGCTTACGGTATTTCTAGGAACGCAGTTTCCCACCTACGACCTACTGCTTAAGTCATGGAAAGAAATCCTTATGGCGCTACTCATTCCAGTCGCCATACTCTATGTATCTCAGAACCATGCTTGGAGGCACTTTCTAAAAGATCCCATCATCTGGTTTCTCGGCGGCTACGCGGTGATGCATTTTATTCTACTCGCGCTACTGTACCAGGGGAGTGCGCCGACGCTCGCTGGCCTTGCGGTCGATCTTCGCTA
Source organism: Saccharimonadales bacterium (SeqCode) (assembly GCA_035247945.1). GTDB lineage: Bacteria > Patescibacteriota > Saccharimonadia > Saccharimonadales > Saccharimonadaceae > DATFHX01. Next base: position 65,198 of record DATFHX010000019.1, on the reverse strand, counting down.
TACATTTTTCTTCACACTTGTTTACGGGCTCCTTCGAATTACGCCGCAGTATAGAAAGCTTTTCCTTAGGGTTGGGCTAATTGGTGCGGGAATAGTGATTAGTTTTGGAGTGCTCCAACTCTTTCTTCCAGCGGATATTCTCACGCATATTGGCTACGGGTCTCATACAATCGCCCCGTATCTAACTGTAGACGACAATCCCGCATTCATCCGTATCAACAGCACGCTGCGTGGTCCGAATCCCCTTGGCATCTACACAGTAATTATCCTCGTCATGCTTTTTGCTCTATGGGTAAGAGGGAAGATCACTTCGCGCCGTAATCAACTGCTTGCATTCCTTCTGGGGCTTGGAAGTCTGGTTGTTCTTTGGGTAACTTACTCAAGGAGTGCGCTTATTGCGGCGCTTATCGGTGCCGCGGTAGTAGCACTTATGCGGTACGGAAAAGCAGTGAACCGCTGGGTGTGGGGAGCTGGTGTTGCAGTACTTCTTATCGGAGCAGGGGTTGTATATGCCGTACGCGAGTCAGACTTTGTATCGAATGTCATTCTCCATAACTCAGCAAGTACTGGTGCTTCGGTTACATCTGACGAGCAACACGCATCGTCACTTATCGATGGGCTTCGCCTTATGCTTCAACAGCCACTCGGCGCAGGCATTGGAAGCACTGGCTCGGCTTCGCTGCAAGGAGCGCACCCACTTGTTATCGAGAATCAGTATCTCTTCATTGCTCATGAGGTAGGGTGGCTCGGCCTCGTTATTTTTCTCGCACTATTTATTCTCATCATCAAACGACTATGGCATACCCGATCCGATTGGGTAGCGCTTGGCGTATTGGCGAGTGGTATAGGTATTGGAATCGTAGGCCTCCTACAGCCAGTATGGGTAGACGATACTGTCTCGATTATTTGGTGGGGGCTTGCCGCAGTGGCACTTAGTAAGGAGGGTATGTATGCAAAAAAGACCGAGTAAAAAACAGTTTGAACTGCTCGCTTACATCGATGGGTTTATCCGGGGCAATGGCTACGGTCCAAGTTACCGGGAGATTATGCGTGCCCTCGACTACAAGTCAGTCTCAACGGTTGCTGTGCATATAGATGGACTCATCGCTGGTGGACATCTCATTAAGCGCGACAGATCTGCTCGTTCACTTGAGGTGGTGAAAACAAGTGGAAAAGTTGTGGATAAACAGGAGAAAACTGAGGACAAACCAACCTGGTTAGTGGAAAAGCTGTCTAAAACCATCAAAACTCACAAGGATAACCCCTCTAAAGAGGGAATTGAAGATCTTCAAATACTTGTCGAATCGCTGCGTATCCTTGGCTACCAAGAAGAGTACGAAGCGCAGAAGCAAGCCATCCAAGCATTGCCCGAAGCGTGATACTCCTCTATAATCCTGAATGTCTCAAAAGCGTACGAGAGGATGGTAGTGTAGCGATGCGAGCACCACTTCCACTAGTGCAGTGGGATGCGATGGCCTGCGAAACAGCCTGTACGGCGCAGATTCTCTATATGCTCGGTAAAATCGAGCGAAATCAAGTACTGAGCCTCGATAGGCGAATCGGTCGTCGTGCATATCAGCCCGACATGCAGTATGGCAACATGAGGCTCCTTCTAGAGCATGGACTTCACCTGAAAGCGAAGTCCCCAATCCGGCCCGAAGAGATCGTCGGGCCCGACGGCTTGAAAAAGGTCGAAGCGTTCTGGAGGCAGATGGGGCGAACTGAGGTGGAGATCGAATTCGATCTTCCGTATTTCTTTTCGGACCTGGTTGAGGCGGCGCGTATACAAATACAAATCCGTCGTCAGTTCAAGGGACAGATCGATATTCAGGAAGGATATGCAACGCAAGTCGATTTCAAGCGAATGCTCCTCGACGGGTGTTTCGTCTTCTGTTCAGAACTCGCAGTAGGTGGAACGGTGCACACCCTTCTGGCAATTCCAGAAGATTCCCGTCACTGTACCCTCTATGACCCATCCAATGGTAGCCTTGTCTGTAAACCGATTGAGCGGATCAAGGTCGCTTCGTACGGGAGCGGCTACTACCAGGTGTGATGTGAGACGCTCGGCCGGCAAACCGGCCGAGCAGTACCCCTTGACGGGAATCGCTAGAAACGTGTATAATACTCCCAGTATTCCGGCATAGCTCAGTGGTAGAGCGGATCGCTGTTAACGATTAGGTCGCTGGTTCGAGCCCAGCTGCCGGAGCCATGAAAAAATCCTTAGTTAACTTAGCTAAGGATTTTTTCTATGCTAGGGTTGTATACATAGTATCGTGGACTCTCTTCGGAGATCGCGCACTCTGTTATGATATAAGAAATGGCCGTTAAATCTTCCTCCCCAAAGTACTATCTGAATTCCAAAGATACATTAAAACAACTATCAACGCTGCTCCCTATACTCCTCATGTTTGTTACGACTGTTCTATATGCCTCGGGGCTGCGAAACGAAACAGTTAGGACTGTAATGCTTTATGGATCACTCGCTTTTCCCGCTTTAATAATTTTCTCTCTTCTGTTTTCCATACCGAGACTCGTCTACTACCAAATTGATACGGCTGGCGTACACGTAACGTTCCTAGGTGTTTTTCATAAGCACATTTATTGGTCTGATATTGGAAGTATCGGCCCGGCAGCGATTGGGAATGTTGAAGGTATTGGAATGATGTACGTAAGCTCTTTTAATCGTCGGTCGTGGAGTAGGAAGATGAGGCAAAGGATGTGGGGTTGGGATGAAGTATTAGCCAATGCACTTGCTGAGGATGGCACACTATTTGGTCCGGAGATTATGAGACATTTCAAAAAGCATCTTCGCGCCACTAACAGACAAATTGCAGAGTAATCTGTAAAGAGCGGCAAGTTGGCTATGGGGTATTACGCCAGAGAGTAAAGGTGCTAGCTTAACGACGTGGTTCTACGAGATAGCAAGCCATTGCTATTTTTAGTCTCGAGAAGCTACTGAGGTGGCGAGAAAATAATGCATTGAAATTGGGCGTTGCGCGCAGGCAATGAGTGTTCTATTATCGAAGTAGAGGTTTTTTGGAGACCCGAGCGAGAGCTCGGGTCTCTTTTTTATGCGAGGAAAAAGGAGTTTTATGCGAGGAACAAATGTGCGAGGATTATTAGTGGCTTTTCGTGGTACCTACAAAAAGGCACTACGATTCATGACAGCGGGAACGGTTGCAGGACTTGTGCTTGCTGGATCGGGGTATGCGACACAGCAGGCGCTGGCTGCGCTGCCGCCGGTAGCGTATAGCGGAAGCAGCAATGCGACACTGCTTGATATTCATACGCTGCAGATTGCTACCTTTAATGTGGCGGGCCTAAAGGTAGAACCAGCTGCAACGTCTGCAAATACAGCGTCGTCTCCACGAACAGTAGCGGATGCACATAACCTAGGGGGTTCTGTAATTGGCCTCGATATCAGCCCGCTCCTTCTTGGTGCACATAGTGTTGCGCCTCCGGGCACCGCAGATAACAATTCGTTAGCGTCACTAGGGGCAAACCCACTTCTTGCAATGAACGCTATGACAGTGAATTCAGAGGCTAACTGGACGAGCGATACTGCCTGTGTTGCGAACACGCTTTCACGTAGTGCAACGAGTGCGACAAACCTTAGTGTTGCTAATCTAGGCGTTATCAGTCTTATTAATGCACAGCTTTTAGCAACAGATTCAAAGACAGCGCTGCTTCCGACGGGTGGGGCGAACGACGAGCGCAAACTCGTGTCGACAGCATCCGCATCAGTTAACTCTCTAACGATAGCCGGCGTGCCTATAACGGTGGGTGGTACACCTACAATAACTGCACAGGCATCGGGACTGCCTGGCGGAGCTTCCGCAACCTATACCGCACCAACCGTGACGGTTGCAGGGCAGCCACTCAGTCTTGGTCAGTCAATTACAGTAAATACCGTAGGACTCGGACTTGCCGGCCTGACACCACAAATAACTGTTACACTTAACAATCCAACGATTACCCAGGCTGCAGATGGATCACACGCAAGTGGGTCTGTCTCTGTACTGTCAGTCCGCGTCTTCCAGCCGGTTCCATTACTTCCTGACATCGAAATCCTTGGGCTTGACCTTATGCCACTCCAAGCGGATGCGACCATGGATGGTACTGTCGGAGGACTTCAATGCTACACCCCTCCAACGGAACTTAATGCCAATGACGATTCATTTAGTACTGTACAGGGAGCGGGGGGTGTTGTCGGTAATGCGCTTACTAATGACACGCAGAATAATGCACCAGCAACAACGAGCACAGTGACGTTATCCTACCAAGACCCAAGTTCAACAGGGATTACGATCGCCCCTAATGGAGACATTACAGTTCCTTCAACGCTTGCTCCCGGTACCTATACTGTGCCGTATCAGATCTGTGAGGTAGCAGTTCCAGGGCACTGTGATCCTGCAACAGTCACGGTAACTGTGACAAGCGTTCCACCTGTAACACTTGTTGCAAATAACGATAACTTTATCGCAGACGAAGGTGACACAAACCTAGGAAGTATCATCATTAATGACTCAGCAAATGGTCAACCAATCGACCCAACGAAGTACACGGCTACAATTACGAATAACGGTGGTATAACTGGGGCAAGTGTCGACGCAAATGGTAACCTTGTCATTCCTGCAACAACCCCCGGTGGAATGACCTACGCGCTCCACTACAATCTTTGTCAGAATTCACTTCCAACAAATTGTGCCAACGCAGATATAACACTTATCTTACGTGGTACGGGTAACTCACAGATAACGACTGTCTCCGCGAATGATGATGTGTACCAGATGAATGTTGGGGGAGGCACCGCGGGGAACGTCTTCGAAAACGATACCATAAATGGTCAACCTATGTCAGCCGGAGCAGTTACGCTTACATCGGAATCGCTTGAACCAGGCATTACGATCCAAGGCTCAGGTGATGTGACGGTTGCAGCGAGCACTGCAGCGGGTACCTACAGCCTCGGATATGTTACCTGCGCTAACGCAGATCCAACCGTGTGTGATGCTGCAAATGTTAAGGTCACGCTCGTCAGCCAAAGTGCTCCTACGACGAATACGGGTGGTAGTACAACAGATACGACAACTGGTGACCCTTGGAATGGTGGACTCGCATCGACAGGTAGTGATGCACTGCTCATCGGTGGAATCGCGTCAATCATCCTGACGATGAGCGCCGTAATCCTTACCATTCGCCGCCGCAATCTTGCCGAACGATTACTGTAAGGGAGTGCTATATAAAAATATATCATCGCCACTCGGCGATGATATATTTTGCTACGCTAATCTATGCCCAGTGCGCGGAGGCCACTTTCTGTCATTTCGCCTGACGCAATAAATTTTTCTGCATGCTCGAGGTTTCGTTTTGAGGTAGTCCCTTTTGTTCTTCGGGGAGTGAATTTCTGGAGGTATGAGTCTCTATCATATGGGTGGCGAAGACTTTCGCTCCATCCAAAACAGAGTCCTCTGGTCTAGCACATCTTCAAAAGAGGCGGAAGGAATCTTACTTTTTGTCTTATAAACACGCACCCATATTCCTGGTGACACTCGGTGATTCTCTTGAAGCCATCGACGAAGCTGCGCCTTATCAGTAAAGGTAAGAAGGGGTAAGCCAAGATATTCCATAACGTATAGTATGGCATATGTGATACACTAAAAACGTACATTACGTAAAAGTATCAAGAGTGCAGCGAGAGAACTAGCTCGATGACCTGCCGGCAACCAGCCTCTATATCAGCAGATATATGCACAAACGGTGCCCCCTCTAGCCCGGTATGGGAAAGATAGAAAGAGACCTCGACTCCTTATTCTGTTTCATACGGGCAGATACGAAAGGAGTTATTTTTTATGTCACGTTTTAAAACGGCGGAGAGTGTCTCTCCAAAGCATCCAGATAAACTTTGCGATCAGATATCTGATGCAATTCTAGACGCTCATCTTATGCAAGATCCACATTCACGGGTGGCAGTGGACGTTATTGGTGGACATGGCAAAGTGTTTATTACCGGAGAAGTGACCTCCAAAGCTAGAGGCATTGACATTAAAGGAATCGTAAAACGCATCGCGGGTGATGTCGACGTGGTTGAACATATAGCTCCGCAGAGCATTGAAATCGCACAAGGTGTTGACAGCGGCGGTGCGGGTGATCAGGGAATAATGGTCGGGTACGCTACCAATGAAACGGCGGAGTATCTTCCACTTGAATATGTTTTAGCCCGACGGCTCAACCAATATATTTTTACCGAGTATCCATTTGATGGAAAGACACAGATAACACTTGAAAACGGAATAATTACCTCCATTGTTGCAAGTTTTCAGAATGTATCACGGCCAACACTGGAAAAATGCATACGAGCGTGGGCTTCAAGTGAACCGCTAGCTCATATCCATGCGACTACAAGAATTCACGCGAATCCAGCAGGAGATTGGGTATGTGGTGGTTTTGATGCGGATGCTGGTCTTACCGGTCGTAAACTCGTCGTTGATACGTACGGCCCAAGAATTCCTATAGGCGGCGGCGCATTTAGCGGCAAGGATCCAAGTAAAGTGGACCGATCTGCTGCGTATATGGCGAGAAAAATCGCAGTTGACTATCTCAAGAAGCATGAAGCATCAGAGGTCTACGTATATCTTGCTTATGCAATTGGTCATGACCAACCACTCGAAGCGACGGCGCATGTAGACGAAGAAGAGGTAAGTATAGAAGGATATGATCTTACGCCGAACGGAATAATCAAAGCACTAAATCTTAAACGACCAATCTATGAGGCAACAGCAAGATATGGGCATTTTGGTCTTCAGAATACGACCTGGGGATGAGATTGCTACTGTTTGCCTACGTACGAATCAGTTTCATGCCGCAGATCAATCGTTCGTTCTGTAGATGCAGTATCGCCCGGGAGCCCTTCGCAAACATGAGACGCCGTAGAGACCGTTGCCCCACCCGCAGCTGCATCTACCATAGTGAGTGTGTCGGTTGTATATGTAGCCACTCCTCCGGAAATAAGCTTATAAAGAGGAGTCGCTGGGAATGCACCCTCCTGTGTGCAGTCGTAAGCACGATTCGTTCCAAGGATACTACTCGTTGTTAATGGGGCGAAGGTGTAGCGAATAGAAGGATGTGCTGGAGTTACGGTACGTGATATGAGCATGTCGGCGCGTACAGTTCCTGAACCGCGCGTAGGAGAGAAAGGGGCGCTTGATGTTAGCCCGGTATGGCTTGCCGTCATTTGTAATGTCGATTGCAATTCTCCCCAACTTGCATCTGGTTGGTGGCTGCGAGAGAGCGCAAGAAGGCCGCTCACGTACGGCGTGGCAAAAGACGTTCCCGCAATACCGCTTGCATAGAGTGAAGTACCGTTATTTGGTGCCCAGGAAGCAGAAGCCATATTCTCTCCTGGTGCCAGTATGTCGAGATTAGCACCGTAGCTACTAAAGGAAGACGGCTGACCTGATGCATTTTCCGCTCCTACTGCTACAACCTCTGGGTAGTTAGCGGGATACGAAATACAGTTACATCCATCGTTGCCACTGGCAGCTACAACAATGGCGCCATGGTCCATGGCGTAGCGGATGGCTTGACGGAGATATGGATCTTCACTACTTGCACCGAGACTCAGGCTGATGACATCAACACCGCGGTCGGCAGCGTAGTAAATTGCCCGTGCGACCGTGAGGGTGTTGCCATAGCGATTATCATCGATTGCTTGAAGGGGAAGAATGTCGGTTGTCCAGTTGACGCCAGCGATACCTTTTCCGTTGTTTCCTGTCGCGCCAAGGATTCCCGCTACCATTGTTCCGTGCTGTGTTCCTGCACCAGATGGATTCATTTCACCGGCTTGCACGCTCGAGTCATTGTCGGCAAAATCCCATCCGGTCACATCGTCAATATAGCCGTTATTGTCGTCATCGATAAGATTACATGATTTATCGAGTGGAATGCCACGATCCGTACAGTTACGCTGCGAAGGGTTTTGGTTGGCTGTACTGCCAGTTTCATTATCAACGATTCCGTCGTAGTCATCGTCAATAAGGTTACACGATTTATCAATCGCAAGTCCTCGATCCGTACAGTTAAGGCGACTCGGGTTTTGGTTGGCTGCTGCCCCTTTCTCGCTACTGTTCTGAGCCCAGCGCCCAGCGAACTCTTCATGTGCGAGTGCAAAGCCGGTATCAATAACTGCAACCGTGGTGTGCCGAGCGCCCGCTCCAATATTCCACGCAGTATTAAGACCGGTACTTGAAATCCACCATTGATTTGCTGCCGGGTCATTTACTGCCATTGTTTCATATGTACGGAGTGGATATTCTACTCCATCAGCATGAAATGAGGCTGCTTGCTCAAGAGAGACATTAGTTGCCGGATGAGGGATTGTAGCAACAGGTGGCTGCATACGATCACTTCGAATTGTCTGTAGCGAACGCTGATCAAGTGCGTTCATAATGGGAAGAGGCTTCTTTGGCGTTTCAGAAGCAGGAGAGAGGGGAGGGGTAGGGTTTTCTGGCCGCACGAATTGCCCAGCGGTGAAAAAACCTCCGGCGATACCAACTACAAGGGTGATAATCGCGATTTTTATTTTCATTACGTGTACTTTCAGTATAGCACTGGTGATGTTAAAACTGCTATAGTTTCTTTTGTAGGAGCCGCTTCGAATAAGGATGTGTCATGACTGTGATTGATGCACTCTGTGGGGAACTGAGTGGACTACTGGTGGGGCGTGAAGTGGCACAGTCACCACTTCATCCAACAGGAGAGATCATCCGCGTATGCCCGCCGGACGTCCAGCAATATCAAGCCCGTGTCTTTTTCTGGGAGGTGGAAGTACAGCCTACTCCAGATGATGGCCAGGGCACGTGGGGTATGAGCTTCAGTGAACTCGACAGGCTGGACATCATAAGGCGAGCGGCAATACTTACGATCTTCCGACGTCACCTCAGTGATGTTGTTTGGGAGTAGTCCTATGTGCCTCGGTAGTAATGCCGAGGCACATATTTCATTCGGTAACGTATCTAAAATGAAGGAATGGTATAGTGCATAGGTAGGGTTTGACCAAGCGAAGGGTGTAGAGGATGCTGTTTGGAGTTAAAGCACTTCGTGGTGAGCTGAATGCTCAGTTGGCGGGCCGTGAGGTTGTAGCCGCACTTGGCCATTCGGCTGGTGTCATCATGCACGTGTGCGTCCCCGACGATCCATTTGAGCAGCGCCGCGTCTTCTACTGGGAGGTTGAAGTACGACCCAAGGCGGATGAGAAGGGTCCGACGTGGAGCTTGAGTTTCGATGCGCTCGACACGCTCGGTGTCATGACGCGTGCTGCCACACTTACGCTTTTTCGGCGTCATATCAGTGGAGCCGCCTGGCAGTAACCCCCCTATGAGCCCTGTGACTATATACATCACAGGGCTCATTTATATACACAACATATACATAAGCGATATACTGTAGAACATGATAGATCAAGAAAATGTACATGGCGTAGTCCATCACGCAGCTTCAGCACGAAAGACAGACTTTCTCTACCGGATATCGCTTAAGGGATTCATTCAAAATGATAAAGGCGAGGTCCTTGTCGTCAAAGAGACGGGTAGAGAGAGTAAATGGGACTTACCCGGAGGCGGGATGGATCATGAAGAGACTATAAGGAGCGCGCTTGCCAGGGAAATGTATGAAGAAGTCAGCCTTGAAGGTGATTTCGAATACTCAATTCTTGAGGCTGAAGAACCACGCTTTATACAGGGCCATTCATGGTGGCAGCTCCGACTTATCTTTGCTATAACGCCAGCGAATATGAAATTTTCTCCTGGCGAGGACGGGGATGAAATTGCGTTTATTGATCCACGACTGTTTAAAGACTCGGAAAGCTTTTCAGAGCGACAAGTTTACGAATATGCAAAGATTGTAGAGAGGCGGAATAAACAAAACAGCCCAAGGTAAGGGCTGAACTGGGTAATCTCGGCGGCCATTTTAGGGGCCGCCGAGGTACCTCACACGTCCTGCAGGACGATCAGGCGATCTTTGACGGTCCTCCGCAAAGTGAGGACTTTACCGACATGAGCGCCTTCGATGGACTGAAACTGTCTGGTCTCGCCACCCAGGAACTCCAAGGTGACGCCACGCTTGCTCACCTTGGATACCTCTGCGACGAGGCGATCCTCACAGTGAAGTTCGGCAATGCCGTTACTCCTCATGTAGACAACCGGAATATCTCGGGTGCACGCGAGCTGGAAGGGTGAGTCGCCACTGAAGACCTCAATGATACAGGTCCACAGTGTCCCTCTCTCAGGGCTTTTTGTGGTATAGATTGAGCGCGCTTGAAACGTGAAGAGTGAGACATCACCTTCGGGAATGCAGAGGACAGGCTTCCTTAGATGGATCGAGTCCTTAACCGCATCCGGAAACGCTTTTAGAGGACTTCCAGGTTCGTCGACCTGTCCATAGATTCGGCCAAGCTCCTTGATGTTGCCAGCCCGCAGAAATGCAGTCTTCACCTACGCCTCCAGTCGACAGGGTGAGTGTACGAGTTTATTTTTATCATACGAAGCATATTTCACGCAAGTAAGGTGTGTGGTTAAATGAACGTATGAATCATATGGTCATCTACAACAAAAAGGTGGCTGGGCACGATGTAATTGCCCAGATATTGAGTGGATCGAAGAGGCTCGGATTTAAGTTCACAACGAATCGCACCGCACCATACCAGAAGCTTGCCGACGGCGATACCGTGTATTTAAAAGAGTCTTCAGGGCCAATCGTTGGGCGCATAACAGTTAAGAGTGTAAAGAATATTGAGCTAACCAATCCGGAAATGGTTATGGAGTTTCTCACAAAACATTTCGAAGCGCTGGGGCTGAACGAAGAACATCTTATGGGAATATGGAGATTTAACCAATCGAAACGGTATCTTTGTTACTGGCGCGTGGACACGACCGAACGTGCACACCATCCAGTAATGGTTCATAAAGCAGACCGACGTGTTTGGGTTGCGGGATATGAACCGAGTGAGGAAGTGTTAGCAGCTTTCACTTCGTAGCAGGTATACTAGGAGGATGACTCAAGAGAGAACTCCTATTATTCGAGAAGACGACGGTGAGCTTCTTGGTTTTATTGAGCCGAGTGGTGCAGGTTGGCAAGCGGAAACGCTCTTTGGATATCTCATTTCACGAACAGTAGATCGAGCTGAAGCGGAACGGGTTGTTCGCGAACAGGGGCTGTCGACACTTATGGGAGTATGGAATTACTTCGACACTGACGATCAGGCATGGCACCCCTGTGTTATTAAAGAGGCGAGTGAGCAGAAGCTTATTGTAATTCGTACCAACTTCATGGGGTATGAAGATCCAGATGACTATAAGCATGTGGTGATTCTCAATCCGAATGAGACAAAAATCGCCAAGACATAATACTCTGACAGTATGTGCATTTCTCAGTACTCTTGTGCTTTATTCTGGCTATGGTAAAATACGACAATTTACGGTACTATATCCATAATTAAGTGACCAAAGAGTCGCATAGAGAGATGGGGTGACATGGCGTTTTTGTGGTTCATACTGGCAGTAATCTTCTTTATTTTATGGCTTAACGCAAAGCAGAAACCAGAAAGCGACCGTTACAATCAAGGATTTTGGGATGGATATCGCTCACTTGGAGATGCAATTCGACAAGCGATTGAGAACAAGTCTATTAAGCCAAACAAAAAACTTGATGAGCTTATAGATGTCGGTCGAGGAGCTCCCAACACTGACGTTGAAAGCGATACGCCCGAGTTGTCAGGAGATGAGGTGGGTGACGAACTTGAAGTTGAGGCGGAAGATGACGTTCCCTTCCTTCAGCAATATGCACGATCTACAACCTCGGCGACCGAAGTCGACCCAGAAGTGGCGCTTGAAATAGAGCCTGAGCTCAAACTCGATCCTGCAGAACTAGAAGCAGAGAAGGCACGTATTACACTTCGCAATTTAAATATTGTTCTTTACGCTGCGAGTTTTCTTCTTGTAGCTGCCGCCGCAGCATTCGTAGCAGCAGCAATGCCGAGCTTCGTAAAGATCGCGGGCCTTATCATTGTCGTAATTCTTTTTTATGGACTTGGACTTGCTATCCATGCGAGATCAGAGCGTCTTCGTCCTGCAGCAATCGCATTTGTCGGTACGGGCCTTGCCATCTTACCATTCGTTGGAGTTGCGTTAACACTCATTGGCGGTATGGGGGCGGCAGCTTCCTGGTGGATTACTTCAATTGTGGGAATCCTTTTCTACGTCGTGGCAACAATTCGACTTAACAGCCAAGTTCTTTCCTATATATCACTTGCCTTCGTTCTTTCTCTTGCAAGTAGTAGTGTGGCGGTAGTAAGCCTTCCGCTTGTATGGTATTTTGTGGCCCTTATTGGTGTGTCACTTCTCGCAACGCTCTGCTCGCTTCTTCGACCAAACTGGCTACCAAAAGTATTTTCCCAGCCCGTAGAAGCGACAGGTCAGATTGTCACACCACTCGCGTTACTTGCTACGCTTTACGTGTCTGACAAAATGTCGGTACACGCATACGAAATTGTCTTTACCGTAGCGACGCTTCACTACTTTGTTGCCTGGCTTCAAGTACGGTCATACGGGTTTGAGATACTCCTTCGCTGTCTCGGATACCTCACCTTGACTCTATTTATATGGGATTGGATGCATCATGACGGGTTCCTATTTAGCCTCTCCCTGCAACTTCTCACTGTAGGAGGTATTCTGCTTAGTCTGCGGCGCCTTAAGGATACGACTAGGAAATACGAAGCATTTTTTACAGGCGCATCTATTCTTGTTCTTGCCGCTAACACGTTTTATCCATATGGACTCGGCTTGCATGTACAGACCAGCCTTTCGGTTATCCATTCTTTTATAGTAATAGGCACCAGTATTCTGGCTGCAAAGCGCTTTCGACATGCCGGGTGGCTCTACGCCGCGCTCGGTGCTTCTCTTTGGCTTCCATTTACGGTAAGTAACTGGATCGCGACGCAAGACGGGAAGTGGCTCATTGAAGTAGTGAGCTTTGCCGGTCTTTCATTTGCCGTCTCTTTTGCCCTACGACACCCACTTAGTAGGCGGAATGCTCCACTGCGAGCCCTGCTTCTTTCTGCATATTTACTCTATGTCACACTTCTCGTTATAACAGGATGCTTGTCGGATAACACTTTCCTTACAGGTCTTTCATTTGCGCTTATAGGAGTATCTGGAATTATTCTTTCATATGCATTTTCCGACCCGCTTATCGAGGGAACGGCGGTTATTGCTGGACTTATTTCAATCCCTCTATGGGTATGGCATTCCTCAATAGGAAGTCGCTGGCATCTTATCGTGTCGGTTATCGTAATGAGTATCCTTCTTGCAGCAGGATCATTCGTGCACCATCTCCGCGCTGAACGAATGCGGCGAAATGGCCTTGTTATGTTTATGGCAGTTATCGGTCTCTCACTTCTTTTTGTAGACCGATCTATAGAAACGATGCGCGCAAGTACACTTCTCCTCACTGCAGGAGCACTCGGATTATTGTGGGTTCGTCTTTGTGCTAAAGATACCATTCTTCTCCTATTAACACGAATCGCCTATCTAATCTATGGAATTCTCGCATGGATTATGGCACTGGGAACGGGTAATGAATGGCTCGTTGGTGTCTACGGCATACTTGTGCTGTTTTATGAGACGGCTTCGCATATAGAGAAGCAGTGGAGACTGAGTCTTGTCACCTGCGCTGCGCTCATAGGAATGCTTAATGCCCTATGGTCAGTATCGGGAGGACTTGAGATTTGGCGCTGGGCAGGAGTGCTTGGCGTAGCGAGTATTCTATTCTACGGTGCGGCGTATGTATACCAGAAGAGATTTGATAGTGAACGAGCCTGGGTGATGCAGATTGCATTATGGACGTCACTTGCTGGTATGAGTATTCTACGACCTTGCGGCACCGAAGGTCGCTGGTTCGCGGCTGTGAGTCTGGTGTGTCTCGCTGGAACAATAATTCTTCGAGTGATGCAGGCAAGTACATCTCAGCATATTCGTTCACTCGTTCTTTCGGGTGCGGCGTTTGGTTTCGCTCTTATTGGTATTCTTGGCTGGTGGCTACAATACGACACTCTCGTGTTTGCTATCGCCCTCTTCCTTAGTGGCGTCTTCTGGATCGCTTCTTCATATACAGTCCGCTCGGCAAGCATTGAAGGAGTTGGTCTCGGTATTCTCGTAGCTTCTGCCGCTGTGTGGCTTCTTGACGTAAATGGGGGCGATTGGTATGCGAGCTCAGTTGTGGGAAGCGGTGTATTCCTTACGGTATTAGCGTACCTTATACACTTGAAACGTGGGGAAGTGGAACGTCGACGACTTGCGCTGTCGATCGGCATGCTGGTGTTTGCTGGTCTTGTCTTTAATATAGCTTCCACTCCGGTTATTCAGCAGTATAGCCTTCTTGCGCTTCTTCTGGGATCTGTAGGAGCTCTAGTGATCCGTACGTCTCGTCCATTATCTTCAGGAATAAAGACAATACTCTCTGCAGGGTATGTAACCTACTTACTACTCGCCTGGCTCTTTGCACTTCAGGAGGGTGGTGGATGGCTGGTTGCGGTCTATGGCATTACGACTGTAGTGCTTTGGGTTGCATCGCATATCGAACGGCTTTCATTCCTCACTGCGATCGGGAACGCCGTACTCCTTTTCGGGCTCATTTATACCTGGAACTGGCTTGGATGGGATCAAGCGTGGATGCTCGCCGCTTCACTCTGGATAGTGGCTGCCGTCTCGTATCTTCAGTCATGGATCTATCGAGGTCTCAATGATATCACTCGATACTGGACCGGTCTTTTTTCGACATGGATCACACTATCGGTTGTTATTATTTGGTATCTTATTGCAGATACCCCACATGAAATTGCTGCAGCTATAACGCTCGTTGTCGCCGCTTTAACGGTCGCTCTACAAGGGTATCTCTCAAAACAGCGCGCGGTGATGGAGCTTGGACTCTATCTTGGCATAGCGGGACTGCAGCGACTCGGTGTACTTTTGGTGCCTGGGGTTCCCTTCATTTTGTATGCGCACCTCTGGGCGACTATACTCCTCAGTACCTCCATATGGCGCCGCGATAGTATGACTCGTCCCGTAGTAGCGGCAACAATCCTTACGCTCTCGACCGCATCCTCGGCGCTTACTCATGGTGGCTGGTACCAGCTCCTGTTCCTGGTCGAGCAGATTACACTGCTTGTTATTGGTGCGCTTGCAAGAAAGCAGTGGGCACTCTGGTGGGGAGTTGCTGGGACGACCGGTGCCGTTTTGTACTTCATTAAGGACTACGTCTACCTTTGGCTTGGACTTCTTGGACTCATTCTTATTGCGCTTGTTATATGGCGCCTCCGAAAATTAGGTAAAAAAGCATAAAAAGTATTGCAAAATGATGTAGCTAACGCTACACTGAAAGCAACCAACGACACAAACGAACATATAAAAAACTTTTTTGGTGGGTGGGGCTAGAAAACCGTAGTCTTATCTGTGAGGGAAATAAAAATGCGTGTAAAACACATAGTGAGAGATGTGGTTAGAAGCGGTTTGGGACGAATTTGTGCGTTTGCGGTGGCGGTTCCAGCTGTAGGAATAATGGTGACATCGCCTGCGTTTGCGGCGGGTCATGTCGGAAGTCAAACATGTCCAGTTGGCGGCCCGTCGACATTTAATCGGGCAATTTGTGACGGATACTTTACGGGGCAGGATCAGTACAATAACGGCATTGACGTTGCAAACGTACTTGCAAACCCTGGTGGTAACGACGCATTGATGGCTGTTACAAATGTCGACCAGTTTATTGCAGAAATTAAAAATGCGCTTAATGGGTCTGACGCCACCGAGCAGAAGGGGACTGCCTTTCTTATTGAAACAATGCTCGGTAAGAATGGCTCGCAGTTCACATCCATTACCGGTGGTGTGAGTCAGGCGCAATCAGATGTTTCGTACTGGGAAAAGCTTGTTCGTAAGTACGATGCAGAAGGTCGTGTTGATTGGAATCCATCTAATCATCTGACAACTATGACGAGCTTTATTAATTCGGGTGTCTCAACAAAGGAAAACCTTGACCCTGTGTTCTTTATGGATGGCCCAAAAGATCGACCACTTATAACATTTACTAACCCGGACGGATCCAAGTACGACATTGACAAGAACTGTGCTAACCCAACAGGTCTGGTCGATCCGCTCTTCGGGTGGACATTGGAACCACTCCAGCCAAAAGTGTCTGTCGGTAACTTTGTTTGGTTCGATGCGAATAATGATGGTGTCGTGAACGGTAAGGACGATGGTCAAGGATTCAATAACGTATCGATGAATCTATACGAAAAAACAGCAGATACAAATAACGACGGAGTTCTTAGTGCATCTGAACTAGCTGCTGCGACTGCGCTCAAGACAACAAAAACGGCAAACGATGCTCGCTCAGGTCTTCCAACAAGTGGCAGGGCGGGATACTATGAATTTACTAATCTTGACCCAGGCGATTACTTTGTCTGTGTGGCACCTAGTAATTTTGGAACGAGTGGACTCCTGAGTCGCTACAGTGCCTCACCAGTTCCAAGTGGAGTAACGGGAAATTCGAGGAGTGACAACCAAAGCCACGGCCTCGTTCCGGATGGAGGCACGATGGTAGCGAATGGCCTCTGCTCAAGTCAAACAACCCTTAATGTTTTCACCGAGCCAGCGACAACGACAAGTCCAGCGGATGACGACAACGACGATTCATCTGATCAAACGATCGACTTTGGATTCTGGCATCCATACAGCCTTGGAAACCGCGTATGGCTCGACAAAGACAACTCGGGAGATATTAACGGCGCAGATGGTGACCATCCTGGAATTGGTAACGTTGTCGTTGCCCTCTATGACTGTGATGGTACGCGTATCACGACAACGACAACTGATTCAGATGGTCACTACAGGTTCGACAATCTGAACGAAGGATGTTATCAAACAGAGGTAGTAACCTCAAACTTTACAGATAACCCAACCTTATCTACGTGTGGTATGAGTTCTACTGGAAGTAAGCAGAGTGCGAATCCTGAGAACAATATCGATAGCGACGATAATGGTATTGATCCTCCTAAGGCAGGTACCGCGGTACGTACAGGTTCTCTTAACCTTGGCCCATTCGCTGTCGAACCCACAGGGGAGACTGATCTTGCTGTCAGTGATCAGGGTACCGCAGACGACTTCGCTAATATGACGCTCGACTTCGGATTTACCTGTAGACTTGCAAGTACGGGTCAATCGATGTTCGGTATTATATCGACGGCTACAATCCTGATGGTCGGCGGCGGGATACTGCTCGCGAAGATGGAATACCGCGCTAAGCAAAACGTGTAATACATCTTTTACAGAAGAAGATCCCTTTCCCGAGCTGCTATACTGAATATATGATTACCGTTCTTCGCTCTACGCACCACCGACCAGAAATAAAAGAGCGAGATACGTTGCAGCCGGGAAGTTGGGTTCGTGTTGAGAAGCCACAGGAAGAAGAGCTCGCAACACTCATTGAGCTTGGGCTTGATGAGGATATCCTCAGCGATGCACTCGACCCTCACGAAGTGCCTCGTATTGAAGTAGACGGCGAGTGGACGTATTTCTTCACCCGTCTTCCCGACACCGATGACGATTTCAATGACTTCACCACGCCAATGCTCTTTGCGCTTGGCAAAGAGCATATCGTGACAGTAAGCCGTGATCCGCTCGGTCGTATGTGGCAGCCATTTATAGATAGAACAACCATTCCAACAACGCAGAAGACGAAGTTCTTTATGGTGATGGTTGATGCCATTGTCCGCCAATACCAGACACGGGTTGCAGCAATTAATAGGCAGATGCGCGCAGCGTCAACGGACGTGGTGAATCTTCGTCCGAAAGACATCGCGACATTTGTTGAATATGAGCGAAAACTTAACGATTACACCGATGCGTTAATTCCAATGAACATTGCCCTTGAGAAACTTCTAAGCGGAAAAATGATCCGTCTCTACGAAGATGATAGGGATCTTGTCGAAGATCTTTCGATTGATCTTGAACAGCTCGTCGGGCGATGTAAGAGCCTGCTTCGTACTATTACGAACGTGCGAGATTCATACCGCGCCGTCATGGACACGCGCCTTAACGAAACGATCCGAATCCTCACCGTAATTACCCTTGCGATGACGATTCCAACCATGATGGCGGGGATCTTTGGTATGAACGTCGTACTTCCAGGTGATCCACATTCACCATACGCATTTTGGCTCATTGTAGGGGGGAGTGCGATTGCGGCATTAATTCTCATTATCTACTTCATGCGTAAACGATAGACAGGTTTCTTTTGGGACGTTTTCCCATAGAATGCTCGTGGGATACTTGACATACTTTTCATACTTGTAGTACAATGTCTACAAGGAGAAGCGCGATATGAGTAGTAAACAACTAATGGGTGATAAAAAGTTATACGGAACCGCTACTGTTGGATCGAAAGGTCAGGTAGTTATTCCTGCTGACGCCCGTGAGGAGTTAAACATTAAGCCCGGAGACCGTTTATATGTTATGAACGGAATGCACGGAAGCGGTGTTGTACTACTTAAAGAAGAAATGCTCGAGTCACTGGTAAAACAGATGACCGAAAGCATTGAGAGCTTTCGCGCCCTCGCAGATAACAATAAGGAGTAATGCACGATGCATCATCATCTTAGCTTGCGCAGCAAGTTGATTATCATGATCTCGGTTATGGCCAGCCTTTTTTTGGTTGCGCTCGACCAGACCATCGTCTCGACGGCTCTCGGTAAGATTGTCGAAGAGTTCAACGCCTTTTCATCACTAACGTGGGTGGTGACGGCGTATCTTATTACAACCACGATTACAACGCCTATTGCGGGTAAGATGTCTGACATGTTTGGTCGCCGCAACGTCATCTTGACGGGTGTGGGGATTTTCACCCTCGGCTCATTCCTAAGTGGTATGAGTGGTGATATCAACCAGCTCATCATTTGGCGTGCCTTCCAGGGTATCGGTGGTGGTATCATCATGGCCAACGCCTTTACGATCGTTGGTGACCTGTTCGCCGCACGTGAGCGCGGTAAGTGGCAGGGGATGATCGGTGCCGTTTTCGGTATCTCATCACTCATCGGTCCACTCCTTGGAGGATTCCTTACAGAGTCACACACCATTCTTGGCCTCGTGACTGACTGGCGCTGGACGTTCTTTATCAACATTCCAGTTGGTATTGCGGCACTTGCGATTATCGCAATCTTCTGCCCACCGCTTAAGCACGAAAACAAGCCAAAGATTGACTTTGTTGGTGCTGGACTGCTCGCAGTTATTCTTGCGACAATTGTCCTTGCAGTGGACAACACTGAGCAGATTTTTGCCAACCTGCTCGATAGTACTGGACTTTCACTCGGTGGTCTTCGTCTTATCATGGCGGCTATCATCGTTGTAGCGACTGCGCTCTTTGTCTTTGTTGAGAAGCGCGTGAAGGAGCCGATCCTGGATCTACGCTTCTTTAAGAACCGTAACTTCCTTATCCTGCTTGGAATCGCTATTGCGGTTGGTGCGGGTATGATGGGTTCAATCCTTTACCTAACGCAGTTTAACCAGCAGGTCTTTGGTGCAACACCTACTCAATCTGGGCTCATGCTCATGCCTATGATCGTTGGTCTTATGGCAGCAAGCATCCTCGTCGGACGCCTTGTCTCTAAGACGGGTGCATACAAGCGGTTCATGGTTGCCGGGTTTACGATCGCAACCGCATCTATGGCGATGCTTCTCACACTTACACCGGAGAGTTCATTCCTCCAGGAAGCAGTGATCATGGTATTTGTCGGTGTTGGTATCGGTGCAGGTATGCCACTCATGGCGATTGCAACCCAGAACGAATTCGAACAAAAAGACCTTGGTATGGCGACGAGTTCGAATCAGCTCTTCCGTGGCCTTGGTTCAACAATTGGTGTTGCCATCTTCGGAAGTATGCTTACACTCAGCCTCACTAACTCGCTTGGTGACATGAGCCACAACAGCTACATTCAGAGTTTGCAGAAAATGCCTGCAGCAAGCCAAGCATTTGGCGATCTGACAGACGCAAATACGCTTCTCAACCTGAACATGCCTGACACAAGGAATAAAATTGCAGAAGGCGCAGATAAGGCTATCGATTCGATGCACCTTCCTGAAGCGGTGAAAACGCAGCAAAAAGATGCGTTCTCGAAGCAGCAGGACGAGTATAGCGACAAGATTGTTAACGCGTACGCTGACGGTATGCACCAGATCTTTATGATCGCTGCTATCGTGATGGCTGTAGGCCTGGTCCTCTCGCTGACAATCAAAGAGCGCCCGCTCCAAGCGGCGAGTGCAGAGGTAACGCCAGGCGAACTCTAGTCCTGGTTATATACCAAAAACACCCCAGATATCAATCTGGGGTGTTTTATATAGGCACACCTTCTAAAACACGGTATACTGCTAATGTAATGATTCGGTACTTTATTCGACGGAGCCGCGGTGAGGAGTTCCAGGCGATCGCATCTCCACCTGAAGGGGAGGTGTGGATTCGTGGTGATCACGTTGACGATGCAGATCTCCAGATGCTCTCAAAGACCTACACGCTGGATATTAATATCCTGAGAGATGTTCTAGATGCTCATGAGCTCCCGCGAGTTGAAAAGAAGAATGACGGCACCTATGTATTTGTTCGGACAATCCAACGAGATAAGCATGGGCGTGCTTCAACCGCACCGGTCCTTCTCGCTGTGAGAGGGTCAGTGTTTGCGACGTTATCATCACGTGAGACTCCAAGCACGGCATCAACACATCAGAGTGTCGCACAGCACCTCGATGACAGTGTAGGACTCCTGCTCGCTACGTTTGTGTCTATCCTTAGTGATTATGAATTCCTCATGCAGCATACAGCGCAGAATATACACGACACCGGAAGACGCCTTCGCTCACATGAAGTAACAAACGACGACTTTATTCGCTTTGTAACTGTAGAAGATAACCTTAACGAATATAAGATGAATCTAGCTGCAATGCTTGTCGTAGCAGAACGCCTCCGTACAGAATACGGAAATGGACATACCGAGGCAATTGACGATATCCTCCTCTATATTCGTCAGCTTCTGGTTGCAATAGAGAGTTACAGCCAAAGCGTGCTCAGTATCCGTAATGCCTACGGGACAATCGCAAATAACGTCCTCAATATGCGCATGAAGACACTGACGGTGCTTACTGTCCTTATCGCACTCCCTAACGTAGTCTACGGCATGTACGGCATGAATGTAGGCCTTCCGTTCCAACACGAACAGTGGGTGTATTTCGTCATCCTTCTCTTTAGTCTGGCAATCGTCTTTTTGGTATTTGCAATTGGCCGAAAGCGCGGCATCTTCTAGGTCGTCTTAGTCCTGGCGTAGTAAATTTGCCTACGCTTAAAGGGTTGTCGGTGATCTGTTTTTTCGATATAGTAAAAGCATAACCACTACGTGAGGTGCGTAGGTATACTTGACGTGTATAGGCAGGATTGCTATTATTTCATATGTGTCCTGCGTCAAAACACGTAAATTTTCTTAAATAGGTCGAAGCGCGTAGGGCTGCACATAGTACAAGGAGTACAAACCGCACATGCCAATAGCTGTCGAATTTGTGTCTACGAGACGCAAAAAGATTGCAGTGGATGTGGTGCCTGCCGAATGGCAACTGTATATCGCACATTAGTGTGTTAACCTAGAAAAAGTAAAACACCCCAAGGCACCGGGGTGTTTTTGGTTTTTTAGGGTGTTTCCTACTACTTCAGCTTGTCTTCGAATGCTTTTGAAACCTTGTCTGAATCGAACTGATTATTTGTGTATGGATCGAACTTTTGTCCATTTAGATAGAAGCTTGGAGTGCTCGTAATGCCGATCGACTTACCAAGTGCTAGGTCAAAGTTGATCTTATCGAGGACGTTTCCCGCGTTCACATCCTTCTTGAACGTATCGATATTGAGCCCAAGCTCTTTAGCGGCATCTTCAAAGTAGGTTGAACGCTGTGCGCCGTCTAGGCTATTCCAAGAGTTCTGAGTTTCATAGAGTTTATCATGCATCTCCCAGTACTTTCCTTGAAGGCCGGCTGCTTCAGCTGTTGCGGCTGCAGCACGAGCATTCGGGTGTAAACTCGAGAGGGGGAAGTTACGAAAGACAAAGGCAACCTTGTCTTTGTACTTTTCGGTAATCTCCTTTACAGGCGCATATGCATTACCACAACCAGGGCATTGGTAGTCACCATATTCGACGAAAATGACTTTACTATCTGCTTTTCCGAAGACATGATCTGCAATATTGCCTGACTGGCTTGTTGCGGCAAGAATCTTGCTTGAGTCAATGCCACTTACGTCCACTCTGTTTCGGCTTGAGAAATAAATCAGTCCGGCTAGTACCACCACACATACAGCCGCAAAGATAATCCAGGTTTTTTTGCTCACTAAACGCACTCCTTATGGTTAAACTATACTAAGTGTAGGACAAAAACCTCTAAGCCACAAGCAAATGGTAGGGTACAATAAGGATATGACTACCGGCATGATTATCGTCTGTATACTTATTTTCTTTTTGCTGATAGCAACCAGTAGTATCGCTCCAACGAGAACTGCAGTGAGTCTCTTTGAGCTCAAGCGACGTACGGAGGCGGGCGATGCGAAAGCCGCGTCCATCTTAGAACGTGAGAATGCTCTTGAAGACATCCTATCGCTCCTTCGTGTCCTTCAGGCGCTCCTTCTCGTTATCTTCGTGACGGCTAGCGTGGCTGCATTTGGATGGCTCTTTGGTGTAATTATCGCAGTGCTTGTGGCGCTCGAGTATGGAAGGATTGCACGGATTGCGGGTCTCGGCACCTTTGTTGAGCGATACTACGAGAAGGTAGAGCCACACATTCTTACATTTGTTACACGGCACACCTGGGTTGGAATGCTCTTTCGAAGCGTCAGTATCAAACAGGAGGAGTCTCAACTAGAGTCGAGGGAGGAACTCGATCATCTTGTGAGCAAGGCAACAGGGATCCTCTCTGCAGATGAACGACGACTCATTTCAGAAAGTCTGCAGTTTGATACGCGAACCGTGGAGTCAGTTATGACGCCACGTGCCGTGATCGAGAGCATCCCAGTCGATGAAGTGCTTGGCCCACTCGTATTAAGCGACCTTCATAAGACAGGACATAGTCGTTTTCCCGTTGTTAACGGCGATATCGATCATGTTGTCGGAATGCTCTACATTCAAAATCTTCTTGTAGTAAATGCGGGAAGTAAATCGTCTACCGTAAAAAAGTCGATGGAACCACGAGTATTCTATATTAAAAATACCCAAACGCTTCGTCATGCGCTGGCGGCATTCCTCCGCACCAGACACCACTTGTTTATTGTAGTGAACGAATTCCAAGAAACGGTCGGACTCATTACACTTGAGGACGTTATCGAATCCCTGCTTGGTAAAAAGATTGTCGATGAATTTGACGCACATGAGGATCTTCGTGTGGTTGCCGCTCGTAATCCACATGGCAATAATATTTCTACTGGCCGGAAGGATGTATAGTCCCGTAGCCACACCCGTTATTCTGTGGTAAAATAATCCTATCTATGACATGGCAAATCGATTCTGACAATAATCGACGGGTCGGCTAAAAGCTCGGCGCGCTTTTAGTAATCGACCCATTCGGCCATTTACTACTACTAACAAGGAATTCTTTATGACACGGACACTTGTAAAAGACCTCGCTCTAGAAATGGGGCAAACCGTAACTGTAAGTGGCTGGGTGCACTCACGCCGAGATCACGGAGGACTAATCTTTATCGACCTTCGCGACCACAGCGGCATTATGCAGCTGGTTGTTCAACCTGAATATGCCGAAGCCTTTGAACTTGCCGAGCAAGTTCGCGACGAGTTTGTCGTTTCAGCAACCGGGACAATGAAAGAGCGCGACGAAGCGCTAAAGAACCCTAACCTCCCTATGGGAAACTACGAAATTTTCGTTACTGAACTGCGCCTGCTTAACCGCGCAAGGCCACTCCCAATTCCTGTTCGCGAAGATGCTCCACAGGCAAGTGAAGAACATCGCCTCAAGTACCGCTATCTTGACCTTCGTCGAAGCAAAATGCAGGAAACGCTCAAGAAGCGCTCACTATATTACAAGTTCATGCGTGAGTACATGGAAGAGAATGAGTTCACTGAGATTACAACTCCAATTCTCGCGAACTCAAGTCCAGAAGGTGCTCGTGACTTCTTAGTTCCATCTCGCGTCCACCCTGGCAAGTTCTATGCGCTTCCGCAGGCACCACAGCAGTTCAAGCAGCTTCTTATGGTCGGTGGTGTTTCACGGTACTACCAGATTGCAACCTGTTTTCGCGACGAGGATCCACGTGCGGATCGTCTCTATGGTGATTTCTACCAGCTTGACCTCGAAATGTCATTTGTAGAAGATGGTGAAGTAGTACGATCCACCATGGAGCCACTCATTAAGCGACTGGTTACAGAATTTGCAGGCAAAGAACTCACGACTGTAGACGTGCCACGTATTCCGTACCAGGAAGCAATGGACCGATATGGATCAGACAAGCCAGATCTCCGTTTCGGAATGGAGCTTATTGAACTCACTGATGTTCTTAAGGACACGGCATTTAGTGTCTTTGCAAACGCCATTAAAGACGGTGGCGTCGTTAAAGCAATTCGAGTTGAAGGCGCCGCGGCTCTGAGTCGCAAGCAAATTGATCAATTCACCGAAGTAGCAAAAAGCGAAGGAGCCGGAGGGCTTGCTTATATTACCTATAGTGATGGAGAGGTGAAGTCGCCTATTGCGAAGTTTCTTTCGGAGCAGGAGCTGACGGCTATTAAAGAACGCCTCGAAGCGAAGGATGGCGATACTATTTTCTTCGGTGTAGACAAACGCGAAGTAGCGAACAAGGTACTCGGACGCCTCCGTAGTGAATTTGCCGATCACTTCAACCTAAAGGACCCGAACAAAGTTGCGCTTGCGTGGATTGTTGATTTTCCATTCTACGAATGGGATGACAAGGCGAAGAAGATCGACTTTGGTCATAACCCATTCAGTATGCCTAAGGGCGGCCTGGATGCGCTTAAAGCAGAAGATAAGCTCAGCATTCTCGCAGATCAATATGACATGGTCGCTAACGGCTATGAAATCTGCTCAGGTGCGGTTCGAAACCATAACCCTGAGGTTATGTATGAAGTCTTTGGTGCGCTTGGGTACGATAAGGACTACGTGGATAGCCGTTTCGGCGCTATGATTAATGCCTTTAAATATGGCGCTCCACCACATGCCGGATGTGCCTTTGGTATCGATCGTATCTTCATGGTACTTACAGGTGAAGATAACATTCGTGAAGTTGTTGCCTTTCCAAAGAACGGCTCTGGTGTTGATGCCATGATGAGTTCACCGAGTGTCGTTGACCCAGAGCAGCTTAAAGAACTTAGTCTCTAGCACTCCATCTTGACGGCACCGATCCGTATATGCGATGATACCAGTAATGGTTAATTTCGAGACGTTTGCACAAAGCGCAGGGGAAATCCTCGACATGTTCGGGGTGATCGTTATCCTCGCTGGAGCTGTTCTCTCGACGGCATATGCGGCCGCAACAGTGCTTCGTCATCGAAGCGTACATGGACTATATAGAGCATATCGGAGCAATCTTGCTCGGAGTATCCTCATTGGTCTCGAATTTCTTGTAGCGGGAGATATCATCCGCTCTGTGGCTGGTGATTTGAGTTTCAATAGTGTCATCATTTTGGCTATCATCGTACTCGTCAGGTCGTTTCTTGGTGTTGAATTTGAGATGGAGATTGAAGGGCGCTGGCCATGGCAACAAGCCAAAGCTAAAAACAAGGCAGATACGTAACAGGGATCGCATCACAGAAAGTGATGCGATTTTTGTCAAGTACGACATAAAGCTATTGCTTTTTTGTCAATTTAATGCTACTATACAAGTATTGGCATCGACCAACATAAAAAGCACCTAAACAAAAAAATAAAAAGGAGCCACACGTATGGATAATAGCACCGTCGTAACCCTACTTACAGTTACGGTGATCTTGCTGTCCGTTGTGATTATCGCCCTTCTTACCGCGGTCACGCTTGTACTTGTCAAGATTAAGCGTATCGCTAAGACTGTCGATGAAATTACACAGAACGTTGCAGCAGCCACTGAATGGTTTTCGCCAATGGGATTCTTTAGCAATCTCGTTCATAAATCACGTAAAACACGTAAATAATTTTCACTAAAATACACATATTAGGAGAATACAATGTCTAAAGCAATCAAACTCGCACTCGCAGCCGCAGCAGGATTCGCAGCAGGTGTATTACTTGCACCAAAAAGCGGTGAAGAAACTCGTAAAGATTTACAAGCGAGGGCTAAGCACCTTCGAAAACATGCAACTAAACAATATGGTGAAGCACGTGGTTCTGCAGCGCAGAGCGCTACTGTAGCTCGTGAGGAAGCAGCAGGTATGGCAAAAAGTGCCGCAGCTTCTGCGAAACGACTTGGTAAGGATGTGAATAAGGAAGTTGAAAAACTTGCTACTGAAGCTAAAACTCGTTCTGAGCGTGTCGTATCCGCTGCCAAGCAGCCTGTAGATAAGGTTACAAAAGCAGTTAAAAAATAATAACAAGATCCAGTATCTCGTTATAAAGTTACAGTAAAATACCCTTTTAGGAGGGGTATTTTACTTTTTATAGCTCAATTGGTGTCGTAAGCCGTTGGTATGAAATACCGAGAGGCGTTGCTGCTGCTTCATAGTTAGTGTCATAGATGCCCTTTCCTTCGCTTGAAAGGATAGCGTCATGGGTAGGGAATACGAGCTCGGGCTGTACTTGGGCCATAAACTCGATTGCCTCGCTCAGTTTCATCCAGGGCGCAGCTGCGGGCAGGGCGAGCGCTTTAACGGAACCTTCTGGTAGCGCGAAAGAATCGCCCGGGTAATAGAGAAGGTCTCCGAATTGGACGCCAAGATTCGGAATCGGTGCACTACCAGGACGAATGGTGGCATGCTCACCACCGGTGAAACGAAGACTGAAACCAGCAATATCAAGAGTGTCGCCGGCACGGACAGTACGTGTACGGAACTTCACAAGCTTACTCGTAATGGATTCATGTGCTACCACTTCCATTTCAGGGCTTCGTTCAAGAAGTGCGTCAAGATGCTTCTCGTCGAGGTGGTCCATATGCTCATGGGTAATAACAACCGCAACAACATTGTCCGGCGCGACAAAATCAGTACTGAAAGCTCCCGGATCTACTACGACCGTGTGAATATCCTTTGTTACAGTGAAACAGGCGTGCTTGAATTTGGTAAGCTGCATCTCTAGCGTTCCTCCTTAAACCATTTAGTGTATGCTCTGCGGGCTTTAGTGATCTTTGGAGCGATAACGATCGAGCAGTATCCTGCGTCTGGGTTTTTGGCAAAGTAATCTTGGTGTTCTGGCTCCGCAAGATAAAACGTATCGAGTGCCTTTAACTCTGTAACAATAGGGTTATCCCAGATGGTTTTTGCATGTCGGAGGGCTGTTTCGAACTGCTGTTTCTGTTCTTCACCTTCATAGAGCATGATTGATCGATACTGTGGTCCAATGTCGGCACCCTGTCGGTTTAGTGTCGTCGGATCGTGGATGAGAAAATAGATTTCAAGCAGTGTTTCTGCAGGAAGTTTCGTTTCATCAAAAGTAACACGAACTACTTCTGCATGACCTGTACGACCTGAGGCTACTTCATAGTAATTTGGCTGATCTACGGTGCCGCCCGCATACCCACACTCAGACTTACTTACCCCGTTAAGTCGACGAAATACCGCGTCGAGACACCAGAAACATCCACCACCAAGTACAAAGGCTGTCATATTTCTAGTATACCCCGCTATACTAGAAAAAGTGAAACGAGAAGAATTCTTAGAGCTCATCTGGCAAAAGGGCGATGAGCTATACCGAGAGATGCCTTGGCGCACCGATACGAGACCATACTATGTACTCGTAAGTGAGCTTATGTTGCAGCAAACGCAGGTTGACCGGGTGATTCCGAAGTTTGAAGCATTTATTAAACGATTTCCCGATGAACGGCACCTTGCCGACGCTCCACTTGCCGAGGTGTTGACGCTTTGGAATGGACTTGGCTATAACCGAAGGGCGAAGTTTTTACACGAATCAGCACGAAAGATCGTTTATGAATACCAGGGGATTTTTCCGAGCGAGTACGATCAGGTGCTGGATCTTCCAGGTGTGGGCAAAGGAACGGCCGGTGCCCTTATGACCTACGCATTTAATACTGCGCAGCCATTTGTAGAAACGAATGTACGGACTGTATACTTCCAGCATTTCTTTGAAGGCTACGATACGGTCGATGACAAAGAGATTCTTGCAAAGGTAGTCGAAACAATTGATCACGAACACCCCCGCGCCTTCTACTGGGCACTTATGGATTATGGGTCGTGGTTAAAACGACATGGTGCAAGCCGCAACGCGCTAAGCCGGGGTTATAAAAAGCAATCTCCTCTAAAAGGGAGTGTGCGAGAAGTTCGTGGACAGATTATACGGCAGTTAACCGAGACATCTATGACAGAGATGCAGCTCAAAAGGCAACTCAGCGCGGATGAGCGCTTCGAGCCGGCTCTTTTAGGGCTTCTTCGAGACGGCCTGGTTACCCGAACGAACGGTCGGATTCATTTGACCAAATAACACTTTATCTTCATAATAAAAGAGCATGAAACGACTCTTGGCGCTATTTTTGCTATGCGGACTGCTAACCGGCGGTATTTTTAGTGCCAACACGGCATTTGCTCAGGATTCGGCCCCAGATAGTGGGCAACTCGATCGCATTCGGACTAACTGTGTGGATGTAAAATCACGGTTAAATCAGCTACATACAGCCGACACCCTCCTGCGCGTGAACCGTGGCCAGCTTTATGAGCAGATTCTTACAAAACTTATGTCTCCTTTTAATAGTCGTGTGGCATTAAATAACCTTAACAGTGTCAATCTTGTAGCTGATGCAGCCCAGTATCAGCAGCAGCTCATGGCCTTTAGGGCAGACTACCAGCAGTATGAAGAATCGCTCTCGGCTGCGATTAAAATTGACTGTACGACCGATCCTACGGGTTTCTACGCCCAGATTGAAGATGCACGTACAAAACGCAGTACACTCCATGACAGCACAGTCGCGCTCACGAAAACGATCGACATGTATAGAAATACCTTTGTCGATTTCAGAAAGAATTACCTAGGAGAAAATCAGTGAGCGAAGAACAGCTTGTAAAAGAGGCGAGAACTCGGCAGGTAGGTCTTTGGGCGCGGTATCGCCTCGCCACTATGGTAACGGGGGTAACGATTATTGCCATTACCATGGTAGGAATTGCTCTGGCTCTTTATTACAGTAGTGGCGCGGCGCTGCTTGATCTGAGTCGTCCTGGCTATTCCTCGGTTAGCAAGCAGGCGGAGGATAACGAGCAGTTTGATGGTTTTTCAGCAAGTGGCGCAATCGATAAGAAAGCCCTTGACCAGTTTCAGTCGCTCTACGATGAACGTGCCAAAAAAGCTACCGCAATCGATAGCTTTGGTGGTGATGCAATGAGCGATGATACGCTCGATATTAAGTAGGCGGGCCTACTTCTTCGGTGGCTGTTGAAAAAGTGGGGCTGTCATACCGAGCTTAATCTTGTTCTTTTCAAAAGCCTCAAGGAGACGTCGACGCATTTCGGCAGCAACTGACCACTGATCTGATGGCTGCGTTTTACCCGAGACAATGAGAGTTACACTGGTTGAAGTGAAGTCACTTACTGAGACGAACTCAGGAGCCTGCAGTATTTTTCGCTTCCATTTATCCTCCCCAGCAAGTTCAGCACCGGTTGCATTAATAATCTCAATAACGGTATCGATATCGCTTGACGGATGCACATCAACCATAAAACGGGCGTTGCTATATCCCATTGTCTTATTAATGACGTGCTGCACCATGCCGTTAGGGAAGTAGTGAACGTTTCCTTCGGCGTCACGGAGGACAGTTGAGCGCATGCCGATTCGCTCGACAGTTCCGGCAGCGCCTTCGATTTCAACAATATCACCAACGCGGTATTGATTATCAGAGATAATAAAGATTCCAGAGAGAAAATCTCGAACCAGTGATTGAGCACCAAAACCAAGAGCAACACCAACAATTCCAGCTCCGGCAAAGAGAGGCGCAAAGTCGGCAAGTGGGAAGATGATATGGATAATTGCATAGGCGATGATCGTAATGACAATCGTCCTCCATAAATTAACGAACAGAGCTTCAAGGGTGCGTTGTCGCTTCTCAATGTCCTTTGGGTGCCACGTCTTTTCGTAGCCTTTCTGGATCGATTTTCGTACAATCTTACGAAGCAGGAGTGCGCCGAACGTGAGTAGGATAACCGCAAGGATAATATTACCGATAATGGCGAATAAGTCATCCCTAACGCCGTGAGCAGCGGGAGATACTAGCCATCCAGGAAACTCCTGGATATGTTTAAGATAAGAATTTAGGTCCATATGTGGTAGTATAGCATGTGATGACCACTGTTTACACTGACCAGTTTGACGCCACGATCGTGAATGTACTTCGTAGTGGCGGTATTGGCGTTCTTCGAACGGATACACTTTACGGCATTGTTGCCAGTGCAGATAACCAAGACGCTGTCGAGCGCGTCTACGAAGTTAAGGGACGCACCCCTTCAAAACCACCAATTATTCTCATTGCCTCAGTGGATGACCTGCCAACAAAGTATAACGAAGCAGTGACAAGTGTACTCGACGCATCGTGGCCGGGTAAGGTGAGTATTATTCTGCCTGTCGAGGGAGCGCCCGAGTGGTTGACTCGTGGTGGGAGTACGCTTGCATACCGTGTCCCGGGTGACGCTCATCTTCGTGAACTTCTACAGCTTACCGGACCCCTTATTGCACCGAGTGCTAATCCGGAAGGGCTTCGTCCCGCTAAGGATATGCAAGAAGCAGTGAACTACTTTGGAGACAGTGTTGATTTTTATGTCGATGGGGGAATGGTGACGGACGATGCACCTTCTCAGCTGTATGCCGTGCATTCAGATGGCACCAAGGAGCGTCTTCGATGAGCGAAAAGCTCAATCCGCAGGACTTTATTATTACGCGTAAGCGAAAACTCTATAAGTTTGCGCTCTTTCATAATAACCCGCTCTGCTTTGAACTTAACGAATGGACAGACCAGCCAGCGCCGACTGTACTTGAGATCGGTGCTGGGACCGGCCTTTTTGGCGTAGCGCTTGCATCTGCTCAATATGCCCAGCGCATACTCGCAGTGGATGTAAAAGCAGACCGTCTCCAAACGGGAGCAAAGAAGGCAATGGAAGAGGGGCTTACGAACGTTCAGTTTATGCGCGCTCGAGCCGACCAGCTGCCAGAAGTTATAAAAGAAGGCTCTATCGAATCTATTTGGGTAACGTTTCCAGACCCATTTCCGAAGAAGCGAAGCGCCAAACGGCGGCTAACACACCCTGGCTTTCTTGCGATGTACCAATCGCTGCTTTCTAAAAAGGGAGCATTCTACTTTAAGACCGATGCAGCTAGTCTCTTTACTTGGAGTCTAGAGCAACTGGTACGGGAAGGCTGGCGCATAGAAGAACTGAGTTTTGATCTGCATGAATCAGACCTAAATGGGCTCTATAAGAATAAAACAACCTATGAAACACGCTTTACCGCCGAAGGACTTCCGACCTACTTTGTAAAAGCAACTCCTCCAAAATAAAATACCGCCGAAGAGGTGGTATTTTATTCAAAGAGAATGTAAAACCTCTCTAGGAAAGCTCACGTCGTGCCCAGCTATCGATACTACCTGCACCCATAAGGAGTACAAGTTTGCCGTTTTCGCGTGCATCCTGAATAGTTTTCCAGAGACGATCGTTCATTTCTGAAAAATGAATAGCTTCGCGGTTCGTTACATTGATCGCAAGTTGCTGAGGAGTAAGAATTGGTAGGGCGGGATCTTCCCGCGAGAGATAGGTAGGGAGCCAGTAGATTGTTTCGGCGAGTTCAAAGCAGTGCGTATAGAGGTCGCGGATCTCATGCTGGCGAACATTTTGGTGTGGCTGGTAGACGAGAACAACGTGGTCGGAGAGTTCCCGCGCCATCTGCAGTGTAGCTGCAATCTCAGACGGATGGTGGCCATAGTCGGAATAGAGATGATCGGCTAGTTTTTCAAAGCGTCGGTCAGTTCCCGGAAATGACGCGAGGATCTTTCGTGCGCTCTCGGCGTCTGTAAGCTGGAGGTATTCGAGGCCTTTAAGGACGAGCGTTGCGTTACGGCGATTATGCTCTCCGGCGAGGGTAATTGACTGCACCTCTGTCTCACGGAGAATCCACCCATCTTTTTCGGTAGCCTGAATCCTATCGCCGTCATGCTGCCACATAATCACCTGCTGGGATTGGTCAAGGAATTGTCGAAATGCCTGCATATACGATTGCTCTGTTGGGTAGACGTCTGGATGGTCGTATCCTACAGAAGTAATGAGCGAAAGATGAGGGAAAAAGTGAAGGAAATTACGATCAAACTCGTCACATTCATAAATGAAGTATTCGCTCTTTGGATCAAAAGCTCCACTGGGGCCAAAACTAAGTGTCGAGCCTACCGAATAGCTAATGGGGATGCCAAGCTGCTTAAACGCCCAGACAGCCATTCCTGTTGTTGTGGTCTTGCCGTGTGTTCCAGCGACAGCAATGAGTTTAAGCTTCTTTGCACTAATAATATGAGCAAGCAGTGCATCGCGCTTGCTCGTCTTTATACCCAGTGCACGGGCAGTAACGAGCTCGGGATGATCCTCGGGAAGAGATGCCGAGTACACGAACCAGTCAATAGGAGTTGAGTCATTGCAAGCACGGAGAAATGTACCATCCTGGTTTGTATCGACAGGAATACCTTGCTGAATGAGTCGGTGGGTCGTAAGGCTTTCACTAAGATCCGATCCCTGGACGCTATTGCCAGCATCGCGTGCGATTTGCGCAAGTGGACCAATGCCAACACCCCCAATACCTGCAAAGTATATGTTCATAGGGATAGTATAGCATTTTATAAGGGTAAGCATAAATGCTATACTACAGATAAAGAGAGGTAAAACACACATGATCCGCGAATTTTTCCATAAGCTTTTGCTCAGACGTCATTTTTGGCGCTATGCGACATTCTCTGAAGTATCCGAGCTCTACGTCTCTCGTCTCATGCGTATGCTGGCGATTAACATCTCTGTAACGTTTATGGGAGTTTTCCTATACCAAAACGGCTATTCTATCTTGTTTATCATTGCGTTTTGGGGAGCCTTCTTTCTGTTTAAGTCTTTTGTAGCGATTCCTGCGGCAGCCTATGCCGCACGCTTTGGTCCAAAGCACGGTATCCTTCTTTCGAATCTTCTTTATATTCCGTCGATTATGGCTTTTGCGCTTGTACCGCAATATGGGCTTCCTATCCTCGCTGTCGCCATGGTGCTTCAAGGTCTCTCGGTGACGCTTTATGACCTCTGTTATTTGATTGATTTCTCAAAAGTAAAAAGCGTTGATCATGCTGGTAAAGAAATCGCTGTTATGAATATGTTTGAAAAGACGGCAAAAGGCGTAAGCCCATTTCTGGGCGGACTTCTCGCGTTCATGCTTGGCCCCCAGTTCATCATGTGGGCGGCTGCGCTGCTTTTCCTGCTTTCTTCTATTCCACTCTTTAAAACGGCAGAGCCACTGGCGACAGGACAGCGTCTCAATTTCCGTGATTTTCCGTGGCGTTCGGCGGTGCGAGTGCTCATTGCAGAATTCGCTGTTGGCTTTGATGCTACGACATCCGGAACAGTATGGGCACTCTTTGTGGCTGTTGTGGTGCTTGGTGTGGGATCTACGAACGAAGTATATGCTGAGCTGGGAGTGCTCGTTTCGATCTCGCTCTTTGCAGCACTCGCCGTCTCCTATGTCTTTGGAAAGGTGATCGATAAGAACCAAGGAGGAACACTCCTAAAAGCAGGTGTGATCGCCAATAGTATCGTGCATCTTTCTCGACCGTTCACATTTTCCTCAATGAATGCCGCGGCAGTAAACGTAGCTAATGAAACCGCAACGACAGGGTATATAATGGCGTACTTCAAGGGCCTATTTGACACGGCGGATCGAATTGAACGACGTATCACCTTTCTTGGAGTAACAGAGGTATTCCTAAATCTTGGATGCGTGGCAGCTGCGGCAGCAGCATATGGCATGGTTTCACTTCTAGGGGATCATGCAGGACTTCGTAACTTCTTCTTTATAGGTGCTGTGGCAGGTCTTGGCATTTTAGTAGCCAAATTCGCTGTGTACCGTCGTGGCTAAGCCGTAGCTGCTCGTGGTATAATAACGGGCAGTAGTAGAGGTGGGTAGAGCTTGGCAGATAAACGTCGTGTCCATAAAAACATCAAGCGGTTGCAGCGTGTAAAAACGTGGCAGCTTATTGTTGTCTTGATACTTATGGCCTTCGTGGCGGCTACCTTTTTACGCCTCAATAACATTGGTATGGTACAGCGCCGTGACGCTGTACTTTCTGCCGATAAGGTGGGGGATGAGACGGCGCTTCAAAGTAGGTTGTATGACTTACAACGGTATGTTTTCTCGCATGTTAATGCCAGTACGGGTCCCTTCTACCTTGAGTATCAGTATCGAAGAGATGCGCAAAAAGCAGTTGATGCGGCCAGTAATGACGACAACCCTAATGGCAATATTAATGTGAAGGCCGAGGCAGTATGCCGACCGCAGTTTGAGGTCTGGTCTCAGGCCTATGTACAGTGTTTTACTGAGGAGCTTTCGAAATACCCGCCCTCGAGCAACCCCTCTGATACGGCTACGCTTCCAAAGGTAGATCTCTACCGTCATGAGTATGATGCGCCACTGTGGTCCCCGGATTTTGCAGGGTGGTCAATGCTTGCCTGTGCTGTGATTGTGCTTGTGATTTTGGCACGTCTCATAAGTCTTTGGATTCTTCACCTATTATTAAAACGTCATTACAGGGGCGTGTAAACTGTTGACACCGTTCATAAAGGGCGGTACTCTAGCAAATGTAACCACCAAGCTAACAGGAGGGCTAACAACGAAATGGCTTACAAACACACTAATTCAAAAGGCGTGACTTACTACCTACACAAAACCGAAGTCACACTCCGTGGCGGCAAACCACAGACCATCTACTTTTTTGCCAAGGTAGAGAAGAACCCTAAGGGTGAACCAACTGATCTACCAGCAGACCGCGTTGTTAAGGAAAACCCACGCAACGGCTTCCTTACTATCAGCAAGAAAAAAGACTAGTTTACTTGCAAGCGCAAGCACTTTGATGATACAGTAGTATCAAACAAACAGGTGCCAAATAGCCTCGTGCCAAAAATAGGTGCGAGGCTATTTTGTTGGCGCTATTTATTTGCGATTAACAGGGGTGTGCGGTAGAATAAAAGACATGGAATATAGGGGTGAACAGCGAGAAGCTGAGGAATATGATAGCAAACTGGAACGCATGGTAGATTCTGGCATTTACTCATATGAACTTGCACGACTTGCCCTCGGGACACCTCCCTATGAACTCGACACGCGGTACGGTGCGAGCCTTAATGAGCTACCCGCCTCTCGGGAGGATCCCGTAGAGATCGCCCTTGACAGCTATGACGTTTCAAGAGAGCCTGAGGCGGCATACAACCACCTTCTTTCAGCGGAACTTCCACCTGTAGGGCGGAAATCTCCAGAGCAGCTAAGCAGAGATAGGCAAGGACGAGAACGCGTACGTGTAGCAATGCACGGGGCGCAGGCTGCTTGAGGCATCAACACAACAAAAAGCGGCTGGAAACGTTTCCAGCCGTCACTATAAGCTCATTTGGTGGGGGCGGTTGGAATCGAACCAACTACCAAGTGGTTATGAGCCGCCTGCTCTAACCGATGAGCTACGCCCCCGCTCCTCGCCATTATAGCCTATTTCAATCTGTTGGGCTATACTATTACCAGGGAAGCAATGAAGAAAATAAACATTCGTAGAATTTATTATCATATTCGGCATCAGTATCTGACGCTGAATAACATCGTTATTGTGGTTGCGCTTCTTATCGGCATTGGTTGGGCATGGGGATCGGTTGGTATGATGCAGCGTAACTTTGCTCTGCAAAAGGAAGTCGATAGCAAGAAGCGCGACTCACTCCTCGCCGAACTTGAAGTACAGAGCCTGCAGTTCGAACAGAAATATTACCAGAGTGATGAGTACAAGGAGCTTGCCCTTCGTCAGCGTACCGGACTTGTAAAACCAGGCGAAAAGGTACTTTTCCTTCCGCCAAATACCGCCCAGGCAAAAAATGCGGACAGCCAAGTAAAAGGAGAGACAACTCCTCAAGTTGCGAAGACACCAAGTAATATGGCGCAGTGGGTTAATTTCCTCTTCGGTGGTAACCACGAAAAGCAGTAAACAGTTGTCTATGAGCGAGAATGTCGTTGTATGAGTTTTAGGACGATAAATACAAGGATTGAAGCCGCGATAAAGATCACAAGTGAGACAAGGGCATTAGAGTCTTCGAATTGCACTCTATCAAAAATGTAGAGGTATAGCTTGTAAAGGAAGAGGCAGAGTGCTCCACCGCCAAGCGCGGCAATGACTATTCTTCGGTTTTGGTTCGACGCTGGTTGCATACTCTCACTATAGCAAGGATACAATTATGAGTGGGAGCCGTAGGTATTTGGATTGTATCGCTTTTGGTCTTCAGTTGAAGAGGCGAACTCAATAACAGCTTGGCGCAAGTAGGTTCCACTCTGGGCGAGTACAATATCTTCGTAGTGGTCCTCTAAGGATGGGCCGTATAGAGGAATTGTCGTTTCTGTAGTGTCGTTCTGACTCTCTTTTTTCACTAACCAGTGCAATGGAAAGAGCTCATCATCTCCATAAATCTCTATAGCTTCCTCGAGTACTTTGGCGAGCGAATGGATAAAGTCGGTTTCGTAGACGACAAACCATCTCTTATCGATATTGCACAAATAGTACCGATCTTCAGGGTTCTGGCCACGAACCATCTCGACTGAGTTGATTGTATAAAACGACACTCTGCCAATGTAGTGACTGAATATCTCTCCTGTTGATTCAAGCATAGAAGTAATTATACTGTCTAAAATAAAAACAAGCCAGTTTTTGATAATCCAGACATGGCTCAGGTCTGGAGGGCCGCTAGCCCTTGGTTTTACGCTTGTCGACGATGGGGGTGCTCTCGTTGGGACGACGGTGGTAGATGACCTCGCCGCCCTCGCTTGCCATGATGACGTGACCGTGGTTCTCGTCGTCGATGTCGACGGCACCCGCCTGGTAGAACACCTCGTAGACGCCGTCGCGGTGGCGACCGATCGCGGGCAGGCCGTCGTACGTACCCTCGTCGAAGCTGTAGGTGCCACGACCGTAGGCGCCGCTACGGGTGTTCTGCCCGTAAGCGGATTTGCCGATGGGACGCCCCCGCCTCGCGTTCCTCTTCTGACGCTCGGCCTTCGTGTCCACGCCGTACATGATGTACGCCGCGGCATCCATGAAGTCCATGAACTTGCCCATTGTTCTCTCGATTCACGAGAAGGGTATCTGTAGGTGCAGATATAACGCGGATTGGCCGCGTCTCAAAGATTATCATATATAGTTAATAATTTTGCAAGAGTAAGAAGAATCTCCTACGTTAGAGGGATGAAAAAACCTTCAAGGTTCCCGAGACGCGAGAACCATAGTTTGAGTCGACCAAATCAGATTTATAGAGTGTCAACTAAAAAAGACTCCGAAGAGCTTTCGAAATCTTTCTTGGTTGCGGGGGTAGGATTTGAACCTACGACCTTTGGGTTATGAGCCCAACGAGCTGACCAGACTGCTCCACCCCGCGATACATTGCCTATTTTATCAAATATGCTATGTATTTGCAAGTATTTCTAAGATAGTTTCGCGCATGCGACGCGTACTGCTTCACTCCAACTCAGGAAAGCGTGCGGTGTACTTGCGACATCGACGGCGGTAAGTTCATGTTTGACTGCAAGGACAAGCTCATGAATAATCTCTGCCGCATGAGGAGCAACAACGGTTGCACCGATGATCGTGCCTCGCTTATCTGAGATAACCTTCACGAATCCATCACGAAAATCAGAGGTGTTACTCCGAGCGACGATATTAAGCGGCGCAATTGCCTTATTAATGCGGAGGTCACGCTTAATGCAGTCATCTTCGGTAAGCCCTACGGACGCAACGCCCGGGTAGGTGAAGGTGATGCGAGGAGTTGCTTCGTAGCTTGGTGATGTTCGGGATTTCGGATGCAGGATATTATGCGCTACCACGCGACTTTCGAGCAGGGCGGTGTGCGTTGGGCTACCGCGGCCAAGTACTTCACCTGCCGCAAAGATATGACGAGCGCTTGTCTGGAGATACTCGTTGACCTCGATACCCTTGGGGGTGTAGTCGACACTCGCGTTTTCCAGACCAAGATCAACGGTTGGTACGCGGCCTGTTGCAATAAGAATCTCGTCAACATGGACCGATTTCTCTACTCCTCCTCGGTTAAAGGTGACGCGCTTACCAACTCCGTCTTTTACAATGGAGACGATACGCGTTTGTGTGAGCGGAGTGACCCCTTTTTGTTCTTTGAGGATGCGTTCCATGAGAACACCAACCTCTTCGTCTTCTTGAGGAAGGATACGACCAGCGATTTCGGCTAAATATACCTTCGTTCCAAAAATAGCCATGAGTTGTGATAGTTCCACTCCTGTTGTGCCACCGCCAATAACAAACAGGCTTTTTGGTGGACGTGTCGTCTCGAGGATAGTCCGTGGAGTAAGGTATTTTACATTCTCAAGACCTGGAATGGGAGGCACTTCGATATGTGCACCTGTTGCTACTAGGAAATACTCCGCTGAAAGGTGGCGTCGGTTAATACTAATTTCATTAGGGGTGAGGAAATGAGCAATCCCGTTAAAGGCACTAATTCCTTCGTTCTCGTAGTAGCGACGGTTGCCCCCTGCGCCCGTACGCTTAACAGTAAGATCTTTCCAGGCGTGAAGAGAAGGGTAGTTGTATCCAAGCATAGAAGAACGGATGCCAAACCGTGCACCGTGCTTGGCTTCGTCGTAGAGTTGGGCGGCATGAAGAAGTGCCTTGGTCGGAACATCTCCCCAGTTGGGCGACTCACCACCAAAGGTCGCTGCTTCAATAACGGCAACTCGCTTACCAGCCCGTGCGGCAATGGTTGCAGCCGCACTTCCGCCGGCACCGCTGCCGATAACTATCAGGTCGTAATCAAATGTGTGTTTTTTGGCCACGGTGTTCTCCTTTATATGACAAGTCTGTGGTGTTTATATAGATAGGCGGCTTCAGGGTGGTGGATCATCAGGGTTTCGGTCGCTTTTCGGCGTAGATCGCTACTGGTTACTTCGGGGCGGGTAGTGAGCCACTGTGTAACCGCACGGCAGACACGTTCGGCAATCATCTCGGCTTCTCCCTCAGGACTGCGGACACTGAGGCAGGCGGCTTGTATGCTGCGAAAGAGTTTCGTCTCATCAAAGGTCTCACTTTGTCGCTCGCCATCTCTTTTTATGATGTGAATGAGGTCGGTCATATTAGACTCCTCCATGAGCAAGTGCTGCAACACTCACGACTTCTTGGACGTATACGTAGAACCCAAGCACGATAAGGCCACTTCCGGCCGCAAACTGCAAAAACCGCTTGTTATCCTCACGCCATTTTTGAATCTCACTAAGCTTGTGTCCACCTCCAATAAGTGCCCATACGATAAGGAGGGGAAGCAGAGAGATGAAAAGGTAGAGCAAAACTCCTACAAGCTGCATACCAGGAGATAGCTGGATAAGCACAAATGCACTTACGGTAACTGGTGCAAGAATAAAAAGAATCTCTGCAAGTACACTTCCAAGCCCCAGATTGAAAGCTTCGGCACTTAATTTTGTTGCTTTTGTTCGATCACTAAGATGCCTTGCCATGCCACGTGGAAGCCAAAGGCTTGTACCTGGTTCACGGCGGTAGTAGAAGACCCATACGGCAATACCGAGACCAAGAAGGAGCCCGCAAGCAATTGCCCAGGCAAATCCTGGGGCTTCGACGCCAAAAAGATGCTGCGCAAGGTAGGCGACAAACGTGAGAAGCAGTGCGGTCATAATGGCAGCTCCAGAAAGAAAACTTGATGTAAGTCGAAGGAGTTTCATATGTGATGTCTTCGATCCTATCGCGTGGCCACTAAGAAGTGTTAAAACACTCACGCTCAGCTGGAAGCTAGCATGGATGAGTGCTGCAAAGGCGACGATAGCGAGCGAATATATCATTGAATACGGTGTTTATTTAAGCTGCCCCTTACACTAAGTTATACCATAAGCGGTCTAGACTGGTCAAAGCTATTTATTTCGCTAGGAACTGTTCGCGGTTACGCTGAATAAGGAGGATTAAGTCACGTTCCTGAGTCAGGCGAGTGTGCCTCTGAATGTCCATAAGGAGACGATTACGATGGGTTGCATCAAGGTCAAAAATCTCCAGGAGAAGGTCGTAAATATCTTCATTAATCTTACGTGTTGCCTTGAGGCTATGCGTCTTATGAGCGTGCACGAGCTTCTCGGCTTCACGGTCGCGGAAACTTTGAGTGACGCGTTCAAAAAGACGCAGTCGTTTTGTCGGGTTTTTGGCATCAGTTTTAGAAAGTGCGTCGATGTGTTTTTGGTACTTAGCGCGCAGATCGAGAATGGTAATGAAGTTCCAGTGCTTTGCTGCGATTGGACCAACGAGGCTTTCAGGATCGCCGACAAGCTTTTGGAGCTGCCTATGAATTTCCTCAAGCCGCTCATCTTCATCCTGGACGAGGCGCTGCCTTTCTTTATTAATCTGGATCGCAGCGCGCTGTCGTTCAAGCCACGATCCATGAGGGTCACAGAGTAGGACATCGTGTTTTTCAGCTGCGTCGAGTGCAGTAACAAAGTCGATATAACGAGCGAAATAGTCGTTAAGTTCCGTATCTGAACTCGTAAGTAGTTCGTAGGCGTAGTTTCGCTGGTAGGGAATGTCACCATTTTCGGCAGGGTAGAGGTTGCCAAGTACTTCATCAAGGAGGCCTGATTTACGTTCATCGATAAGATAATCTACCATACGATCCGCTTCACTATCGGTGAACCCAAACCGTTTTATGAGCGATTTCTTGAAGCGTG
The DNA here is from genome assembly GCA_035247945.1 of Saccharimonadales bacterium (SeqCode). GTDB lineage: Bacteria > Patescibacteriota > Saccharimonadia > Saccharimonadales > Saccharimonadaceae > DATFHX01. The sequence goes on along the minus strand of DATFHX010000019.1, from coordinate 24,006 downwards.
TATCATCACGTTGAGCCTCAAGGTCATTATGAATCGGCTCAATTTGCTGTGCCCAGGCGCGAAGCACATCGTCGGCAGTAACGGTATCGGTTTCGAGACTCGCGGCGCGTTCGCGGTCTTCGGGACCAAATTGCTTTAATGCTTCAGTGGCTTGGGCGCGAAATGCCTCCCGGTCGGTTCGAATAAGTTCTTCAACTGCGTGATCTTGATCTTTCTTGATGCCCATAAAGGTATTTTATCATGCTTATGATCCTGCGCTATCGCGTACCCACGCGACCACTTTCTCTAGATCACGAAAAGAATCAAAATGCGAACTGTTTGGCATAATACTAAAATGCGCACTCGGCATATGTTCTTTGAAATAAACACCATGCTTCGGCGGACAGAAAGGATCGTTTTCCGCATACCAGAGAAGTGTTGGGGTTTCTATATCTCTAATCTCAAAACCCCAGTCATCATGTAGAGCAATAGTGTCATCTAGCCATCCCGTATGGTCTGCACTCGAGATTCCATTTCGATACGATTGAAGCAGGAGTGTTTGGAGCGTGCTATCGACGATATCGATATCATTCTTGTGCATTTGGGGGCGCAAAAAGTCGATAAGAAAACGGGGATTATGGCTCACGGCCTCAGAGAGTCTTATCATTTCCTCACGGAGCTTTTCTGGATGGCGAGCTGCGTAGTCATGAATTCTCGTGTTTTCATCAGACATACCGCTACTCCACTGCTCAGTTTGCGCAGTGAGAAAACGAGGTGCAGTTGGACCGGCAAGAACGGCGACACTTTTAACTCGATCGGGGAGAAGCGTAGCAGTAGCAAGGGCGCTTGGTCCGCCGCCAGATCGTCCAACAACACTAAAGGTTTCAATGCCGCACTGATCGGCAATGGCTTCGATCCGCGCGACCTCATCCACGATCCTACGGCCCTCGTGGCGATCCGACCTTCCGTATCCAGGACGACTATATGAAAGGGCTTCTACCCCAAGTAAATGAAGGCGAAACGTTCGAATGAGTGGTGCTGTACAGTGGCCTGGGCTTCCATGAAGAAAGAAGATTGAGTGTGCCCGCCTATCTCCTGATCGGTAATATTCAACAGAGCGACCATCCACTTCAATCGTTTGCGTTATTCGCGGACGTTCAATGCCAAGCGCACGCTGGGCAAGCTCGCGCCTGGCAGAGCGAGAAGGCTCCTTTTCTGGGTTTGGATGTAGTTCTGACATAAGCAATGCTCAATTTAAAAAACCGCCCTATGGCTGCATCAATATGCAGCCATAGGGCAACAGGGATGCGTCAGTCCTCGCCCTCGGCGCCTCGGCAGTACGTCCTCACGCACTTTTTCCATGTGCGACAAACGCCACCCTTGGCGTAGGTGCACGGATGAGTGTCGGGTTTCGGCGGCTGCTTTGGCTGAGATGGTTGAGTTGTCACGCTTACCTCCGCGGTTGACCTGTATAAGGATCAGCATACGCTCTTTTTATGTAAGAAACAACAGCCAATAATACTATTGCATTTTTATATAGATTATGCTTAAATAGATTTATAAGATCATAAAAACAAAAAACGCAAAAGGGCATCAAAAAATGGAAAATGACACACTTCTCGATTCTTGGAATCGACCACGTTCAATCGAAGAGCTTCGTAATTTTGTTGAGCAGCGTCACAGCCAGTTGCCCGATGATATAGACGTCGAATAGTCTATCTATCTCACTTAAATCCTTGTATAATATTTTTTGTCCGTAAAGTGGATCAAGAAAGACGAGGAGGTGGTCCTTCGTGGCTCGCACATTTCGTGACGATGTCACGCGCCAGGCGGCCGGTGTACTGCTCGACGGCATCATGCATGCAGGCTTGCAGTATGGCCAGGTCGATTTGCTCGACTGGAACGACCGAAGGCGGCGCTATGTCGGCCGCACGAGTGCCGACGGTCCTTCGGTGAGACTTGCCGTGAGCGATCCGAAGGTTGTGCTGTCCTGCGCCGCGAACGCCAGCCTGGCGGTTGGCGAAGCGTACATGGGCGGCACGCTGGTCATCGGCGAGAAGGAGCTGTTCTCTTTCTTCGAGCTGATCGCCAAGAACGCTCCGCGCACTGCCCGGCGGCAGCTCTACCGTGGGTCGAGTAACGCGCAGCAGAATCAGGCGCGAAACATCGCGTATCACTACGATCTGGGGAACGACTATTACGGTCTATTCCTGGGCGCGACGATGCTGTATTCGTGTGCGTACTTCGCGCGGTCGGACATGTCGCTGGACGAAGCGCAGCACGCGAAGGTCGACCACATCGTGGCCAAGTTGCGGCTTGACCGTATGCGGCCGAACGGTCGTGTCCTCGATGTGGGCTCCGGCTGGGGCCACTTGGCGGTAGAAATCGCCAAGCGCGCCCCCAAGGCGCGTGTGGTCGGCATCACGCTCAGTGATCAGCAGCTGGAATATGCGCGGAGGCTGGCTGAGCGAGAAGAGGTTGCCGAGCGCGTCGAATTCCGCAAGCTGGGCTACCAGGACGTGGACGAGCAATTCGACCGGATTGTCTCGGTCGGCATGTTCGAGCACGTCGGCAAGAAAGACTACGGTCTGTTCTTCCGGGTGATGCACCGAGCACTGGCTGACGACGGTGTGTTCGTTCTGCACACCATCACGCAGCAGGATCCTGCTCGTCGTGTGGACGCCTGGACGGATCGGTATATCTTCCCGGGCGGGAATCTGCCGACGAAGGCGCAGATCGCTCTGTCCTCCGAGCCGGCGGGGTGGTACTCCGAAGAGACCGAGGACCTCGCGCCGCACTATGCGCGTACCCTTGAGCTCTGGTGGGAAAACCACGCGCAGCACAAGGCCGGGATCATCGAGATGGCAGATGCCTTCAAGATGGAGAAGATGACCGGAGAGGAGTTCTATCGGATGCGAACTCTCTGGCTCATCGGCTCCTGGGCAGGGTTCCGTCACGGCAAGCTGGGCCTGACGCAGCTCGTCTTGAGTAAAACGAAGACGGGCGAGCTGCGGACGCGGGCGCACCAGTACCGCTGATCCATACGGACGGCGAACCTCTGCGGTTACTCGCAGAGGTTCGCCAGACGTACTTTGAGATAATTTTCTTCTAAGACCCTAGCGTATTAGATGTGATAGAATATGCCTAAAGAGGTAAAAAGACCCGGAAGAAGTTCCGGATCTTTTTTGTATATAAGGAGGGATATGTTCATCTATTATGATACGCTTGCGGTACTTGCATCAGCGGCATGGTTGTTCCTAAGTGGGGTGCTTATGTACGTTGTCGTTCTTAAGCGGTGGAATGACAAGCATTTTAGTCAAATATCACGTCCGTCAAAAGCGTTTCCTTTCTGGGCAGCGATAGGCGAGAAGCTCTTTCAGGGAGTGGCGTTGATGCTGCTTGCACACTGGGCGAGCGTACCATTTCTTCCACTTGTAGCCGTACCACTCCTACTCCTCTGCGCTTCGTATCTTTCTACCTATGCAGACTACCAGGTATCTGGTGGACCAGTCTTTCTGTTAACGCTCATAGACGGTGTTCGTATTGCGGCTGCACTCTATATTGTTGAGCTTATTATTCGATAAAGACGGAATAAATGTTATAATATATTAGTCAGTACTCGTCAAAACGGAGCGTGAGTATGTCACCGCAAGGGGCACCCCCGATCCATGTCATGAAGACAACGCGGCGAACGGGGCGTGTGCAGTTCGTGAGCCTCGTGTTCGTCAATCCAGCGCATGTCATCTCCTTCAGGGATCGTCTTCGTGCGATTCTTGCCAAGGGTGTGCAGAAGCACGGCCGCTTCACGATTCACCACATCGAGGGCCGTAACGACTGGTTCGTCGAGTTCTCCGGTGCCTGGCCGGAAGATAAGCTCGACGCAAGCCTGAAGGAGATCGCAACGGAGTTGGGCGCGGATATCTATATGGAGCCGGGCCTGCCTATAAGCGAGATCATTCCGGAAGACGAACGAAGTTTTGGATTCACACTGGATACAAGGCGCCGTCGCCCCGACAACCGCTGACAAAAAGCCCCGCTCACGCGTTTCGCGTGAGCGGGGCTTAGTTCGTTTATTCTTCTAGGCTCCAATTAGACGAAGTACGTGGAAGATGACGTACACAGGCCAGACGACTGCTTTTAGAAGTGCGAGAACAACTTCCCAGAATCCGCCATTGGTATGTGAAATGAAGTAAATCGCTGCACCTACGTAGGCGAGGAAATGAAAGAATCCCCACGGACCCTGTTCGACTATCTTAATCGTTTTTCTATTTTCGTTTGATGGCATTTATATATCCTTTCTGCTATCTATGACTATGGTACCACCTGATCGCTTTTGTTGTAAAAAGAGAATCTCTATCGAAGCGCGTATGTGATAGAATAAGGCAAAAGCGTAAGTATCATCCTAAGGATTGCCATGATTAAGAATACTCTGCTAAAACTAAAACGCACTAGTATGGGAGCTACTGCAACCTTTCTTGTAGCACTCGTAGCGGCTCAGCCAACATTCGCCGCTGTTTCAATAGCAGAATATGACATTACGACCGCAGCGAGCGTTCCGCACGAAGTAGTGCTTGGCCCGGATGGTAACATGTGGTTTACGGAATTTTCCGCAAATAAAATTGGTGTCATGTCTCCTTCTGGCGCGGTACTTAATGAATACACGGTTCCGACACCGAATAGTCAACCAAACGATATAGCTGTCGGACCAGATGGAAATCTTTGGTTTACCGAATACGGTGCAAATAAGATCGGTGTTATAACACCAACGGGTGTAATAACTGAATACAGTATCACTGGAGGATCAAATCCACACGAACTTATCACAGGCCCCGATGGAAATATCTGGTTTACGCATATCGGAGGTGACCAGATCGGACGTATTACACCTACTGGCGTGATCACACTTTTCCCTGTTACGACAGCAGCGAGCTCTCCCTATGGAATTACTGTAGGACCAGATAGTAATATATGGTTTACGGAATATACCGGCGCAAATATAGGAATGATTACTACAAGCGGAGTAGTCACGGAATATCCAATCCTCGGTACGCCAACTCGTCGACCCTACGATATTACCACTGGATCGGACGGGAATCTTTGGTACGCCGGTGAGGGCGGCCGTGTCAGCAAAATTACGACTGCGGGTGTAATTACCGAGTATACTGTTCCATCTGGGAGCACAAGTGATCCCCATGGTACTGCACTTGGTGCGGATGGGAACGTCTGGTTCACAGAACGTGGGACCAATAAAATTGGCATGATCACGCCTGCGGGCGTCTTTACGGAATATGATATTCCAACGGCAGGCAGCGCACCCTTTCTAATTGCTGCCGGACCAAATAATACAATCTGGTTTACGGAAAGTAATGCAAATAAGCTTGGTGTTATCTCAGATATTATTCCATCCATAGATCCTACGCCAAGTGATAACACTCCGTCGCCAGCCTCGGATGTACCGACACTCCCAGCAACAGGTGTGAATCAGGGGATATATACTGGCTTAGCAGTAGCTCTCGGTGTCGAGGGAGTAGCATTAGTTATAGTTAAGAGAGTGGGACGCGCTCAGTAAAAAGATATCGTCATATCCACAAAACTACTTTTGATTAAAAAGTGGATAATAATCCTCCAAGGTTGTTACTGACAGAAAATCGGCTCTATCAAGACAGGATCCTCCATCTAGAGCTAAATGAGTCGCAAAAGAAATGCTTATGGTATGATTAATTTAGTAACTATGCAAATAAAAAGAAAACCGTATCGGCTATATCGTACTGGAGTATCTGCTAAAAAGCATCTGCTTTACCTTGCGCTGCTTGTCCTAGCCGTACCGATACTTGCAATTCTTACAACTAAATCATTCGCATACGCAGCATCCGGACTTATCGGTCAGTGGAAACTTGATGAAGGTACGGGCACGACGGCAGCCGACTCCTCTGGTAACGGCAATAACGGCACGATTATTCGAGGCACGGGTACGGGTAGTCCCTCTTGGGTATCACCTGGTCACGATGGGACGACACCTTTTGCGCTCGATTTCGACGGGAGCGGTACAACAGCCACGGCAGCGAATACTGTTAATCTAGGAAACAGTCCAGCTCTGGATCAGATGGACAATTACACTGTGTCACTGTGGGTTAAGTTTAAACCTGGATATGTCGGGACCAGTGGAACATGGGCAAACCTGGTAGGGCGTAATTCGTCTGCAGCGAACTGGGCATGGATGATCTATGTAAATAACACGGGACATATCCGTCCACACCACCGGAACTCTAATGGTAGCTTTGCTCCATTAACCGACTCTGCGGCAGTAATACCGGTTGGTCAATGGACACACATTGAACAAGTCGCCGACGGAGGGAAGCTTCACCTCTATATAAATGGTGTTGAAGATCCGAATTTCCCGATTAATTACAGTGGTACAACGATGAGTCTGCCGACAGCCAATACCTACATCGGCCAGGATACGAGGGAACATGCGCCGCTGGCAACTATTAGTGACGTGAAGATCTACAACGATGCCCCTATGGCACCGCAAGTAACAACGAACACGGCCACTAACATCGCAGACAACTCTGCAACACTAAATGGCACGCTGGGCACACTCGGAGATTTTACAGACGCGAATGTCTTTTACCGGTATAGGGTGGCGGGATCAACTGGCCCTTACTCCCAAACCTCACCGCAGCCTGTTACGGCAGCGGGATCATTTAGCGCGAATGTCAATGGTCTCGCTCCGGGCACCCAGTATGAGTTCCTGGCAGTTGTACGCTGGCAGGGAAGAGATGGGCTTCAGGAGACAACTGGATCCACGAATACGTTTACAACTACGCTCACAAAAGTACACTACCGTAAGACTGTTAATCCCGTCGTGACAGCTGTTACTCCGGGTCAGACATTCACCTACACAGTAACCGTTGAAAATCAGGGAACGACTAACTTAACAGGGTTAACTTTTACCGATGACCTGAGTAATGTCATTGATGATGCCACGTACAATAATGATGTGAGTGCAACGATCGGAACGCCCGCTTGGAACGGAAGTAACCAGATATCGTGGGGTGGAAATCTAAATGTTGGCCAGACGGCAACCATTACCTATTCGTTTACAATGAATTCTCCAGTTACTGGCGACGGTAAACTGAACAATGGGATTGTTGGAACCGGACCGCAGTCGAACTGTACCGCTTCTCCGGCGATTGATCCAGAATGCCGAACTACAACTCCACTACCAGTACTGACGAGTCAAAAAACATTAGTAAGTCCAACTAATCCTAAAGCTGGTGATACGGTAAACTACCAGTTTGTCATTACTAATATTGGGGGCACGGGAGCTTCTAACGTTGCGGTCGCTGACGATCTCAGCGAAGTGCTCGACGATGCGGTGTATGGTAATAATGCCTCCGCTTCCACGGGTGTACTTACCTATAACCCGGTAAGTAAGCGTATCATATGGAATGGAAATCTAGCTGCAAGTGGTGGCGCAGGGGACAGCGTGACAGTGACGTACTCAGTTAAGGTGAACGGGGCAAGCAACCTTAATGATGCAGTTCTTAATAATGCGCTTGTCTCAGCCGATTGTCCATTGACGCCAATCTTTGACTCGAGTGCGCCTGGATATAAGGCAAACTGTGTAACGAGCACAGCGGTATCGGCTTGGACGGCGCAGAAGACAACACTATCGCCTAGCTCGGTACTGCCTGGTGATGCGGTCAATTATGTCGTCACAATAACGAACACGGGTGCCGTAGACCTCACAAACCTTACGGTTGATGATACCCTTTCCGATGTTATTGACGATGCTAGCTATAACGACGATGCAAATGCGACAAGTGGTGCATTCACATATAACGCTCCATCACTCATCTGGACGGGCGATCTTGCTGCAGGTAAAACCGCTACGCTAACGTATGGTGCTACTGTAAACCAAAGTGACCACCTTGCTAATAAGGCGCTCGTTAACACCATTACAGGGTCTATGAATTGTCCTAACCCTGCGATAACGAATCCGGCAGATTCTAACTTTAATACTGACTGTGCCGTAATAACTCAGATTACCTCTACGCCTCAATCGCCGGCATCCTCGGACCCAGATACGCTTGCTTCTACCGGTCAGAATCTTATGAATTACGTCTTACCTGTCACGCTGTTTGCTGCCATGGGCATTGGTGGCCTTGTCCTTCGTCGAAAACGAATAGTGTAGAAAAGCAGTCTTTGAAATACCTCTCATCGATAGATGGGGGATATTCGTTTCGATTCCAGATGCAGTTACTTACTAAGACTCAATAACGTATCGTAGGCCATTAATACCGCTACAGCATCGGTCATCTTATTCGTCTTCGCGTTGTGGATAAGCTGGTCGATTGAAATGAGATCAATTTCAATATGCTCTTCATCCTCTAATGTTTGCGTGCCGGAAGGTACGCATCCTGTAGCGAAATAGACATGCCACAGAGCATTCATATAGGTGTCTTTGCTATAGCTCCCAAGATACGTAACATCTCCGGCAGTATACCCAGTTTCTTCCTGGAACTCTCGAAGTGCCGCTGCTTCATGATCTTCGCCTTCGTCGACAAATCCACCAGGTAGTTCTTCCATGATAGCCTCTGGGCCTACGCGGAACTGTCGAGCGATAATAACTTTGTTTTCAGGTGTTAAGCCGATAATAGCGGCAAACTGTTGCTTCTCAGGTCCAAATGTATCGAAGCTTGCTTCTTGGCCGTTAGGCATTATAAATGTTTTCGTGACGACTGTGCGCCATCCGACTTTATTGACGACTGTAGGCTCGATACGTTTCCAGGTGTTCATAGACTTTATTATATCTGTTAAGTAAAAGATCGCCCAGAAGATGATCTGTTAAATCTTGGTAGACTGGTCACTGTTCTACGTGCGGCCGTAGGGATTGGCGGATTCATGGTTCGTCGAAAACGAGCCTTGTGATCATACTTTTCCATTCAAAATCATAACAATGTCAACATTGTGAAGCCGTAAAAAATAATCTACAATAAAACCATTAACGCTTCTAGAAAGCAGTGTGGGGGTAAGATGATAAGGGCTAAGACAATTCTTAAAGGGCTAAGCCTATGTGTCGTGTTTGCTGCGTGCGTCGTAACTTTTGCGGTACCCCAGACGGCAAGTGCCGCCACGTTTACCGTAATAAATACAAATAACAGTGGTGCTGGATCTTTACGTCAAGCTTTAATTGATTCTAATAATAATGCAGGCATTGACACGGTCACCTTCAACATTCCTGGCGGTGGCACACATCTTATCTCGCCGCTAGCGCCATATTCTAGTACTGATGGTTCTTCACTTGGCACTGGAATGGATGGGTCGAATGCAGTCATTATTGATGGTTGTAGCCAGCCAGGTAGCGACTGTAGCCAGTTTCCGTTAACCTTGACTGTTCAGGTGGACGGGGCAAGTCTTCCGACTCAATCGGGGACGGCTACGGCTATCTTTAATCCGTCGGGTGTTGGATCGACCGTAAAAGGGCTGTCTATAACCGGTGGTATCACTAAAAACTATTCGGCGTTTAGCCAGGTGCGAGTTGCGTATAATGGCCAGTTTGTATGTACGGGTGGATTTACACTGCAATCCAACTTTATAGGCATTAATCTGGACGGCACTGCAAATGGAAACAATGCTGGTGTTGGTGGGTGTACCAATAGCGCGTTTTCGCAAAATGTTCGTATTGGTGGCCCTAACCCTGGCCAGGGTAATGTTATTGGGAGCAATAAAAGCTATGGTATAGCAAGTAATAACATTTTCATTACCACTGCACCCACCACCAACAACTGGATAATAGAGGGTAATTATTTTGGTCTTGACCCCACGGGTACTCTGCCGCGACCTAATTTGAATGGTGGAACTGGAACTGGAGCGGGGGCAAACATTCAGATTTCTTGTGCCTATACTAATGCCGACACTGGTATGCCGGGCGCAATTATTCGTAATAATAAAATAGCTAATGGCGCCTACGGGATTTATGCCAGTAGGTCTAGCGGAGTAACTATTCAGGGCAACGAGATCAAAGATAGTAGCACTGCCGGGATTTTTGCCGCTGGTGCTGCTGCAACCAGGGCGGCTACTGCAGGGCCGCCGGCACTTTCGGCCGTTGTTCAGACGCCGTTTATTATTCAAGCTAATACAATCACAAGTGGCTCAGCCGGGAGCAAGGGTGTTGTCGCGGCTACAGACCCTACCGTTCCAAGTCGCATTACAATACGTCAGAATAGCATCTATAACAATAACAGTTTGGGGATTGACCTCGGTAATAACGGCGTAACGGCTAATGACACCAAAGATCCTGATGCAGGTCCAAATACGATTATTAATTTCCCTGTTCTTACTCAAACTGCAGCTGGGACTTTGGTTGAGGGGTCATACAATGGACTACCTAACCAGGCATTCACTATGGATTATTATGCTAGCCAAACAGCGGATCCTTCTGGATACGGCGAAGGGCAGATATGGATAGGCAGCACCAGCTTTACAACCGACGGCGACGGGAATGTGACATTCGGCCCAACCCCTACTACGGGTTCTGCAGATAATGTTACCTTCACGACTGCTTCGTTGCATGGAAGCGCCCTGGATTGGTTAAAGATTAGCGGGGGTGCATTGCCGACAGGTTGGTCGCTTGCTGCTACGGCAACAGATGTTGCGGGTAATACTTCTGAATTTAGTAATGCCATAGCATCGTCGGGCAACGCCGCCGATTCTACGGGTCGAACAGCTTTCTTTAGGTACCGTAAACAGGGAACTACGACGTGGCAAACCACACCAACTCAACCACTTAATTTCCCAAGTTCTTACGATCAAAACCTTACTGGTCTTACTCAGGATACGACGTATGAATACCAACTTGTGGTAAACGGCCCTGCCGGTGAGTCGGCCGGTTCGATAGGTACGTTTGCAACCATCGCCGATTCTGATAATGATGGTGTTAGTAATACCATCGAAGACGCTGCGCCGAACGGAGGTGATGCAAACGGCGACGGCATTCAGGATAGTGTTCAGATGAACGTTGCAAGTTTTGTTAATAGTATTACGGGCAAGTATGCGGTGCTAGAACTAGACCCTTCCTGCCAAATTAACACAGCAAGCATGCAGGCAGAATCGAGCGATGCGGTAAGCGATGTGAGTTATGACTATCCTGTGGGCCTTATGAACTTTAAAACAACGTGTGGCGGGTCTATAGGGTTTACATCACCTGTAAGACAGTACTACTACGGAGTTCAGGCTAACTTTATGCTCCGTAAATACAACCCTAGTAATCAGACGTACTTTAATATAGATGGGGCAGCCGTCGAGAGCTTATCTATGGGCGGCCAATCATTAACAAAAACAAGTTTTGATATTACAGATGGCGGCAACCTGGATGCTGATGGCATTGTAAACGGTACAATTTCTGACCCTGCAGGTCTAGCGGTTCCAGCTGCTCGATCGACTGGCGGAACGCTTGCTGATACTGGCCAAAGCACGGGCGCATTCTTAATAGCCGCACTTAGTATGTTTGGTGCAGCAACTGTTCTTGCAGTAAGGAAAAGAAGCATCGAATAACTCTTATTTGTGGCAAGGATCGCTATAAAATGAAAATACCCCCATCTTTCGATGAGGGGATTTTCATGGTAGCAGCGACTGGGATCGAACCAGTGACCTTAGGCTTATGAGTCCTACGCTCTAACCGACTGAGCTACGCTGCCACATGTACTCTGGAGATTATAACAAATAGCTGACGGATTTTCTAGAGGGTGATCTGATATAATGAACTTGTTCGCACGCGAGGAGTGTAGCATGCCGCAAGAGGCGGAAGTGTGGATGGAGCGAAGTGATCTCGTGCGATTTGCATGCGAAGGGCGGTTCTCGCGCGAAGCTGCATATCGCCTTTGGAATCTTCTTGGTGAGCTCGATGCGCATCTCAAGCATCGGCTTAATCGAGAAGTGCTTGTATTTCATTCAAGCGTGGTTCCGGGTGAACGTGCTATTTCGCGGGGGTCTCTGAAGAGTCTGTTGAGGCTTCGTTCGGTCGGGCCTGGTTGTATCCCTGGGTATGGGGATACCATTGATCGGCTCCTGAAAGCATGGCTGAGGAGTAAAATGCTCAAGAACGGAAGGCGATAGTCGTGACAAAGTACGTCAAAGAGTCTGACCTACGTCAGTTCGCTGGGGAGCTGGCGCGTCGAGTTCCGGAGATGAGGCATCTGAACAACCAGCGCACCATTCAAAAGCTCTGGAAGATCATGACCGAGGACCTGCATCGATACACGATCAACAACGGCATGGGGCGCGTGGATGCTGTGTCTGCTGAATCCGGCTACGCACTCACAGGGAGTGTCAACCCCATACCGCCGTACATTCAGCGAGAAGGTGTTGCGCTGGACCGGCAGGCGCTTGCCAGGCTGCCACTAGACTCCAAGCGGTGGCAGTACAGTCTGTTTGGCCACAGTGAGGATATGTGGTCGCTGTTTCATCTCTGGCTGCAGTATCTCCGCGATCCGCGCGCGTAACGGCCCTTGGAGTGGCGCCAAAAGGCGTCACTCCAAGGAAAAGTATCCGAGCCATTATTTGTTATATTTATAAAAACATGGTACTGTATGTAACGCACAGTACCCGAGAAGAAGGGTGGGCATGTAATGCCCAAGCGGAAAGTTCCGACGGCTCCCAAGGGGTTCGTCGTGCAGGCGGACCTGGTGGCGTTCGCGGTCGAGCACGGATACCGTGAATCGGTGGCGACAAGGCTTTGGAACCTGCTCGCAGGTACCATCGCGCCGGACCTGAAGTCGCCGGAGTGCGGTGTCACGCTGAACATCCGATGCCTGGCGTCCCCTCGAAAGGTGTGGCCGTCGGGAAAGCTGGAGAAGCTGACGCCGACGGAGATCAAGCATGGATGGACGATCAGCGTCAAGTCGCTGCTCGAAGCCCAGCCGTGCCTGTATCCCCACTTCTCCAAGCAGTACGGAGTCGCCCTGGACCGATTGTTCCAGGAGTGGGCGGCGTCCTTGAAGTAGTGGCCGCCTCATTGTGAAGCCACCAGCCGGACATTCCGGCTGGTGGCAGTTTTCTTTTACGCGACACTAGAGGTATAATAGGAATTAATTCCGCGTGATACTCACTGACTTTAGGTTAAGCGTCCCTCGCGTATAGGATCATTCATCGTCTACGGATTCGCTGCATGAGACGGGCAGGGAAGACGGGCGATACATCTATAAATTGCCGTTTCTTCGAATAATTTTTTGAGGAATTTTTTACGATGGATGATGAAATCTTTTTGAACGAACGAATTGATGTGGTGGCTACCTTTGGAGAGGGCCTTGATCTTTGTCTCCCGAGGCGGTTTCGGCGACCAAATGGGAGGGAAGTCGAAGTAGAGAAGTTGGGGCTCCGTCATCCGACGAATGCAGGTCTTCGGACAATTCATGTGTTCGAAGTGACGGATGGTGGTACAGATTACCGACTGGAATTTGATAGTGAACGCCTTACGTGGCATCTTACAAGGGAAATGGATCACTATGAGGGATAGTGAAAAATACAATGATGAGCGACCGCTCATCATGCATGTTGACCTTAACTCATGTTTTGCGACGATAGAACAGCAGTCGCGTCCGATGCTTCGTCATCGTCCAGTTGTGATTGCAAATCGTCGCACTGAACATACTATGATTGTCACGGCGAGCTACGAAGCTAAGAAGCTTGGCGTCAAGATGGGTATGAAGATTAAGGAAGCGAAAAAACTTGTCCCTGACCTCGTAGCACTTGAAAGTGATCCTCCGAAATACCGCTATGTCTATCATAAGCTCATGGATATCATGAAACGATATTCGGCGCATATTACGATGAAGAGTATTGATGAGGGGATTATTGATTTCCATCAAACAACAGAGTCCATAAAGGGGAGGGATCTTAGAGATATTGGACTTGAGATCAAGAATGCCCTCTTTACGGAGGTGGGGGAAGCTATGCGCTGTAATATCGGCATTGCCCCTAATCGATTCTTGGCGAAAACAGCGGCAGGGATGAATAAGCCTGATGGGCTAACGGTTGTCGATTCCACTTCCCTCCGCCCTACCCTCTCTCGCCTGAAGCTTCAGGATCTGACGGGGATTGCCGGTCGTAATGAAGCCCGACTTAATGCTGTTGGTATTTACACGCCGATTGAATTTTTGGATGCAAGTGTCGATACGCTTCATCACGTCGTCTTTAAAAGTATTAATGGAAGGCAGTGGCACCAGCGACTTAGGGGATGGGAAGTTGACGATGTGACGCATGACCTCAAGACGGTGGGAAGACAGTATGTTTTAGAGTCGCAAAATCTTACTAAAGGGGACATTTTACGACGTCTCCATCACCTCTGCGAGTCGGTCGGTCACCGCCTCCGTTTAAAGGGTCGATCAGCGCGTGGCGTCTTTGTCTATGCCCGCACTTATGATCACGGTTATTGGCATCGCCGCCGAATGTGTCCCCTCCCATTCTTTAGTAACGAAGCAATTTATGCTCAGGCGGCAATGTTATTTAGCGAAGCCCCCGATACGATCCGAGAAATCGGAGTTACCTGTTACCAACTTAGTGAAGGCATGAGTGACCAGCTCAGTCTCTTCGGTGACCAGCTCGCCCGTGATCAGCAAGTGACAGATGCGATTGATACGATTAACAGACGATTTGGCGATCGAACGATACACTCTGCGGATACACTTGGAACTGGTATATATATTAAGCAGAAGGTTCCGTTTGGTAGCACAAGATATCTGTAATTCACCTCAGTTATTTGCTATGATAGGCATATGAAAGCGCTATGGATGGGTACGCGTCAATCTGGTTTCACGATCGTTGAACTGCTGATCGTCATCGTTGTTATTGCTATTCTCGCAGCTATTACCGTTGTTGCTTATAACGGTATCCAGGACCGCGCACGAACGTCTAAGGCCGAATCGGATATCGCGAGTGTCCAACGACTTGTCGAAGCGTATAATGCTGTTAATGGCAAATATCCAATGACGACTCAAAACTATGGTGATTCGCTTAATCCTAACTGGGGCACTATAACAGCCAACGGGGATGGTAATTGCCCTGTCACTTCATCCACTAACCACTTAGCGCAGTGGGTTCCAGGGATTACCCAAACACTTCCGCAGAGCGATCCAAACACAGGAGTGGGAAATCTTCGAGGTTGCTATATCTATGCGAGTAACGGAATTCAATATGTACTCTCCGCGTGGAATATGGTCAAGAATCCACAGAATACGACCATGTATCACCGATATGGATTCCGGGAGATGGATGGCGTCCAAGGTCATGGCGGTCAATATGTAGTTTGTAATCTTGGCGCTATCGGTGGCGCGTCGAGCGGATATGATAGCAACGCCGATTATTATAAACATTCATTGACCGTAGGGAATTTGACTGGCTGTGATGAGACGCCCCCAGCAGGAGCTTAGACTCTCGGGATTTACGCTCGTTGAACTGTTAGTTGTCATTGCTGTTATTGCCGTCCTCGCCTCGATAGTGATAGTCGCCTATAACGGCATTAGTATGAGAGCGCGCAATGTTCGCATTCAGAGTGATATAGAGGGCGTTCAAAAGCTTATTGAGACATACCGAGTGACGCATGGGTCGTATCCTCAAACCACAACAAATACCCAGGCGAATTGGCGTGCTGCGGATGTCTATTCTGACAGTGACTGCTCGAATGGTTCGCAATCACCTGATTGGGTTCCTGGTCTCGAACAAACGCTTCCACAGAGTGGCACCTCCAAGCACGTGGGGGCAGACGGCAAAACAGGCTGTTATTTATATGTGAGCGATGGAAGGGAATATGTTCTTTCGGCCTGGAATATGCTTGGCACCCCGCAAACGAGCACCCTCTACCGCCGTCTTGGCTTTCGTGAATTTCAAACGGACACTTCAACGCAGTTCTATACCTGTAATAGTAATCCTGTTGGTGGTGCTACAGGCGGCTATGATATAACAAAGGATTATTATAAACATTCTTATACCGTGTCGAACATTACCAATTGTGACGAAACCCCACCTCCAGGGGCTTAATGTCGCAAAAGCTTCGATGGTCGCAGGCGGGAAGTGGGCACTGTATACTAGAGCTATATGAATAAAAAGATCATCTCATTTAGTGCTGTTGTTTTTGGAATGCTTGGTGGATACCTTCCCTCGCTATTTGGGGATACTGAGCTCTTCGATGGCTGGACGATTCTCGGCGGGCTAGTTGGGGGAATTATCGGGGTATGGATTGGTGTTTATGTCGCAAAACGGTGGGGAGAGTAGGTGAGATATCTCGTAGCAGTAAGTGGTGGGGTAGACTCAGTTGTTTTACTCGATAAACTTGTCCGCGAGGGAGATCACGAGCTTATCGTGGCTCACTTTGATCATGGCATTCGACCCGACTCTGCTACGGACGCACGGTTTGTTGAGCAATTAGCACTTCTCTATTCCCTGCCCTTTGTTGTAAAAAGAGAAGAACTTGGTGCATCTGCAAGTGAGGATGAAGCGCGTCGAAGACGCTACGCATTTTTACGAGAACAAGCGGATCGCTACGACGCCCGTATCGTTACGGCGCACCATGCAGATGACGTGATCGAGACGATAGCGATAAATATTCTGCGTGGGACAGGGTGGCGCGGCCTGAGTGTATTTGATACGGCGGGAATTGAGCGACCACAGCTTGCTACTACGAAGGATGAAATCTATACCTACGCTTTGGAGCGTAGACTCGAGTGGGTTGAGGACAGTACGAACGCAAGCGATGCATACCTGAGAAATCGTATACGTCGCACAATATTTAGATATCTTACAAAAGGGCAGAAAGAGCAACTACTGCAGCTTTGGCAAGAACAGCTCACGCTTAAAAGACAGATCGATCCCCTGCTTTCTGACTATGTCCAGCCGAATGAACCGTACGAGCGTCACGATATTATTATGGCTGACATGCAGACAGCGTGTGAGCTCGTCCGAGCGGCGATTATCTCCTTGACGAAAACAAGCCCAACGAGGCCGCAACTTGAGAGAGCTGTGCTTGCGATTCGGACCGCAAGGGTGGGGACGTCGCACAATGTTGGCGACGGGGTAAAACTGACCTTTTTACAGCGGACATTCCTTGTCCAAACACTTTAGGAAGTGCTACACTAGGGTAAGTGAAAATTTTCTTGAAGGGATAGATAATTAAACAATATGGCAATTAAGCAGCAACCACCAAAGAAAAAGATGAGCACGTGGGTCCGCCTCGGCTTGTTCTGGCTGATTTTGATCGTGGGTGTTCTTGTGATTGTAGCAATCACCACTCAGCAAGACGGCCTCAAGTCAGTACCGTTCTCTGATGTTATTAACCGTGCGAATAAGGGTGACATCTCAAAGATAGAGATTCAGGGCAATGATATGAAGATCACGCCAAAGGGTCAGGATCATGCGACCGAGAAGTCATACAAAGAAGGCGGCAGCAGCGTCTATGAGCAAGGACTTAAGTCTGACAGTGGCACTGAGGTGACTGTTGATCCTGTATCTGATACGGGCAATATCTTCTTAACACTTGCAACGGTTATTATTCCTGTCGTCCTCATCGCAGCCTTCTTCATGTTTATGATGCGCCAGGCGCAGGGCCAGAACAACCAAGCGATGGGCTTTGGGAAGTCTAAAGCAAAACTTTATGGAATCGACAAAGAAAAGGTAACTTTTGAGGACATCGCTGGTAACGACGCTGCCAAGCAGGACCTCCAGGAAGTTGTTGACTTCTTGAAGCATCCTAAAAAGTATGAGCAACTCGGCGCCAAGATCCCTAAGGGTGTGCTACTCGTTGGTAACCCAGGTACTGGTAAGACCCTTCTCGCTCGTGCTGTCGCTGGTGAGGCAAACGTTCCGTTCTTCTCTATTAGCGGTTCTGAGTTCGTTGAAATGTTTGTCGGTGTCGGTGCATCTCGCGTGCGTGATCTCTTTGCAAAAGCAAAGAAGAACGCTCCAGCGATTATCTTCATCGATGAGATCGACGCTGTTGGTCGCAAGCGTGGAAGCGGAATGGGTGGTGGTCACGATGAACGTGAGCAGACGCTCAATCAGATCCTTGTTGAAATGGATGGATTTGAAACAGGAACGAACGTTATTGTTCTTGCGGCAACCAACCGCGCAGATGTGCTTGACCCAGCCCTGCTCCGTCCAGGCCGTTTCGATCGTCGCACGAACATTATGCTTCCTGAGCGCCGCGACCGTGAAGCAATTCTAAAGATTCACTTCAAGAACAAGCCAACGGATGAATCAGTAAATATTAATGCACTGGCTGCAAAGACCGCAGGTTCATCTGGTGCAGACCTTGCAAACATTGCCAATGAGGCAGCAATCATTGCAGCTCGCCGTAACGCAAAGAAGCTCAGTAATGATGACATTACCGAAGCCTTTGAAAAAGTAGCAATTGGTCCTGAACGTAAGACCAAAGTTATGAATGAAAAGGAAAAGCTTCTTACTGCGTACCACGAAGCTGGACACGCAATTGTCGGACATGTACTTCCCGACAGCGATCCAGTACATAAGGTAACCATCATCCCTCGTGGTGGAACGGGTGGTGTAACATGGTTCCTTCCACCGGAAGATAAGAGCTACACCAATGTTTACGAGTTTAAGGATATCCTTGCGCGTGCAATGGGTGGCCGCGTTGCGGAGAAGATTATCTACGGCACCGATGGTATTACAACCGGTGCAGGATCTGACCTTCGTAAAGCAACAGAAATTGCCCGAGATATGGTGATTGAACAGGGTATGGGCTCTAAGCTTCGCGACCAAGTATTCCACGAAGACAATGGTGGCATGATGTTCGATCGTATGACGCACGAACGTCCTTACAGCGATGACACCGCAAAGGAAATCGACAAAGAAGTCGAGTCACTTATTCGAGAAGCTGCAAAGCGTGCTGAGCTTGTTATTAACACGAACCGTCACCAGCTTGATACTATGGCGAAAGCCCTGATTGAAAAAGAGACGCTTGAAGAAAAAGACGTCGATAAGCTATTCGAGGGTTCAACACTCCCAGCAGAAGCAAAACTTCACGATTAGGAACCAGAAGAATGGGTCGAGTTAGAAGTGTCGTTGCGAAAGCTAACATGAGGCTTCCGCTGCAATGGGCGGCACTTCTTCTCGCGAGTTCAAGTCTCCTCTCACTTCTCTTTGGCTTCTTCCGTATGCGCCTTTTGACCAGTGCATACCTTGACACCTATCCAACGGGATATGATGCATATATTGCGGCGTTTACCGTCCCTGACTTTATGTTCTACATCCTAGTCTCTGGTGCGCTGAGTGTGTCGTTTATTCCGGTCTTTAACCAACGACTGGCATCTGGAAACAAGAAATCGGCATGGGAGCTTTCAACGAGCATGATTAATTTCATGGCGCTGGTAACGCTCGTGACGAGCATCCTCATCATGATCTTTGCTGAGCCACTTCTTCGGTATGTGATTGCTCCGGGACTCAGCGAGTCGGGAATGGCACTTGCTGCAAGTATGATGCGTGTTATTGCAGTAAACCCGTTCCTCTTCGCGATCGCAACAGTTATTGCGAGTATGCAGCAAGCAGTGGGTCGATTCACCTTTTATGCACTCGCTCCGACAATTTATAACATTGGTATTATTATTGGGCTTGTATGGTTTACGGGAGGCATCAACATCTTTGGTGTGCAAATTTTCGAAGGCGGCATTATGGGTGTTGCGCTCGGTGTTGCCCTTGGTTCAGTGCTGCAGCTTATTGTGAGTAGTATTGGACTCCTTGGGCTTGGATTTGATTATCAATTCAAAATTTACTGGAAAAATAGGGGGTTTCGACAGGTACTTCGACTGTTGCCTATTCGCTCGCTCGATCAGAGCATGGATTACTTAGTGGGAATCGCTGAAACAAATCTCGCATCCCGTATGGCTTCTGGAACAATGGCCATTTATAACACGGTCATGACCCTTCATATGGCACCAATTAATCTTATTGGGGTTGCGATTAGTACGGCAGCATTTCCAAAGATGACAGAGCGTTTGAGCAGTGGTCGAACAGATCTATTCCGCGATGAGCTTCGCTCCATTATTCGTGTTATTATCTGGCTTGCACTTCCCGTTTCGGTTATCACCTTCTTTGCTAGGGGATACCTCGTTAACTTTATTAAGAACGGTGGAGATGCACTTATGGCAGGGCTCCTGGGATCGCTTGTGATCGCAATTCTCTTCCGGTCCATCTACCATATCGCTGCACGGAGCTTCTATGCGCAGCAGGACACAAAGACACCTTTCTATATCTCAATATTTTCAATTGCACTTAATATCGGACTTGCCGTGTGGCTTTCGCTTGGGGTTGGGATGGGACCATATGGTCTCGCGTGGTCGCAATCGATCGCTGCCTTTATTGAAGTAGTTATCTTATTCTCAATCATGTCTGTGCGCATGAAGGGGCTCTTTAATGCTGATTTCTTCAGTGCAACAGTTCGAATGGCGAGTGCAACAGGTTTTATGGCTATTGTGAGCTATGTGAGCGTGCAGCTTTTCCAGCTCGCTTCGAGTGACCAAAGTTTTGTTGCGACTTTCCCTAAATTCGCTGCAATCGCAGTCATTAGCCTAGGTGCCTACTTATGGCTGAGCCGCCTGTTTAAGCTTCCTGAAGCAGATCCGGTGATAGCGAAGCTTCGTGCCCTTTTCTTTGGGCGCTTCCAGCGCGCCAAAGACGATGGCATCATTGTGAAAACGCACGAAAAGTGATATAGTTACCCTATAGTTATGCAACAAAAACAGATACGAAATTTCTGTATCATCGCTCATATCGATCATGGTAAATCAACACTTGCCGACCGTATGATGGAAATGACCGAGACCGTCCAAAAGCGCGACATGAAGTCGCAGCTTTTAGATAGTATGGACCTTGAGCGGGAGAAGGGTATTACGATTAAGCTCACGCCTGTCCGTATGCAGTACAAGTATGCTGACGGTCTTTATAATCTTAATCTCATAGACACACCAGGGCATGTCGACTTTAGCTACGAAGTCAGTCGCTCGCTCGCCGCCTGTGAAGGGGCGATTCTTGTTGTCGATGCAAGTCAGGGCATTCAGGCGCAGACACTGGCAAACGTCTACCTCGCAATGGCTGCCGACCTTACGATTATCCCTGTCCTTAATAAGATTGACCTTCCTGCTGCGGATGTGCCGAGGGTTTCTGCTGAGATTATTAACCTCCTTGGCTGCAAAGAAGAGGATATTCTTAAGGTAAGTGCAAAGACAGGCGAGGGTGTACCAACGGTTCTCGATGCTGTTGTTGAACGAATCGCGCCTCCAGGCGGAGATACTGATGCCGCAACGCGGACACTTATCTTTGATAGTTACTACGATGATTACCGCGGCGTGGTTCTCTATGTGCGAACCGTCGACGGCACGCTTAAAAAAGGTGATACGATTGAGATGCTCGCAACAGGCGCGCATGGACTCGCGCTCGAGGTCGGATCATTATCTCCAGGAATGGTACCGTCTGACCAGATTGGCACAGGCCAGGTTGGCTATATTGTCACCAACCTCCGTACTACACGAGATGCAAAGGTCGGTGATACAGTGACGGTGAAGCGTGCGCATGCCACCATGCCTCTCCCTGGTTACCAAAACGTGAAACCATTCGTCTATGCTGGATTCTTCCCTGTTTCAAATGAAGACTATAATGAACTCAAAGAGGCGGTAGAGAAGCTATCACTGAGTGATTCAGCACTTCAGTTTGAACCAGAGAACTCACCAGTACTTGGGTTTGGTGTTCGTATTGGCTTTCTAGGACTCCTTCATATGGATATTATTCGCGAACGTCTTGAACGCGAATATGATCTTGATCTTGTAGTAACTAATCCATCGACAGACTATCATGTGTTTCTCAGTAGTGGAGAGGAGCTTGATATCAAGTCGGCGAGTGATCTTCCAGATGTAAGCCGAATTAGTGAGATCCGTGAACCATGGATTAAGGGAGAGATTGTTGTACCGAAAGACTATATCGGTGGAGTTATTCAGCTCATTGTGAATAAGCGCGGTCGTCAATCTAACCTTAGCTATATCGACGAGCGTGCCCTTATTAGCTTTGAGGCACCGCTGGCAAACCTTCTTACCGACTTTTACGACCAATTGAAATCAATCACCAGTGGCTATGGAAGTTTCAACTATGAACTTGATACATATAGAGCAGAAGATCTTGTACGCGTAGACTTCTACGTTGCTGGAGAGATTGTTGATGCGCTTTCAATCATGGCGCACCGGTCTGAATCCCAACGACTGGGCCGGGAAGTTGTTGATAAACTAAAGGAAGTAATTCCTCGTCAAAACTTCCAGGTTTCGCTTCAGGCGGCAATTGGTGGCAAATTCATTGCTCGTGCTGATCTGAGCGCCTACCGCAAAGATGTGACGGGCTACCTCTATGGTGGTGACGTGTCGCGTAAGAAAAAGCTTCTTGCAAAGCAGGCCAAAGGAAAAAAGCGCATGAAGCGCTTTGGTAAAGTGGATATTCCTTCTGAGGCTTTTACTGTAATGCTTAAGCGTGACTAAGAAGTTGAACGAGCGCGTCGGCGAAGATATTTCTTCATAAGGTAGATACTGCCTGCAATGATGAGGGCTGCAGCAAGCGCGGCGGGGATAATAATATTGTAGCCGGTGTTACTGAGCGCACCTGTTACGCCCTGATCTGTAGGTTGGCTCGGGGTAGTTGTTGTTTGACAGTCATGACTGTAGGCATCTGCACCGTAGGTACCACACCCGTAAACTGCGAATGTTGTCAGTGTTTCTCTCATAGACTACTTGTTATTTATTCCGCAAATGGTTATTATAATACCTAGTATAGTGTGGGAGAAAAGGACTGGCAATGGTTAATACATATTTCGCAGACATATTAGGACTCGGCACACCCGAACTCATCATCATTTTGGTGATCCTACTGGTCTTATTTGGCGCGGCACGTTTACCTAAGCTCGCAAAGAGTCTTGGTGAATCTGTCAAAGAGCTAAAGAAGGGTGCGCAGGATGACAGCAAAGACACAGCAGCGCCTGCAAACCGTGCAAACGACAAGGCCGAATAAGAATACATTTGCAGCGCATCTTGGCGAAATTCGACGACGCCTCTTTCTAATCGCGCTGGTGTTTGTCGCAGCCTCAACGCTTGCGTATAGCTACCACGATCAACTGACACAAATAATCATGTATCCCCTCCATGGAGAGAAGCTCGTCTATCTTACTCCTGGAGGTGGGTTCAACTTTATCTTTCAGATTTCAATGTATGTCGGAATTCTTGCTGCCGCACCGTTCGTGGTATATCATCTCTACGGGTTTATTCGCCCTGCGCTTCCAAAGCGGGCGCAGCGTTCTTCAGTAGCGGTTGTCGTCGCGGCGGCACTCCTCATGGCGGTAGGGGTTGCTTATGGCTATGTTGTTGCGGTGCCCTCTGCACTTCAATTTCTCTCAACCTTTGCAGGGGACGCAGTGACGCCGAATCTTACCGCGGATTCATACCTAAGCTTTTTTCTTACATACATTGCAGGACTTGCGCTCCTGTTTCAACTCCCAATCTTCCTGCTTTTTATTCACTGGGTAAAGCCACTCACTCCGATGAGTCTTCTAAAAACACAGCGATGGGTCATTCTTGGCGTTTTTATTGTTGCTGCACTCATTACTCCGACACCAGATGTCTATAACCAATGTATGATCGCCGTGCCGCTCCTTGTCGTCTATGAGCTTGGCGTTATACTCGTCCTTGCGACTATTTATAAGAAGCGTCGATCGATGCGAATGACAGGCGAGGTGCCTGCATAAACAAACCATTGACCGCCACCAAAAGCGGTGCTACCATAAGTGGTATAGATAGGGGAATATAAACAATATGAGCTTGGACATACAAAAAAGTGTTACCCAATTAATGGAAAAAGAGATGGACCGTCGTGACTTTCTTAAGCATGTCGGTATCGCTTTTGTTGCCATTACAGGGGTGGCAGCAATCGTCAAAACTCTCTCTTCGTTCGGTGAAGAAAAGGCAACAGTCGGTTATGGTGGTGGTGCCT
>DATFHX010000018.1:0-53486 GCA_035247945.1 Saccharimonadales bacterium (SeqCode) | reverse complement strand
GTAACCGCACACGATGGTCGTGGCGATAATGGCGCCGGCGAGGTAAGCCAGCACCCACGCAATGAGCGGGGTGATGTCGATGATTCCGTTGTCCAGAGTCACGATCGTCCTCTCGGATCCAATGGGAAGGTACATCTATATTTTACCATTAATAGTATAATAAGTCAATAGCGCTTATGCTAAAAGTGTGATATAATGAAGCCTCCAATGAACACGGATCCTTTATCACGCTCAGCAAATTGGCGCGTCGAGACAGAGGTAACTCCCCACAAAATCGACCCTCGCATTCCTGATGTAGCGGCGCTGCAGGAGCACAACCTCGTTGGCAGTAAAGAGATTGTGGGTCGACACATCCGTATCGTGAGTGAGCGAAGTGAGAATACTCGCGAACGCGCCTCGCAACTTCGCAAGCTTGCTGCAGAGGCACTTGCCTATTTCCAACTTGATGCTGAGAAACGCGGAGACATAGAGTACATTCTTGCGGAGCTTATATCGAATGCCTATCGTTACTCCGTGAGCGGACCTATATGGCTTTCAATCGTACAGACAATTGGACATATTAAGAAAAAAGAAACCTGCGTCCTTGACGTTACGGTGATGAACGAGGCTGCGGATCGGGTTCCGGAGGTGGCATATGAAGGCGCTGTCGATGTAGATGAAGATGGCCTCCCGGAGGTTTCTGTTCATGGACGTGGTGATCCTATTATGGACGCACTCGCCCTCGAACATGGCCGGTTCGAGCGAGGCCAAATGATTGGCGCATATGCGCTGATCGGCTGTACGCTTGACGACGAGACGAGAGACTCGCTTCTCGCGGCTTGAATTAAATAAAGATACCTCGCAGTGATGCGAGGTATCTTTATTTATATGAATCTTTCTAGCGGTTGAAGTGTGTTTGAATGAAACGGTACTTCGAGCTGATAAGACGGTATCCAAGGTATACAGCAGCACCAACAAGGAGCGTGCTGAGAATAGTGTTTTCTGCACCTGTTTTTGGAAGTTCAGTTGGCATTTCTGATACGGCTGGAGTTTCAACACTTGGTGCTGTTGGAGTCTCTGGAGTGGTTGGTGTTTCAGGTGTTGTTGGAGTGGTTGGAGTTACCGGAACGGTTACTGTGACAACTGCGGGATTGCAGCCTTTTTGGGGGTTGTCATGAGCTGCGCTGTCACCCGTAAAACACGCAGTATTGGTAATTGCACCAGCTGTAGAAGCGGTTACTTTAACAAGGTACTCCTTAGTAGCTTTTTGTCCTGGCTTGAGCGTACCAATGTTTTCTGTAATAGTGCGCTGCGTAGGGTTACTTACGAGGCTCACTCCTGCTGGAAGTGTGTCTGTAAGTTTTGTCTCAACCATGTCGTTATAGTTTTTATCAGCTGGTGCGGCATCATTTCGTATTTCAATAACGTATTTAAGTGTGTCGCCTGGCTTTGCAGCAATTGCCGTTCCAGTAGTGTCGGCTTCACTAAGAGCGCTTCCCGTAGTGACGTTCTGCACCTTCTTTGTGATCACCCCTTTTGGATGCCACGCAAAGGCTGCGATGCTTAGGGTTGATGCGATTGTGACGGCGGTTACTACGCCTAAGATGAGTTTAGTGGTCTTCATGGATTTTCCTCCCTTTGATAAACCGGTTGCCTCTTGAGCAGTCTCTCAGGCTGCTGTAAGGATTAAGCTAATGATATCATGATGTTGATAAAAAGTCAATCTAATGAGCATGATGATACTAAAAATGGATAAAAGCAAATTAAGCAGATCTCTCTGATGATATACAAAATATACTATGCGCACAGTGAGGGGCGTATACTAGAAAGAGAAGGAAATCTAATGTACTGAGAAGGAGGGCTATGAAAGCTGCGCGAATTAGTGAAACTGGTTCTGTAGACGTAATAACGCTTTTGGATATTGAAGCGCCGGATGTAAAAAATGGGCAGGTTCTTATTGAAGTTGCCGCATCGAGCATTAATCCTGTCGATATGAAGATTCGCGAAGGAGCATTCCCTGTGGGACCACTCCCACTTACGCTTGGCGGGGATGTTGCGGGAGTAGTCTTAAAAGTAGGTTCTGGCGTTACTGGTCTTAAGGTGGGCGATAAGGTGTATGGTCAGGCGGCGGTTGTAAGTGGCGGGTCTGGCGCATTTGCGGAAATTGCCGCAGCGCCCGCGGACCATATTGCACCTATGCCGGATGTTTCATTTGAGCAAGCCGCTTCTCTACCGCTTGTTGGTGCTAGTGCTATTCAAGCGCTCAACGAGCATCTCAACCTTCAATCAGGGCAGAAACTTTTCATTCATGGGGGTGCGGGTGGTATTGGCAGTATGGCAATCCAGATTGCTAAGAATAAAGGTGCCTATGTCGCAACAACTGCAACGGGTGAAGGAATAGCATTTGTTCGAAGTCTAGGCGCGGATGAGGTGATTGATTATAAGTCACAGGACTTCTCTACTACGCTGAAAGAATTTGACGCAGTCTTTGATCTTGTGGGTGGGCCTGATTTTGAAAAAGCGCTCCACATTCTAAAGCCCGGCGGTATAGGTGTTTCAATGGTTGCAGAGGCGGCAGATGTGGCAAAGACACTTGGCGTAACGGCAATTCACCAAGGAACGCATGTAGATACAACAAAACTGACGCAACTTGCTGCATTCGTAAATAGTGGCGTGGTAACGCCGCAGGTATTTGAGACCTTCCCATTGAGCCAGATCAAAGAAGCGTTTACGGCTTTTGAGAGTGGCCATGTTAAGGGAAAGATCGTTATTATTGTAAAATCGGTTTAATGAAGATACGCTAAAATACCGGCCCGTTGTTATGGGCCGGTATTTTTTATGTATGTTACAATAACGGTACTAGATAGGCGGAGTTGGTAACCACGTGCAATTCGTAAAACGTCATTCAAAAAAACTAATCATTCTCTTTATTCTCGGCGTCATTATCGTTTCGGTGCTCTACCTTCTCTTGCGGCCTGAACAGGCTGCCACACCGAGTCATAGTTCTTCGTCGCACTCTAATATGTGAGCGCTACTCATGAAGTGAGCGGCCAAGCGGGCCGTCGACTGCTTCCACTTGTGCGGCAATGCGGCGATGGAAACGTGGAAGATGTGCACTGTGGCGAAGAGAGTAAAGGATAGCTCCTACACCTGCGAGTGCAATGCCTATAATGACGTCAATAAGCGGAATGAAGGCAAATTGCATGAGGGCACCTGCTGCACCAAGCATGGGAAGAAACCATCCAAATGGGAGACGGAATCCTGTATGAGAACGAGATGCGAGTGTTCGTGCTGCTGCAATATTGACGATAGTGAGCGCAAGAATGGCGGTCACGTTTGCTAGGTCAATAACGGTTTGCGTTTGACCGCTGAGAATAAGACTAATATAGAGCACAGCACCGCTTAGAACGCTCACATAGGGATGCCCATGCCACATATCGCCCATTATTGTGGGTATTTTCTTACTGGCTGCGAGGCGCACTACTATCTCGGAAGCTCCGAGAATATTTGCATTTCCAGAAGAAAGCGTACTAATAAGCGCGCCTGCGATAACAAGTCCGCCTCCGACTGGCCCCATGAGTGCCACTGCGGCGGATCCTACGCTTGATTCGGAGTAGTCGGTAATATGAGAAGATAAAAGTGTTATTGCGACACCAATATAGATAATCGTGACAATAATCATACTAATAAGGATGGCTTTTGGAATTGTCTTTTGTGGTGACGTAATGTCACTTGCCATATTAGTAATGACGTTAAAGCCAAGGAATGCAACAAAGAGAAACGCCCCCGTTGTGAATATCGAGGTTCCGCCATGGGGTGTAAATGGAAACAGGTCAGACGGATTAAAGTGAGCGAGACCAAATCCTATGAGCGTAAGAAGGATAAGTAATTTGCCGCCGACAAGGAACATCTCAACTCGACCGATTTCACTTGCCGGTCCCAGGTTGATAAGTGTCAGGAGGAGTGCGCCGACGATTGACCAGACAACAGGCGATACTTCTGGGGTAATAAACTGTGAAACGTAGGATCCAAAAGCGTTTAAGACGAATGCTGCACCGATAATTCCCGCAAGGTAAAAACACCAAGACGTGAGATATCCCCAGATGGGTTTACCAAGCACTTTTCCTATGTAGTCATATCCTGGATGTTCCCGAGATGCCTTACTTGCAATCACCATAAAGGAGAATGCAGAGAGAAGTACGATACCACCTGCAACGACGAACGATACGAGTGCGGCCGGCCCGGCCTGAGCAAGTGCGGATCCGGAAAGCGCGAAGACTCCCCCGCCTACCATTGCGCCTACAGCAAAGGCGACAGAGGCGAAAAGACCAATTTTTGTAGAACGTTTATGAGTCATCTCTTTGTAGTATACTGAGGGGCAACGCGCACATCAATGAACGAGTTCTTATCGTAAAAAACTACAACAAAATTATACACACAACCTACGTAAAAGCTACGATCATCGTGCTATAGTTAATTGGTCATTACTGACACCAACTAGTCGAGAGGCTCTCGCCAGATGAAGACCGAAATGCCCCGTACGGGCATCATCACGATCCACCTGACGCTCGCCATGCTGCTCTGCAGCTGGCTGTACGCGACGGAGACCGTGATTTCCGTCTCGATCCCCGTCAAGCTGCTGGTCGTTGTCGCGCTTGTCGCCGCGGCCGCAGGCATGACACATCTGCGTGTCATCGAGCTCAAGGAGCATCTGACCGAAGAGGTTCAGAAGGCGCGAAATGGCGCCTCCCTCACCTACGCGCAGTTCAAGCGCGTCATCCAGATGCACGCTACGCTGCGCTACATGTTCAGCCAGCTCCACCCGCAGCAGAGCCGCTCTCCGATCGGCGAGTACCTGTACAGTCAGTGGCTGTGGGCCGCAATCACCAAGGGCAACATCCTTCAGTGGCTGTCGTCCTACGTGGAGACCGCCGGCACTCGACTCGCCAACCTGACGTGGGAGGTCGCACACTTCCCGAAGCACGAACAGAGCAAGATCCAGCAGATCCTCTTCCATAACGTGCTCGTTTTCCGCGGGGACCTGAGTGCGCGCATCGACGCGTTCAACGCGGACACTCCGCGCTTCGGTACCCCGTCCGTCATCCCGCAGCAGCGGACCCCTCACACATCCAACAAACCTGCGCAAACAGCTTCAACGCAGGTCAACGAAAGGGTGCTCGTATAGGATCAATTCGTCAGTAATGGTAAGCCACCGCTCTACGTGCCTGGGCAACACGTATCCGAGCGGTGGCATTTCCATTGGTCTCATAACAGATTTAAAGGTATAATCAAACTACATGAAGCGTCTTGCTCACTATTCTCAATACTTTCTTCGTAGTCCTCGACTTGTAAAAGAGCTCGTTGGCCATAGCTCAATTTCGAAACAAGACATTGTCTATGATATTGGTGCAGGAAGTGGCGTCATTAGTTCAGTACTTGCCGAGCGGAGCCGCCAGGTTATCGCCGTTGAACCCGAGCCTCGTATGGCTCAAAAGCTACGGGCAAATATGGCAGACCATCCAAATGTGAAGATTTACCAAGGTGACTTTCTTACGATGCCCCTGCCACACTCTCCATATAAGGTATTTGCGAATATTCCCTTTCACCTCAGTTCACCTATCATTCGGAGATTGACGGAGGCGGAATATGTTCCAACTGCAGTGTATCTCATCGTGCAAAAACAGTTTGCAAATAAGCTCCTATCGGATTCGGATGGGTTCACTGGTCAGCTTGGCATGCAGATTGGGCCGTGGTTTTCTGTGCGAATTCGCCGTCGGTTGCAGCGAACTGATTTCTGGCCACATCCAAACGTCGATACGGTCTTGGTGGAAATTATTCCACGGAATGAACCGCTTCTACCTAAAGAGCGTCGAGAAGCATACTACAGGTTTACGGTAGAGTGTTTCTCGGATCCTAAAAAGCTTGCCAAACTCCCGCTTGCCAAAGCTGGTCTTGGAACGGATATCCGTCCATCGCGTCTTACACTTGAGGATTGGCTGCGACTTTTCGCTGTTCAGCATGTGTACTAGCGTGGAATGCCTTCCACCCTGCTAAAATGATCGCATAATCGTTGGTGAGTGAGGGTGTGATTTCGTCAATGTGAAATACCTTGCTTTCGAAAATGTCTTCTGCATAATGCGTGGTAGGCGGTGTATCTGTTATTGCCCAGTAAAAAGGCATATAGCTAATTGGAAATGGATAGGGCCTTCTTCCGGGCAGTGAAAGTGGGCGACTGTTTGTAATTTTTCTCACCGCAAATTGTTCGTGGGCGTCAATGACAAAGCCACCTTCCTCGTGAGCCTCTCGCTTTAAGGCATCGATGTGTGACTCACCTTTTTCGATATGGCCTCCAAGTAATCCCCATCCCCGGTCATTTCGAGCGAGCACGATTGAGCCGTTATAGATTGCAACGCACATTACAGCCGTGCTCAGAGCAAGTGGTGGCTGGTCAACGGAGTGATAGAGTTCCCAGCTCGCATCACTTCCCCACTCGCCGGTTGAGATTATATTTTTCATTTTATAAGTATATCGCACTTTACAATGAGTCTCTATTTAACTATACTATGTATAGTAATAAATGAAAGGACAAACATGCCTCTTATTAAAGTAATTGTCGGTACGACACGTGGCGGTCGTTTTAGTACCCAGCCAGCACAGTGGCTTATGGAACTCACTAAGGACCATCCAGAAGCAACTTTCGAACTGGTTGACCTAGCGGAAATTAATCTTCCAATGCTCGATACGACAACCCCTCCATCTATGGTAAAAAACGGGGAGTATGAAAAAGAAGAGCAACGTAAATGGGCGAAGATTGTTGGTGAGGCGGACGGATTTGTCTTCATCACGGGCGAATACAACTACGGCGTACCCGCTGCACTTAAGAATGCAATCGACCATGTAGGTAACGAATGGGGCAACAAGCCAGTTACGTATGTAAGCTACGGTACTGCTGCTGGTGGCGCCCGAGCGGTTGCGCACCTTCGAGACTCAGCGGCGTGGCTTCGAATGTATGACCTACGTGAGCACGTTCTTATCTCAAACCTCTGGGGCTACCTTGACAGTGAAGGAAAATTCCAGCCATCTGAACACCACGTTGAGTCTGCACACTCAATGCTTAAGGCTGTTGCGTTCTGGGCTGAAAAAATGAAGCCAATTCGCGAAGAACTTGAAAAACAGTAATAGCACTTACTATAAAAACACCGCGTCCTACGCGGTGTTTTTATAGCTTTTTCTCGGTTTCGATCAGGAGTCTCAGGAGCGTTATGGTTGTATTCCAGCTGCGAACAGTCATTGAGGCGTATGCTGGAGTTCCGATAATCTTACTTAACCGACTCTTTGTGCGGAGTTCACTTACCCGCTGTGAATAGATGACACCATCTCCTGGCCAGATGGCGTCCACACCTTCTCTTGGGTCGAAGACGCGGAGTGCATCGATAACAGGAATGTCTATAAGAAAAATCGCGTCGCTATGGTAGTGTTCAGGTTGCTCGCCAAATCCTTTAGGTCGCGCATCGATGATGTGCTGTAGCTGCTGCCTTGTGAGAACGAGTACTTTTATGAGCGACGTATCGAGACTGAAGCAGGTCGGAAGGAGTGTTTCAATCTCTTTCTTTACATCTTTTGCTGTTTTACTGGACTGCACAATAACATTTCCACTAGCAATGAACGTCGTCACATTTGAAAATCCCGCCTCAGTAAGGCAGGCACGAAGCGTCGCCATTGGAACTTTATTTTTACCGCCAACGTTAACGCCGCGAAGAAGAACAAGGTAGGTATGCATGTCTTTTATTCTATCATTTTTGTCGAGCTGTTCGGCTCCCCCAAGAAAAAAGTAGAATGAACAACATCTAAGGTATTTCAGCTTTTGTTCAATTCTAGCGGGCAGTATAGTTAAGGATAGAGCACTAATTAATCAGAGAGCCACCCCATAGCGGGGTGGCTCTCTTTTGTTTTTTTGAAAGGACTTTATATGAGTACGGAGCAAACGATACTAACTGCATTTCGCACGCAGGTACGAAAAGTACCGAACAGGGTGGCACTTCGATTTCGGGATGAGTCTGTTTCTTACCGAGCGTTAGACCAGGAGAGCAACAGAATTGCGAATTACCTCATAGAAAAAGGTGTGAAGAAGGGCGATTTCGTCGCCTTTGTAATAGATATGGCTCCGCTTTTACTCGAGACCATACTGGGTATTGCAAAGACTGGAGCGGCGTATGTTCCGATTGATCCAAATCTTCCTGATGAGCGTAAGGAGTTTATTGTACGTGACTCTGAGGCGAAACTGCTCCTAACGACGAGCGACCGTGCCACGGCACTTAAGGGTAATGCTTCAACGGTGCTTCTCGATAAGGAGGTGGCTGCGATTAAAAAGGCGTCAGACGCTGCACCTCGCCGAAAAATTCAGAGCGATGATCTTCTCTATGTCATCTACACTTCTGGATCAACGGGAGTGCCTAAAGGAGTAATGGTTCCCCACCGAGGAGTTGTGAATATTGCAAAAAATACCGGCTATGTAGATTTTGAGAAACCGCAGACATTTCTTCTTCAGGCGCAGATATCGTTTGATATCTCTGCATATGAGATCTATGCATCGCTTCTAAACGGTGCCACGCTTGCGATTGCGGAACCAATGAAGCCGACCGTGGATAGTGTCATTGAAGCGGTGCGGCGATATGAAGTGACGACATTGCAGCTATCGACGGGACTCTTTCATATGGTTGTAGATGCGCGAGTGGAGGCACTTACCTCACTCGGCACTCTTTTTGGCTGTGGGGATGTCATGCTTCCCCATCTCGCTGAAAAAGCAGCGCGTGAACTTCCAAATACGCGGGTTATTAATGCCTATGGCCCAACTGAAAATACTATCTTCTCAACTCTCTATGAGGTTCCAAAAGGGTATACATTTTCAGCGGGTGTTCCAATAGGCAAAGCAATCAAAGGGATTGAAACGTACGTTCTTGATCATCATGACCGCCGTGTTGAAAATGGTCAGACGGGCGAGCTGGTCGTTGGCGGGGTGAATGTGGCGCGCGGCTATTGGAAGCGACCCGACATTACCGAGGAGCGATTTATTCCTAATCCATTGACGAATCGTCCAGAGGATATTCTCTATAAGACAGGAGATCTTGTGCGGCTTGCTGCAGATGGCAACTTCGAATATCTCGGCCGTATTGATCAGCAGGTAAAGATTAGGGGCTTTCGTATTGAACTTGGTGATATAGAAAGTACCATTCTCAAAAACCCAGCGATTAAATTTTGTGCTGTTGCGGCGCACGAAGTTACCCCAGGTGATAAGCGTCTTATGGCGTATGTTGTCATGCAGGAAAAAGGTAGTCTCAATCTGGATGCATTTAGGCAGTTTATCTCGGAGCATCTCCCTGAATATATGATTCCTGCACATGTCATGGAGCTCGATGCGCTACCGCTCAATCCAAATGGTAAGGTGGATCGAAAAGCACTCCCCATTGTTATTGAACGACCTGAGCTTTCTGTAGATTATGAAGCCCCCGCTTCGGAGCGTGAGCAGCGCATTGCTGAGGCGTGGTCGAAAGTGCTTGGCGTGGAACGAATCGGTCGTCAGGATAATTTCTTTGATCTTGGCGGTAACTCGATGCTTGCAGCAAGGGTAACGGTGCGACTTCAAGATATCCTATCGACAAATCTTTCGGCAAGTGTTGTCTATGAACACCCAACCATTATGCAACTGGCTCGAATCGGAGGTCAGGACCAAGCCGATGAGCTTGACCTTGCGGCAGAAGTGCAATTGGATGCAGCGATCCAACCAGAAACGCCTTTTGTGGCGAAGCGGTACAAGCAGCAGCATGCTTTTCTGACAGGTGGGACGGGATTTTTGGGAGCGTATCTTATCCAAGGGTTATTGCAGCAAAAAGGTATGAAGAAGCTCTATTGTTTAGTCCGTGCAGATGATGCCAGTGAAGGACTTAAGCGCATTAAGCTCAATATGGAGAAATATCTTCTTTGGGATGATACTTATGAATCGCGGCTTGTGGCTGTACCAGGCCACCTAGACCGCCCGCAACTTGGTCTTGAACCAGGTGAATACGAAACGCTTTCTCGAACGGTAGATACGATTTACCATAACGGTGCGAAGGTAAACTATGTGCAGTCGTATCAGCTGCACAAGGCGGCGAATGTTACAGGCACACAGCGTATACTTGAATTTGCAGCGCACCGCGTTACAAAACCGGTCCACTTCTTATCGACAATTGTTAGTTTTGGTCCACTTGGATTCTTAAGCCACGTAAAGACACTCTATGAAGATGACGATCTCGATCGGAGCGAGCACGTCCTTTACTACGACATGGGGTATGCACAGAGTAAGTGGGTGGCCGAGAAAATTATGCTCCTTGCGCGGGACCGTGGTATCCCGACAACTATCATGCGACCTGGGTTTATCATGGGCGAAAGCGAACGCGGTGTAAGCAATACGGATGACTTTGTCGGTCGACTCTTTAAGGGCTGCATTGCACTCGGCGCATATCCAGATTTACCGCGGCAGCGTAAAGAGCACGCGCCTGTTGACTATATGGCGGGCGCAGTGATTCAAATTGCTGCGGATGCAAAGAACCTCAACAAGAATTATCACCTCGTCCCTCCTACCAAGGAAACGGTTGATTTCAATGACCTTTTCGAAGCGGTAAAGAAGCAGTTTGGGTATGAAATGAAGGCGCTTCCATTTAGCGAATGGGCGCGGGCACTCGCAGATGCGAATGATCCAGGCAATCCACTCACTACGTTCCTCCCGCTCTTTTTTGAAAAGAAATACAAAAACCGAACCGTATGGGAACTCTATGAGAATATGTCTGCATACGACTCAACGAATACACAGAAGGCATTAGAAGGCTCAAGCGTCGCATGCACGCCACTTGATGCTGCGCTTCTCCGTAAGTACTTCGATTACATGATCGACATTGGGTTCATCCCTGAGGCGCCGAATGATCTAAGAGGTGTGGCGGATGCGGCGCAGCAGCTTGAAATTGCCTAGGCGTGTATGGTTTGACGCATATCGTCAGCCGGTTCATTCAGCAGATGTGTACTGTATTCCCTTATCGATCATTGAATATGATGAGAGAATACTTTCCGCCGAGGAGCATGCTGCGACGATGCGAAAGCGATTTGAACATGATCGAAGCGTATACCGAAAAGCGCATTCTGCTGCGCGGAATATTTTGGCGGAATACTGCGATATAACACCAAGAGAGCTCCAGTTCGAGCGAAGTCCCCGTGGCAAACCTCATATTAAGACGCATCCAACGGTCTACTTTTCGTTGAGTCATAATGAAACCCATGTGGCACTCGCGGTTGCACCGCATGAGGTTGGCGTGGATATTGAGTCTGTTGCCGAGCTTCCTGAATATGGGATAATTATGGACCAATACTTTACAGCGAACGAGCGCGCACTTGTTCACATCGCGCCGTCTCCGCTTCGAATGTTTTATGAGACATGGGTGATCAAAGAGGCGGGAATAAAATGCCTAGATATCTCCGTCGACACGCTTAATCACCGGTCGACGGGACCACCAAGCACGCTGCTGTCCATGCCAAAAGGAATAGTAGGTGCGGTCGCCTGGCAATAAAAATAACAAGGAGGAAGTATATGAAGAAGCAATTAAACGTGACGATTAATAAGCCACTAAAGGAGGTCTTTGATTTTGTGCTGGATCCACGCAATACGCATGCATGGATCGACGCAATTAAATACGAAGAGACGGATGAATTTCCCGTCCGCCGTGGAACAATTTACCATCCATTTGGCGAAGGTGCGACAGCGCTCGGTGATTTTCCGGTAACGGAGTTTGAGGATCGTAAATCGTTTACCTATACTCGGGATGGCTCGACCTTTTCGGCAAAGTACACATTTACTCCCGTAGGAGTAACCAGTACTAAAATGGAGTACCTGTCTGTCGATGAAGAAGGTGACCTTTCGGACGACCCAGTAGACCGTGACGCGTTACAGAAATTAAAATATGCCATCGAACACGAGGTGACGAGTCGACGAGTTATTGCGCGCGAGATTATTAAGAAGATTCATTATGCGAATATCGCAACGGTAACACCAGACGGACTTCCTTGGAATACTCCCGTCTTCTATCTCTATGATGAGGATATGAATATATACTGGCTTTCGGATAAGACAAACCAGCATTCGCAAAATGTACGCAGTACTCCGAAGGCTTTTATAACAATCTACGATTCAACCGTCCCGGTCTTTCCTTCTCATAACTGCGCTGGCGTTTATTTCTCGGCCGATGTTACGGAGATTAATGATCTTGAACAGGCACGTGCTGCACTTGGTCGGTTTAACATGGACATTGGCGTCAAAGCGGAAGACTGCGTTGCTGGAGCGGTGCGACGCATTTACCGAGCAACGCCGAACGATGTCTGGATGAACGATGCAGAAGTAAAGAATGTAGCCTTTCTCCGGGACTTTCGAGTTGAGCTCGCACTTGGAGACGTGCAGAAAATCTAATGTGTACGGAGTGCTGCGTCGAATGTACGCAGGAGTGCTCCGGCGCGACCGCCACCACCTGGTGCTGGCGGATAGCGCTTTAGAACGGTAGTGACGATCGTGGGTGTGTTTTGCAGCACCCACGATTGAAACGTATTGCTTGCGGATATATCGCCTGCATCGAGTTCAAGCGCGTACGCTCCATGAGCGGCTGCACCAAGGATATGCTTTACTTGTCTTGCGTCAAAGATGGGATGAAGGTATGCAGCACCCACTGCTTGAGTTGCTGATTCTGCAGCTTGGATGGCGACGGGCGTTTTGGCCTGACGTGATGCTTTATAAGCCGCAAGCCCTTTCATTCGTAGGTCGTTTGACCGCTTACCGTGACTCACAAAAGCTGAGGCTGCTTCAATTGCTGCGCGTGGTCTTGTATCTTCCGGCATGTCGCGTTCAAAGAGCGGCAAAACTTTGGCCGCACACAGTACAGAGAATGCTGTGAGCGCTTGGAGCTCTTCTGAGGATAAGGAGATTTCGGATCTTGGTGACATAGCTCTTTGCACTATACTCTAGAAAAGGTACGCTTTCTAGTAGTTCATCTGTGTATAGTTCGGGAAGCCATCTTTTTTGAGCTGATCTTCTGGAAGCCCTGTGGCGATAAGCTCAGCACCAAGCGCATCTACCATTGGATCCGGGCCGGATACGTAGACTAGGGACTGGTTGAGTGATGGGGCGA
The DNA here is from genome assembly GCA_035247945.1 of Saccharimonadales bacterium (SeqCode). Taxonomy (GTDB): domain Bacteria; phylum Patescibacteriota; class Saccharimonadia; order Saccharimonadales; family Saccharimonadaceae; genus DATFHX01. The sequence continues at coordinate 40,305 of DATFHX010000018.1, read as the reverse complement.
ATTCGTTTAGTTTTGCTGCCGTAAGCGGCTCGCCGATAACGTAGTGTACTTTAAATTCAGGGTGCTCCATAACGTACGCGTCGAAGAGATCTTTGAATACAACGTCGTCCGTACGGCTTCCGTAGATGAGGGTCACGTTTAATGGCTGAGCGTCGTGTACACGCTGCATCAGAATACTATGATATGGGGTGATGCCTATACCGCCAGCGATAAAGATGAGTGGTTTGTCACTCTCCTGCCATGTAAAAGAGCCTTCTGAATTCTCGATCATTGAAAGCGTATCACCTACTTTGAGACCACTCAGTGCTTGTTTGAACGTACTATTCGTTACCCTGGTTGTAATTTGGGCATATCCCTCATACGGAGCGGATGAGATGGTAAACCAGCGCTTTGTCCCCTCTTTGTCTGGGTTATCATGGGGAAGATCAACGCGCATATATTGTCCTGCCGTCCAGTGGAGTGGCTTTGTTGGATGAAAACGAAATGCCCAGACGTTATCGATGAGATGCTCCTTTTCAAAGAGTGTTAGCGTATTAACTGGAGTATCTTTTGCTATCTGAGCCGTCTCCTTGTCCCCTTCCTGTGTGTACGCTTCGGGGTCTTTATCGAAGAGATCGAGGCATGCACTGCAGCAGAAGTAGTACTTCACCCCTTTATAGTCGCGGACATGGCGGAGCTGCTCGGCTTCTTCCTTATCCACTGGGTCGCCCGAAACAGGGCAAAAGGCGCGTTGGTCTTCTGGGATATCCTCGGCTCGTATATCCGTATGATGGTGCTCTGGTTGACTATACATTTTCATGGTCCTCCTCGCTTAATTTTACATTTCGTAGAAGCTGGGCGTTGATGGCAACGATAATCGTGGAAAGTGACATGAGAACGGCGCCGAATGCTGGCGAGAGAATGAATCCCCAAGCAGCGGTGATGCCAGCTGCGAGTGGTATGGCTATGATGTTATAACCAGCCGCCCAGGCAAGGTTTTGAAGCATCTTTCGATACGTTGCTCTTGATAGGGTAACGATCTTTGCAACTCCGCGTGGATCATCACTTGCGAGTACAATTCCCGCCGATTCGATAGCCACGTCGGTGCCCGCGCCAATGGCAATACCTATGTCTGCTTGGGTGAGCGCCGGAGCGTCGTTTACGCCGTCGCCAACCATGGCAACGTGACTCCCGTCCGCTTGCAGTTTCTTGACAGTATCTGCTTTATGTTCGGGGAGTACTTCTGCAAAGTATTCTTTAATTCCAACTTCTTTTGCCACCCATGCGGCGACACCTTTGCTATCTCCGGTCAGGAGTGTGACGCGTTTACCCATGTGGTTGAGCCGGGCAACGGCCTCTTTCGATTCCTCGCGAATGACATCGGCGAGCATAATTGCTCCGATTACTTCTGATTGAGTCATGACGTAGACAGCCGTTTTCCCCTCACTGGAGGCCTGTTTGGCTGCGTTTTGAAGAAACGGAGCGAGGTCGCCATGTTCTTCTTCGAGAAGGCGTGGTCCGCCTACGTACACTTCTTTGCCCGATACTATCGCCTTTGCACCGCGACCAGCGAGTGAGGCGAAAGTATCTGAAGTAGGAATCTTGAGCTGCTGTTTTTTCGCTTCAGCAACAATCGCGCGGGCGATTGGGTGCTCTGATTCACCCTCTACTGCAGCGGCAAGCGAGAGAACTTCTTCCTTACTGCCATCGGTAACGATGTCGACCACTCCCTGCTCCCCTTTTGTAAGGGTTCCTGTTTTGTCGAAGAGGATAACATCGATGGAGCGTGCTGCTTCGAGAGCCATACGCTCGCGGACCAGAAGTCCATTTCCTGCAGCCTTTGTCGTTGAGATGGCTGTCACGAGAGGGATAGCGAGACCAAGCGCGTGTGGACAGGCTATCACGAGAACGGTAACGACGCGTTCGAGGATAAACCCTGCTGACTGCCCCATGATTGCCCATAGGATAGCAGTAAGGATGGCCGCACCAATGGCGATAAATGTAAGATAAAAGGCGGCCTTGTCTGCGAGTACTTGGGTTTTTGATTTGCTGCTCTGTGCTTCGGCGACTAGTTTCATGATTCCGGCAAGGGCTGTCTCGTTACCAACCTTCGTTACCTGTACGGTTAAGGATCCACTGCCATTAATGGTTCCACCGATAACAGTCATCCCCTCTTTTTTTGTAATGGGGTTGGATTCGCCTGTGAGCATTGACTCGTTGACGTCTGATTCACCACGAACGACAGTGCCATCTGCGGGAATGTGCGCACCAGGCCGGACGAGAACTTTGTTGCCTACGTTTAGATCACTGACACGCACTTTTTGAGTGGAATCATCCGTGACGAGTTCAGCTTCGTCCGGGAGGAGTTTTGCAAGCTCTTTAAGCGCGCCTTGCGCGCTCTGAATTGATGCCATTTCGAGCCAATGACCAAGGAGCATGATAGTTACAAGCGTCGCAAGCTCCCACCAAAAGTCCATACCGCTGACGAGTTTAAGTGTTGATGCAAGGCTATATATAAATGCTACCGAGATAGCCATGGAGATGAGCGTCATCATTCCTGGCTGTTTGGCGGCAAGCTCCATCTTGGCGCTCTTTAAAAAGACCATTCCCCCATAGAGGAAGATAATGATTCCGAAGAATGCAGGGACGTATTCACTTCCGGGAAACATCCAGTCAATACCGAGCCATCCTTGGACAGTATGAGAAAAGACAAGTGTTGGAATAGTGAGTACGAGGCTGAGCCAGAATTTTTGCTTGAACATGTTTGGACTATGACCAGCATGTTTATCGTGCTCATCATGGTTGTGTTCGCCCATTTCTTTTTTTGGCTTTTTTATGGGAAGGAGCTTCATGCCGCACTGAGGGCAGATCCCTTCGGTGGTACTTTGCACCTCTGGATGCATTGGGCATGCAAAGCGCTGCTCTTCTTTGGGCATTGTTGATGGATTGTGGTGAGCATGATGATCCATGCATGTTCTCCTTTCTTCATTTTCTAATGATTCATGTTCATCATGTCATGACCTGAGGTGGTGTATCCCCAGGACGTTTGCCAGGACTTCATTTGGTTAATCTCTTTAGTCTGCGCGCTGACGATGTCGTTTGCCATATCTTTTATTTCTTGATGCTTGGCCTGTGTCTTTACGAGATTTGCCATATCGACAGCACCTTGATGATGCATAATCATCTCGTTAATAAAGGTTTTATCGAAGTCGTCGCCGGACTTGCCTTTTAGACTTTCGGTCATTTGACTCATAGACATATCCATGTCGGAGTCTTTGTCGCTGTTTTTGTTTGGCATCGCTGCCATTATGCCGTAGGTGATACCGGCGCCAATGATAAGTCCGATAATTCCGTATAAAAGAGATTGCTTCTGCATCGTCACTTCCTTTGTTATGTTTTTAATTACGCTCGACCGCGAATATTGTTAAGTTCATAAAGCTTAAGGAGCTCCTCGACAGCCTTCTCTTGATGCGCTTCATCGGGTGAGTTGAACATCTCAGTAACATGGGTACGAAGGTGATTCTCGAGGATGAGTTTATTGAGCGAGGCAAGCGACTTCTGGATAGCTAAACTTTGCGTCAAGATATCCATACAGTAGGCCTCATCTTCTATCTGCTTTTGGAGTCCTTTGAATTGTCCTTCAATAATTTTTGAGCGATGTGTTGCTCGTTTCTTAATATCTGCAATCATAGTGTAAGCATATACCCCCTGGGGGTATAAAGTCAAGCCTTTTATTATCAGTTTCAGCCTTCCTTCTATAGGGAAGACCGCTAGTAAAAGGTGGTGTAAGAGAGTATTATTGGATTCAAAAGGAACCGCTTATGGAAACACACACCGACATAAAAACAGGGCTGACGCTTAAGGAGGTGAAGCGTCGTAGGTCGCAATATGGGCCCAATGCACTGCAGGACAAGAATAAGAATACCGCCGTAAGAGCACTCTTCGCTCGATTTAAAAATCCGCTTGTTATTATCCTTCTTTTTGCTGCTTCCCTGTCCCTCTTCTTTGGAGATAAAAGTAGCTTCATTATTATTACGACAATAGTGCTTCTCAGTATAGGTCTTGATTTTGTTAACACATTCCGTTCTCAGAAAGCGGCTGACGAATTACGTGCTAAAGTGCGGGTAGGCGTGACGGTCGTGCGCGCAGGTACCTCTCACGTTATCCCCGCGGTGCAGCTTGTTCCTGGTGACATTGTTGTCTTAGCGGCTGGTAAGGTGGTTCCTGCTGACGGAGTAGCTCGGGAGAGCAAAGATCTTTTCGCAAACGAAGCGGCACTGACAGGTGAGTCATTTCCACAGGCAAAAGGCGAAGGTGACGAGCTCTACATGGGAAGTGGCATTATGAGTGGTAAAGGTCTTATGGAAGTTACTGCGATTGGAAGAGACACGAAATTTGCGCACATTGCTGCAGCACTTCAGTCCTCTAGGAAGCTAACCGAGTTCCAGCGTGAGATCAGGGACTTTAGTTTCTTGATTGTGAAGGTCACTTTCTTCCTAGTGCTTTTTGTATTCTTTATGAATATTCTCTTCCAGCGTGGAATTCTTGATTCCCTGCTCTTCAGTCTTGCGCTTGCTGTTGGGCTTACTCCTGAGCTCCTGCCGCTCATTATCACGCTCAATCTCACAAAAGGGTCACTCAGGATGGCTAAAGAAGGAGTTATCGTAAAACAGCTTTCTGCAGTGCAGAATTTTGGAAGCATGGACGTCCTTTGTACGGATAAGACGGGAACACTTACGGAAGATAAGATTGCTCTAGTTCGGTACGTCGATGGCGCGAATGAAACATCGGATGAGGTGCTTCGCCAAGGATACTTAGCGAGTGTCTTCTCAACCAGCTTTGAGAATCCGCTAGATACGGCAGTTGAGGCACACCAAGGCATTGACTCGAGCGTCTATCAAAAGATTGATGAGATCCCCTTTGACTTTGAGCGGAAGCGTGAGGCTGTTGTTGTTCATCATGTTCACAATAAGCAGCGCATGCTTATTGTGAAGGGAGCTCCGGAAGAGCTCTTCAAAATATCTACATCGTACCGTGAGACGACGACGTCTATGACCCCGGAACTTTTAAAGCAGATCGAAGGAACTTATGAGGCGCTGAGTAAGGACGGATTCCGTGTACTCGCCATTGCCTCGAAGCAGATTGGGCCCGAAAAGCGCTATGAACAAGGAGATGAGGCGGCGCTTTCATTTCAGGGGTTCCTGGCCTTTCTTGATCCTGCGAAGGCAACCGTTACCCAGGCACTCGAAGCTATGAGAGAAATGGGTATTATGACGAAGATTATTACAGGCGACAATGCGCTCGTGACACAGAAAATTGCGCATGAGATTAACCTCAACGTGGAGGGAGTACTGACAGGTCCCGAGATCAAGGGCTTAAGTGAACGCGAACTTGCAATTGCAGTTGAGAAAACGACTATTTTTGCTCGAGTAAATCCTGAGCAAAAGATGCAGATCATTGAGGCTTTGCAATCAAACGGTCACGTTGTTGGGTTTATGGGTGATGGAATCAATGACGCGCCGAGCCTTCGTGCGGCGGATGTCGGTATTTCAGTGAATAATGCAACCGATGTAGCAAAAGATGCGGCAGACTTTATCCTCCTTCGTAAAAGTCTTGCGGAGCTCGCCAATGGTATCGTTGAGGGACGTAAGACATTTGCTAATACACTCAAGTATCTTCGTATGAGCCTGAGCTCAAACTTTGGAAATATGTTTTCAATGGCGGGTGCCTCGCTCTTCCTTCCCTTCCTCCCAATGCTTGCGCCGCAGATTCTTCTGAATAACTTACTCTACGATGCATCTCAATTTGCGATCCCGCTCGATAACGTTGATGATGCTGAGGTGAAGCGTCCCCATACATTAAGTATTAAAGTCCTCAAGCGGTTTATGTGGTCATATGGACTCCTCAGTTCCCTCTTTGACTTTGCAACGTTCGGGGTGCTTCTTCTTATCTTTCATGTTGGCGAACAGTCCTTTCAGGCGGGATGGTTCATTGAGTCAATGATGACACAGGTATTTGTCGTCTATATTATTCGAACGAAACGGCTACCATTTATCGAGAGTATCCCCTCTCTGGCGTTGATACTGAGTACACTTGCTGCAGTGTTGGGGGCATTTGTAGTCATTCTTATCCCATGGTTCCGTGACATCTTCCACTTTGGAGGGCTGGCTCCGATTCAGATCGGCGCACTGGCTTGTGTGGTATTTGTATATCTTGTTTCAGCGCAGCTTATTAAGCGAAAATTTTATGGTAACACTGTGATAGATAGAAAGCTTCGGACGCGGGAAAGCTAGTTACCTTTGGGATTTGTAAGGTACAATAAAGCATATACATAATGAAAAGAGGTGCTTTAGTGGGACGCTCCATCGTTCGACGATATCGGCTGCTCGTTATCCCATTTTTTGTGATGGTCTGCGCCCTATGGCTAGCTTGGCCACGAGGCAACACGTCTTTACTCGAAGTGCAAGCGCCCGCTCGAGTCGTGGTCCGCAGCGCAACAGTTGTTCCGCAGGGAGTGCAGGTTGCGTGGATCGAAGCAGAGGCTGGAACGCGTCCTATTGGTGGGTATATTGTTGAGCGCAGTCGAGATAGTCGAGCATTTACTCGCATTGCCAGCACTGAGAAAACGTCTTTGCGGTACCTTGATGTAGAGGGTCGCAAGGGCGATGTGTATAGGGTTACCGCAGTAGATGACAGCACGCCTAGGGAGTATTCAGGCGCAAGTGATAGTGTGGTGGCGGAAGAAGCAAAGCCTGGATCGGTGATTGATGTCGCCTCAGGGATCTCTAGAAACTACGATGCACTCACGACGCAAGCCACTGACCAATCGAGTGCATTGCAGCAGCGCATCTCGCGAGCGTTTCAGGAGTTTGACACCGCTGTTTCGCAAAAAGATTTTGATGCAGCACGGCGCCAGCTGCCCTCCTTACAGAATGAACTCACCGTACTTCTTAGCGTGCGCGACCGTGCGGAGTGGGCGCTTGTTTCTAGGGTGTGTACGCAATATGAAGCTGCTTTTGAGACGGATGCACACCTTCTCTCTGAGGATGACCAGATGGATATACGTCTCATACAGGCTCAGTGTGGCGCACTCACAGAGGAGGATCGGTGAAGAAGCGAGTGAAAAAGCAGAGCGTCCATCGACCTGCTCGATCGAAGTCTGTGCGTAGTCGCATTGAGAGAATGCATAGGGCGGTAAGACGAGATGTGGCTGAACGAAGGGCTCCACTCAGACTTCTCGAGGATTTATTTGTCCTTCTGCTCGCCTTTCAGGTACTGCTTCTCATCGTTAATGGTATTAATCATATGAACCCAATTCTCGGACTTAGGCTTGAAGGAAATGTAATTGCGCAACTCTTTGGAGATGACTTTCGAAGCCAAACAGATGCTGCAATTATCACGCATGAAAATAAGCCGCTCACTATCCAGGTTGCGAACGAGAAAAGTGATATCACACTTCGTCAGCTCGGTGTTCGTATTGATACGGCGAACGTTCAAAAGGGGCTTCTTTCATTCGGACGGACAGCTAACCTTCCTGCGGATCTTGCAGATCAGGATTTTGCACCGCTTGGTCTTCGGAACATGACACTTGGTAATGCAAATTTTAATGATGGCCTCGCTGCCGACTATATTGCAACGCTCGACAAGAAGATTGATGTCGCACCGAAAAACGCCTACTTCGCGTTTGATGGAAAGGCTGCGGTGGTACATGGAGATGTAGATGGAACTGCTATTGACGGGAATGCAGCGCTTACCCTACTTAAAGAAAGTCATCCGGAAAAGAAAGCGCAGATAACGCTCCCTACAAAACGGGTCGCTGCTCTTGTTACAATGTCTCAATTGAATCCTCATCTTGAAGAGGTTCGGAGAATTGCCGGTAAGCCGCTTACTATTGTCGCGGGATCGAGTAGTGTAACCCTCTCGCCTGAACAGTTAGTTGGACTTGTAGTTCCGAAGGTAGTACCTGATGCGAAAGATGCAAAGAAAACGACGGTACAACTGACGTTCGACGAGGCGAAACTTAATGCTACGGTCGACGAAGTCTTATCTAAGGTGGTTACAGCGGCGCAGCCGACCATTATGAGCGGTGGCGTGATAATTCAGCAAGGTAAGCCGGGGATTCAAGCACAGGATGAACATTCAATTACTCATGTGCTTACGGCACTTGTACAGCGTCAAACAGGCGCGGCAAATCCTGATGAAGTACAGATACCCCTCGTAACAATAGAATCAACTATTGTACAGCGCCAGCAACCAGTATCAAGCAACCGCACAGGAACTGGGCTGGTACGACTTACTTTTGACGATGGACCGGGCGCCTATACGGAACAGATTCTAACCATCCTTGGTCGGTATAATGTGCATGCTACGTTCTACGTCGTAGGGCGAAACGTGGAGAGATATCCGAGCACTGTTCGCCGAATTGTGAATGAGGGTCATAGGATTGGTAATCATTCTTATACTCATTCAAACCTCACCCTTCTTTCGGCTGCTGGAGTCGAACAAGAGTTGACGAGTACGCAAACTGCCGTGCGGCAAGCAAGCGGCGTGACGCCAACTGGGTTTCGACCACCATATGGTGCGGTGAATGGAACGGTACGGAATGTGGCGGCAAGTCTTGGTATGTCGATTGATATGTGGTCGGTCGATCCCCGTGACTGGGCGCAGCCAGGAAGTAGTGTTATTACTCAGCGCGTACTTTCAGCGACAGGACCGGGTGCGGTCGTATTACTGCACGTTCTGAATGCGCAGACTGTTGATGCTCTCCCCTCCATTATTCAAGGAATACGCGCACAGGGATTTACGATTGAATAAAAGGAGTGATTATGAAAAACAATAATGGTGATGAACTACAGCAAATTCCTGGTGTTGGAAAAAGTATTGCAGCCGACCTACGAAGCCTTGGAATACGAAAGCTATCGGATCTGAAGGATAAGGATCCCGAAGTGCTCTATGAACGCCTTATGGTAAAAGTGGGTGCACATGTCGATCGCTGTGTGCTTTATGTATTTCGAGAAGCGGTGTACTATGCGTCGCATACAACACATGATCCCGAGAAGCTCAAATGGTGGAACTGGAAAGATAAAAAGTAGAGCTACTTCTAAAGCTGCTTTACTACTATTTTAAGGTGACTCTACGAGATGACATATTGCTTTAAGTGTTGAAGGGCTGGATCATTTGAAGTGCGGATGAAATTTATTACATGGAAGAGCGCGGCAATAAAAATGGCAGGATAGACCGAATCTTGCCTACTCATTTCTTCAATGACTGTTTTGAATGGAACTTTATGAACATGGATAGTCTCGCCGACTTCAAGGTTTTGAGCTTGGGTAATCTTTCCTCCAACGGCAAGATATGTGTGCACTTGATTAGTATGTGTTGCTGGATTTGCGTAACTTGACCCGACATGGAAAAGGGAGCCTCCGGTATAGCCGGCTTCTTCGGTGAGTTCACGTTTTGCAGTATTTTCGGCCGACTCTCCTTTTTCCATGCCCCCTCCGATAAACTCCATGAGGTACTTTTGAACGCCATGACGATAATGATTGAGCATAATGACATTGTCTTCGTCATCTATGGCGATGCAGTTTACCCAGTCGCCGTACTCAAAGACGTAGTATTTCTCGACCTTGCCACCTTCTGGCGTGGTGCATGAATCAAGACGTAGCTTGAGGTATTTGTCGTCCACTAAATATTTAGATGTGTCAATTGTCCATTTTGGGAGTATGTCCTTGGGTGTCATTGCGGTCTCCTGTTTAGGCGGATCTTTTCACCCCTAAGCATAGCAGAAGTATGAAATATCCTTATTACTTTTATTGAAAAAGATTATGCCTAGTTTCTATGATTTTATGTATAATGAAAAGGTCCTGTAAGTTTAGATTGTCTTCGGACAATCGACGAAAGGTACAACGCGTGAAACGTATGCGTATGGCCGCCCTGCTCGGGGCCACCGCCGCGGTTGTTTCGTTCGGCTCGGTCGCCTTCGCGTCCGACTCCCCGCAGAACCCGCAGCAGCAGTCCCCGCACAGGTCCAGTGCTGCGGCCGCCGTCCCCAACGCCTGTCTGAAGTTCGCTCAGCCGGCCGGCTCGGGTGGCGGGCACTACCGGAACACGGACAACGCTCCGTGGACCTACACCTCCGCCACGTACGGAGGCAACTGGTTCAACATCGCGTGCGGCTCCACCAAGTTCACGGTGCCGCGCGGTCAGCAGGCACTCGTGTCCCTGGCGGCTACCGCCGAGCTCGACTGCAACGCCACTGGCACCGCCAACGTCGATGGCTGGTGCGAGGGCCGCTTCACGGTCAACGGCAAGCCGGCCCTCCCGGACAACTCCGGAAGGGGCGACACCTACGCCTGGGACAGCACGAACGGGGGTGTCTACAACTGGAGCGCCCACCAGCTGAGCCAGACACTGGTCCTGAGCTGCCCGCGCAGCGCCACGACCACGGTTCCCTGCGCCTACACGGCACAGCTCCAGGGCCGGTTCCAGCACAACGCCTCGTCGTTGTGGCTGGACGATCTGACGACCGCCGTCGACGTGACCGTCGGCAAGGTCGTGACCACCACGGCGCCCGCGACGCCGTAAGGTTCGAGACTGCTGCTCCATAGAGCGGCGTTCGAATCACTGCAGGGAGCCCGTCCCTAAAAAAGATGGGCTCCCTGTAAGAAAGTTTGATTAGAGTGAATGTTGTATCTCAAAGTTTTTACTTCGAGGTTTATTTTTTTGAAAGAAATTCTTGCAATTAAAAAGGCCGGATGGGAGTGCGAGTTGGCGCACCCCATCCGGCTCGCACCTACTTCAGGTGCGGGTTGCGGTCCAGGAAGAGCTTCTTGAATCGCGGGTCACTCGGGCTCTTCTTGTTGGGGAGGTAGAGCCCTGTCTCGGGGTCGAGGTAGCCCCACCCTTCCTTTCGGCCAGGTCCGCAGTCCATCAGGCTGAGGGTTCGACCCGGTTCGAGCACCTCCGTGACTTCGTGGAAGGTGGTCTCGTCGATGAGGTTGCGCTGCCCGGCCTGGTGGATGACATCCTGCTTGACGTGCACGCCCCCGAGGTCGGCTTCGGAGAACGGATCCTCGGAGAGCACACTGGCGCGCTCCACTTCGTAGCGATCCTCCTTGTAGCCACCCATGAGGAGATGGCCGGTGAACTTCCGCCAAGGGTGGCTGTGGGGCATCGGCGCACCGCTGCGACGCAGATCGGGCCTCCTCCAGACGTTCAGCTTGTTCGTCTGGAGATAGGGCGCGCCCTGCTTGATGACGAGCTCTGCCTTGTACCAGGGCTCTTCGGGGTGCTCGACGTCCGGGATGAGGAGCCAGTTCTCGCGGGTGGTGAAGAACTCCCACGTGAAGGTCGGTGCCCTATCCGGAACGCACTCCCGGACTGCTTCGAGCGACCGCTCGAACATCTCTTCGTCCAGAGTCAGTCCTTGGGCGATCGTGACGGAGGTCATGCTGTTCCTCTCCTTGTCCAATGTGACAGTATGTACCATACCATAATGTGATAGGTTACGCTAGTTTGATCTAAAATGGCTCAGTGCACTATGATAATACATAAGGAGAATCTAGTATGTTGAGCGCATTTATCTGGGGATCGGGTGCTGCAGTGTCCCTTGTCGTTGGTGCAGTTCTTGCGATGTCTTTTAAGATAGGCAAAAAGATGCTTGGATTAATCATGGCATTTGGGGTTGGTGTTCTTATAAGCGCGGTCGCTTTTGAGCTTGCGGAAGAGGCATTTGCTCAGACGCATGAAGGCTGGTCGATTGCTGCAGGGCTTGCTGCTGGTGCACTTATCTTTTTCGGTGGAAATAAAGTTATTGAGCATATGGGCGGTCGCAAGCATCGCCAAGCTGGTGGTGAGATTGGATCGGGACTCGCAATCTTACTCGGCACAATTCTCGATGGCATTCCAGAGTCTATAGTGATTGGTCTTGCGCTGCTTCATGGTGATGTAATTAATCTTGCTATGGTCGTGGCGGTGTTTCTTTCCAACCTTCCCGAGGCAATTAGTGCGACAGCGGCACTCCTTGCAAGTGGCTGGAAAAAGTACCGGGTGCTTGGGCTGTGGCTTGTTGTGGTTATTGTCTCGGGGGTTGCTTCATGGGCGGGATACTCATTCTTCGCATCTGCGGGTCCACTCGCCTTTTCATTTACGCTCGCGTTTGCAGCTGGCGCCCTGCTTACAATGCTTGCAGATAGTATGATGCCAGAAGCATATAGAGATCGTGGTTCGCTTGTGGGGCTCGTTACGACATTAGGATTTGGGCTTGCGTTTATGCTGAGCATGTTGAGTTAAGGACGCAATGACCCAGATTCATACGCGGCGAGATTCACCACATTCCTTTATTGGTACAGTTTGGCGTACACAAAACGTCGAAGATGGCATCTATTTAGCAACCCCAGATGGTTCTTGGGATCTAATCGTACTTATTCAAAAAGATGGATCAAAAAGCATGATGGTGACAGGTCAGGCAACGAAACCTATGAATGTTCCATACCAGGCAGGTACGAGTTCAGTCGTTATTTCGTTCGCTCCCGGTGTCTATCTCCCTTCCCTTCCAGGTGATTCTCTCGTTGATTCATTTATCATGCTTGAGAATAGTGATACTGATCATTTTCTTATTGACGGATATGGCTTCGCCTTTCCGACGTTTGAGAACGCTGAAACACTCGTCGAGCGAATGGCTGCTATCGGACTACTCGCAATTGATTCAGTTGTGCAAAGTGTGCAAGACGGATCGCCAAAGGCACTTTCACGGAGGGCGACACAGCGACATTTTTCAAAAAGCACGGGGATTACACAAAAAGATTTTGAACAAATTGAGCGGGCTAAAGAGGCGATTCGAGAATTACGGCGCGGAAAGAAAGCGAGTGCTGTCGCGGCTGATATGGGATTTGTAGATCAGTCACATCTTACTAAATCCCTCAAAAAAATTATGGGTGTGACGCCGCTTGATGTAGGCGATGTTCATAAACTATAGGTTGTCGTTTTTGTACAATATCCGCTCACCTGTCTCTGGTTAAATGAGAGTATAACCAATTAATCCAGGAGAACCATCATGGAAATGAAATTAGAATTAGTGCCAGTTCCCGTTGCTGACGTAGACCGAGCAATCGATTTTTATGTCAACAAAGTCGGCTTTCACCTTGATCACGATCATCGTGTTGCGGACGGACTTCGATTTGTGCAGCTTACCCCTGAGGGTTCTGCTTGCTCGATCGTTATTGGTGAAGGTGTTACCGAAATGAAGCCCGGCACGCAAAAGAGTTTACAGGTTGTGGTGAAGGATTCGTCCGCGGTTCGCGATATGCTAATTAAGAACGGTGTTGCTGCGAGTGAGCTTCAAGACATGCCGTGGGGAATCTTTACCTATTTTGCTGATCCAGACGGAAATACCTGGGCGGTTCAACAGATAAAGCGATGACATTAAAAAGATCGGCATAGAGCCGATCTTTTTATTTCCATAAGCTTTTAATGCTCGCTATTACATGAGAAGATGGATATGTAACTAACTGGAGGGTATGATATGGATCACGACGCAATTATGAAAGACTTGCAAAGTAAAATTACAGTACTACGAGATGAAGTGCGTGCGCACGCACAAGAAGTAGACCTAGCAAAGTGTGCCGCACTCTGCGAGACGAGTGCTGAGGTCTTGACAGGGCTTGAAACGGCGTTTGAACATTACCGTACTAAGAGCGAAGCTGTCTGGCAAGACTAGACGAAACGACTGGATGTAGAGAGCTTAAGGGGCGGCGCTTGCGATAAAGTCGTTAAGGGCGGCGGCGAGCTCATCGGTGCGATTAATCATAGCCATGTGGCCACTTTCTATGTCTACAACCTTCGCGTCTGGGAGCTGCTTCATCATGGCGGATTGTAATTGAGGTGAGAATTCTTTGTCTTTAAGTGAACGAATATACAGATAGTCTACCTGTGGTAATGCACTTTGTGTCGTTGTGTCTATATAAAGACGAAGTGGCTCAGGTGTAAACGCCTCAATAATAGCATTTGCCTGCGCGTCGCCGAGATCGCTACAGAGGCCACTGCGAATTGCTGAAACGGGCGGCTTCGTGCCGACGAGTCTTAGCACAAGCGGCAGAATGAGTTTTTGTGGAAATGGCAATGCTGCAACGAAAGATTTTCCGGGTTTTGGTATCGCAGCGCTCAGCGCAACGAAGCCTGCAAGCTTGTCTCCGAGCCTTCGAGCGAGTTCTATTCCGATAACCCCACCCAGAGAGTGAGCAACGATAATATATTTCTCGGCAGTAATACTCTGAACTTGTTCAAGCCCCTCTTGGACTGCACCTTCTAATGTTGCATCCTTACTCCGTGAATGGGTTATATCATATCCTGGTGTGGCAACTTGTGCTTTTACTGCATCCCAAATTGCTGTGTCGAGCCCTGCTCCGCTGATATATAAGATTGCTATTCTATTCATTGCTTCAGTATATCAGAGCTCTGTTGCCATGTAAGATTGAAAATAGATCGGTGTGCTTCAGCAATCTGCTGATTTTCAGTGATGACACCAAAAATTTTTCGGCCAAAGTCGAGCACGGCGACTTTATCACCATAGATATAGATCTCGCTTGTAAATTGGGTGCTTTCTGGCAGGAGCTTTGTTTGGCGTAGGCTCGCAGTGTCATCTTTCTGTAGTATCCGTGCCTGATCGTTATTTACGGCGAGCACACGAATCGGAATATGTTTTGCAATACGCTCGGCAATGAACTGCTCATGCATTTCATTATCAAACACGAGCTGTTCGGCGCTTTGGTTTGACCAAAGAAGAATCTCTTGTTGTGATTGAAGGATGTCACGCCACACGGAGACAAGGCCACCTTTATCTTCGAAGGTCCTCACTCGCGGGCGTGTCTGTGTCGCATGGTGCTCTGCTTGCAGGGTGGGAAGGGCTTCTTTATATGCGATGATAGTTCGACCAACCTGTCGGTGACGGCTCTCGAGTTTGCGGAGGAGGACGCTTGGTTCAACTGCAGTAAACTGTTTTTTATACGCTTTATGGTCTTCTTCGATGAGTCCCATCTGGAGCATTTCAGCGGCAATGTGATATCCTGTTGATCGCTGTAATCGCGCATGCTTAACAATATCCGATAAGGGTGAAGTTCCGAGATGGCGATTTGCTTCGTAGAACCGTGTATGCTTTTCACTACACCCGAGTTGCTGTAGTGTTTGGATGAGAGATTTATTCATTTCATATGATTATAACACTTAAAAAATCATAGATGTCTAATAGAACTGGACGATATTGTATCTAAAGAGGTTTGGAAGGTGTGACGTAAATCACCACTCCGCGTACTTTTGTCTATGCGCTAGCCGATTGGTATGCTTAAGATATGACGACAAAATCTTCCCTTTCAAAAAAGAAAACGATTCTTCTGCTATTTGGCGGTGAATCCTCAGAGCATGATGTTTCCATTGCCTCAGCTAAGAATATCTTCGAAGCACTTGATCGTAATATGCTTCATGTACTGCTTGGATATATAGATCGATCTGGAAGATGGTGGCATGTTACGAGCATAGATCGGGATGTGGAACGGTCTACCCCTATTCAACTCTTACCTGGACTGTCTACCGTGTCTATTGGTGGAGTTGAATCATCTGTCGATGTTGTATTCCCAGTTCTACATGGTCAAAATGGTGAGGACGGTACTGTTCAGGGGCTCGCTCGACTTATGCATTTTCCTATTGTTGGATGTGACATGACAAGCTCGCTTCTCTGTATGGATAAGCCTCTTGCAAAGCAGCTACTTCAAGGAGCTGGCCTTCCTGTCGTGCGCGGTGAGGTATTTTCTTCTAATGGACCACTCCCTCACTTTGACGAACTCACGGCGCGACTTGGAACGGTTCTATTCTTAAAGCCCGCTCGTCAGGGATCTTCGGTCGGTGTTGGAAAGGCAACGGATCAAGAAACATTTACTTCTGCATTTAAAGAAGCTACGAAATACGATACACGAGTTCTTATTGAGTCGGCAATTGAAAAGCCACGTGAGCTTGAGGTTGCGGTGCTAGGTGCGGCGGATAATCCCGATGTGAGCGTTGTCGGTGAGATCATTCCGGACCGTGAGTTTTATACCTACGAATCGAAATATGATAGCTCCTCAACATCCCAAGCGGTTATTCCGGCCACTATTGACCCGGAAGTGGCTAGTCGTGTTCGTGCGCTGGCTAGGCAAGCTTACGACGTTTTGCAGTGCCAAGGGTTGGCACGGGTCGACTTCTTTTTAGACAGTCAGGGTGAAATCTATATCAACGAAATCAACACAATGCCAGGATTTACAAATATAAGTATGTATCCAAAGCTGTGGGAAGCGAGTGGTCTTCCCTATGCTGATCTTGTAGCAAAATTACTAAGACAGGCAATAATGTAAATGGAGCAAGGAGAATGAAATGCCCGTTCCCACATGAAGCGGAAACGGGCATCCCTGTCTGCTGCTGGCGAGCTAGAGCATCTTCTGGGTGATCTCCCCGATCACTGTGCCATCGTCCATCGCGCCGCGTCGGATCTCATCCTCGCGGGCGAAGTAGACATAGGGATCGGTATATGCGGCCGCCTCGTGAAGTGTTTCGAGCGCCGCCTCGGAGATCGTCACGTCGAACACTTCGATGAGATAGGCGGTCTCCTTTTCCGGAACGTTACGACGAGTTACTGTGTCGTACCGGATATAGCGCACGAACCTCTCCTGAATGCCCTTCATGTGTGATGGCTTCAGGACGCCGACATCGACGAGCTCCTCGCGGAATTCGCGAAGTGAGGATGTCTCACGGTCGGACCGCCTGAGGAACCAAGCGACAACGTCATTGACGCGCGTATCGTCAACGCGGAAGCGAAGGTCATTTCCCTGTTCGAAGTGGCTTGCGCCGAATGTCTCTGCGAGACGAGCGCTGGGGTAGAATTCGAGCGCCCCGCCGATAGGCGAAAGGATCCTCCCGAAGCCTCGCCTATAGAGTCCTTCGTTGAGCAGAATGGCATATTTGCCGTCTGCATCGCGGACACGGGCGAATCCAGGACAGCTGATTCGCATTAATTCCTCCATCGTTTGGAGCTACAGGGACATTCGAAAGTATACCATACACAAGTGAATATCTAGCATCTTATGGGATAATTGCCTTTTCCTGCGTGCCGTGCGTATAGTAGCAAGTGGATAATTATATAGATCCAGACTTAGTACGGCTACTATTAAAAAGGATAGAAAAACAGATGAGTATAGATCCCAGCAGTATAACCCGCCATTTGAGTAACGCTTCGGGGCCGGCAAAACTCCCTACGCCAGAAGGTAATTTCCTTATCCGCGCATGGCGCGTTGATGGCCAAGAACACGTAGCGCTCACGCTCGGTGATGTTGCTTCTGAGGATATTCTTGTGCGAGTACATTCTGAATGCTTAACGGGAGATGTCTTTGGATCGCTGCGATGTGATTGCGGTCAACAACTCCACCAAGCAATGCGTCAGATCGCAGTGGAAGGCCGCGGGGTGATTATTTACATGAAGGGCCACGAAGGTCGTGGTATTGGCATTGTAAATAAGATTGCGGCGTATCAGCTCCAGGAAGAAGGGCTCGATACGTTTGCAGCAAATCGAGCACTTGGCTTTGGCGATGATGAACGTACCTATGATGCTGCTGCGTATATTTTGAATGAGCTCGGTGTTCGTTCAATTCGTCTTTTGAGTAATAATCCAGATAAACTCTTTTCGCTACGAACGCTTGGCATCACGGTGAATGAAACAATTTCGCTTGTAACAGAAAGAAATGAGTATAACGAACGGTATCTGGATGCGAAGGCGAACAATGGTCATCTCGCGTTAAGGAAAAAATACAAAGAGTAGTAGATATGGGCAGCTGCTTAGGTAGGGTCTTTACTATCGACCCAATCCCTCCCATCTAATGTCTTTATAGGTAGGAGCAGTGAAATCCGGGCATTAACAGATGTGAAACGTTTAAAAATTGTTCCCAACGGTGGGGCAATTTTACTGTATTTTTTCTTGCAGCTTCGGCTTTAGAAGATCTACATACTTACGTCGATCTTCTGGAGTTGCGTTGCTTTTGTTGTCATGATTCTGATAGAGTTTGTCATTCTTGTACCGCGGAAAGACATGAACATGAAGATGCCAAACACTCTGATTTCCATCTGGCTCATTATGTTGCCTCGTTGATATGCCTGTGCAGTCGTACGTTTGGCGCATTGCTACTGCTATTTTCTTGACGGTCCGGTATACGGCAGTAAGGATATCATCTGGAATAGAATAAAGATTTTCAAAATGTTGATTTGGAATGATGATAATGTGACCAGGGTTATTAACCCACCATTTAGGTGCGACAAATGCGGTGACGGTTTCGTCTTGGAAGACGATGTCAGTATCTTGTTTGTATTCGGTCTCATTCCCGTTAAGCCAGTCACAAAATGGACAGAGATATGTACTTGGTTCGTGTGAAATCATGTGTGGATATCTCTAGATCTTTGGTTTGATATGAGCGAGCTTCTTGAGCTTAATACCTACGGAAGATTGAGAGATGCGTCGATCGACCTGGTCAATGTAGGCTTTGGCGTCGTTAACTGCTTTATTGGGTGCATATGCGAAACGACCCTGCTTGCTCATGTAAAGTTGATCAAACCGTTCGCTAAGATCGCTAAATTCTGCGAGAATTTCGGAGTCGTCTGCATCCTGAGCGGCTGCGTCATCTAATTTTATAGTTGTACTATGCGCGAAGTCGGCGAGAATCCGTTGTTTATTGGATCGTATTTGCTCTACATCATTCCAAAAAGATGCGTTGTTAAATCTAATGGTCTCATCGATGAGTTGGCACTTCGCGTAGAAGTCGGCGATAGCGTCCCAGGCATCTCTGTCGAAATCACGAATAAAAAGATAATTATTTGCGCTCCAGCTTTCTATGGGAAGAAGGCGAAGGTCGTTTGGGAGTGTTGCCGGATCTTCGTTGAGACTTTTTCTAATAAGCTTTAACTTGCGTTCGGCACTCTGAATTTCAAGGAGAATAATATTGGCAATTTCTCGCTTCCCATCTCTTTTTTGAATTCGATAAAGGACATACGCTGCTACACCAACGACGAACGTGACAAGCGCGACAAAGAAATTGGAGTTTAAGAAGTAGATGATCTGTTCCATGTAGTGATAGTATCATGAAACTAATAAAAATAGTCGACAGCTTCCAGAACGATGGAAGCTGTCGACTTCGGCCGGTCTAGCTCAGTGTCATGTTCTTCTCGCGGTAATCACCGGTTTGTGTGACTGTCCAGCCTGCCCCCTGGTACTCGGCGATCACCTTTTCGATTGCCGCGGGGAGGTCGGTTGCGTTGAGAAGGACGTGTACCTGCTGCCGGTTTTCGAGGCTCGCCCTTTCGATCGCTGCTTCGACGCGCTCGCGCAGTACCTGGGCTGAAGCTTCGATCGTCTCACTCTTGACTCTTCCGGAGATGAAATCATCCCGCGAAGTTGCCATTCGTGCTCACATCCAATCAGTCGCATGATTGCAGAGTCTCCCCTATTATAGCAAAGTGCTCTTTTTGGTGCGTGAATAAGGATAGACCCACACCTAGCAGGTGAGGCGGATAAGCATTTGTTTTTGGAGTATACTATAGATATGCAAAAGCGGCTTTGGTTGCTCGGTATACTCATTTTACTTATTGGTACAATTTTGACCGTGTGGTGGATTTTTCGTCCTCAAGCACCAAGTAGTGAACAAAAACCAATCTCCACATCTACGCCTCCGCCCGTCGCAAAGCCTTCCTATGTTGACCAGAAGTTACAAGCTATGTCGCTACGTGATAAGGTTGCGAGCTTATTTATCTTCCATCGTTCTGGCGTTGACCAGGCTGCACTTCACTCCTATATGACTACATATAAGCCTGGTGGGTTTATCTTTATGGGAGATAATATTCCAAATACAACTGAGCAGCTTCAAAAGATAACCGCAGATATGATTACTGATCCTGCCCTCCCTCCCCTACTCGCAGTAGATGAAGAGGGTGATACGGTGCGGCGACTTGCAACAGATACTTTTCCTGGAGCGCTTACGCTCCCCGATCTTCCTCCGGCTGCCACAAAAGACGCGTTTCAGCGACGCTCGGATCTTGTGAAAAGCGTGGGACTTAATCTTAATTTTGGCATTATTGCAGATGTCACCGACAACCCCACCTCATTTATTTTTCCGCGTGTACTTGGAACGACACCCAATCAAGCTGCGGAACGTGTAGCCCAGGCTGTCGCAAGCTCGAAAGGCCGAACATTATCTACGATAAAACACTTTCCAGGGCACGGAGAGACGGGAGCGGATTCCCATACATCAATTCCAGCAACCCAAATAACCTATGATGAATGGAGTCGAAAAGATATGATTCCTTTTAAAGCAGGTATCGATGCGGGAGTAGATCTCGTTATGTTTGGTCACCTTCGCTATAGCGCGGTCGATGGAGCTCCCGCGTCACTGTCGAAGAAATGGCACGATGTACTAAGGAGCACGTTAGGGTTCAAGGGACTTACTATTACGGATGACATGATTATGCTGCAAAACTCAGGAGATCCAGCATATGCAAATGCGGTGGATAATGCTGTTGCTGCTATTAATGCAGGTAATGATCTTCTCCTCTTTGTATTAGATCATGGCGATTCGGCCTCGCAAATTGATCCTAATACACTCGTAGATGGCGTGGTAAATGCTGTCCAAGCAGGTAAGATCAGCGAGTCGATCGTTGACGAGCATGCTCGGTCAATTCTCGGCGTACGACATTCCCTCACTGCGCAAGACAACTAATTATGATTTCAATAAAGAAGTGCGCCCTGCTCGAGGATCGAGCAGGGCGACATTCCTGTTTCTACATCTGCGAGCCGAAGAGCTCGGCTCGCGCCATGGTTCGGAGCGCCCACCGGTAGTGGGTCGCCTTCTCGTCCATGCGGCCCGCCTTTCCGAGGACCGCCTTGGTTGATCCGAGGATCTCCTTCGCCGAGGTGTAGTCGTCGGCCCCCACCCTGTAGGCTTCCAGGATGATACCCAGATGGCGTGGGTGGATGACGGTTTGACCGAAGAGGCCGTTCGCGATGCTTCTCCTCAGCTCTTTCTTGAGCTGAAAGTCGTACGACGGCGCGAAGCTCTCCACGACGGGCGCTGTTACCTCGAACTCGCCGATCCCGCGAAACTCATTCACGATGCTCGCGATGAGATCCCCGACGACGGTGTCGTAGATCGTGACACCCTCCGCCCTTCGTAGGGCCTGGTGACCGAGTAAGTCGTTGCCGCCGATCCTGACGCAGTCGATGTGCCCCCGGTAGTCCAGGAACGTTTCGAGGAGGCGCCGCCGGAATGTGCTGTCCGGTGTGCTCCGATGCTCGACGATGGGCAGAAGCTTGAACCTCTCGCTCTTGCGGGTGATCGGGTGGGCGTACTTGGTGAATCCGGTCGGGTGGGCCTTGGGGATGATGAAGCCCGACAGGTGTTCGACCCTCTTGAGGTCGAGAATCGCTTCCATCGTGGCGTCGTGGTCTCGCAGTCGGACGAACACCTCCGTGGGAGAGCCGGGGTCGAGCTGCTTGAGTGCCGCCTTGATGTTGGCGATCGCCGGCCCTACCTCGTCTTCTCCAATCGAGTCCTCTGTGCAGATCGCGAGTCGTCGGACCTGGTCGTTACCTCCGTTCATGAGATGCACGAGATCGCTGAGCTTTCTCGTTGCGGGTGTGTAGAGGATGGGGATCATAGCACGCATAGTGCTCCTTGGATGACAGGAATGTGGTGTGAAAACCACCTTTTGTAATTAAACCATAATTATATATAATTAGCAACACATAGTATGTGTATATAGTGTCACTAATTAGGAAGAAGAGCATTATTCTTTTATGAACTTCCCAATTCATTGTACTTGTGCTTCAATTAATATAGTAAAAATAATAGTGTCCAAGTCTGAGAGGCTGATAAAGTGTTGAGAGTCATACGAGGGGTAGCGATACGAGCTGGTATTGTAGCGGCTGTACTAATACTGACAGCACCTCAGGTGGTATTTGCAGATACCGTCACGAGTACAATTCCGGTTGGTACGGGACCATATGCTGAAGTATTAAATGCGGACAATTCCAGATTATATGTCGGTAGTGCAATCGGAGCTGATACGGGAAGTGTTTCAGTTGTCGACACATCGACGAACGCGATGCTTACGAAGTTTTACACTGGATCAAGCCGCGTTATGGATATGGCGCTAAGCTCGGATGGTGCGCGTCTTTATACTGGACATTTTAACGGCCAGTTGAAGATCATAAGTACGGCAACGAATACGGTGAGTCTATCCGTTGCTACGGGCAGCTCCGTGTATGGTCTTGCGTTATCTCCAGACGGAAGTCGAATATACGCTTCGGACTTTGCTGCAAATGTTATCCGTGTGCTGAATGCGACAAACCTTAGCCCCATCACGACAATCACAGGCGGTACACACCCTCGACTTATTACTATAGCTCCAACTGGAAACCGGGCATATGTTGCTATTCAAGGCTCCACCCTTACAAGTCAAGGAAATGTTAAAGTTATCGATACGGTCTCGAATACTGTATTAGCGACAATACCGACAGGACTCGGAACGGGTGCGGTGACATTGAGTCCTGACGGTAAAAGTATCTATGCGTCGAACTATGGATCAAACGACGTTACAGTGATTGACACAGCAACTAATACTGTGAGCGCAACTATTCCTGTCGGGACGCAGCCATATCAAATTGCATTTACTCCGGACGGTTCTCGAGCATATGTGGCTAACATGCTAGATAATACTGTGTCCATCATTAATGTGGCAGCTCGAACGGTTGCAGCTACGATTGCTGTTGGTCCACAGCCAGCTCCGGTGCGGATTTCCTCCGACGGTCAGATTGCATATGTTGGAAATGAGAATTCAAATACGGTGTCTGTTATATCGCTAGACACATTTCCCGCCATTGTAACGACGGCACTCGCTAATGGCGGGGTGGGAAGTGGTTATATGGGATCCATTGCAACCTCGGGACGTCCCCAGCCTACTACTACCGTCACCTCTGGGACACTTCCACCGGGGCTGACTCTCAATTCCGACGGGTCCATTACGGGTACTCCGCTAGAGGCTGGAACATTCACGTTTACTGTGACTGCTGCGAGTATTGTGAGTGGCATTCCCGCTACGGCGCAAAAAAGTTTTACACTTACAATTGCTCCTTCGCCAACAGTGAATGGGCAGGGTTCGGACACGCTCCCCAAGACGGGCGACGACATCTCGCCCTTTATGCGTCTGGCTATAGTATCTCTATTTTTAGGCGGCTCACTGTTCTTGATGTGCAGGACTCTGGTGCGATTCTCTCATTGATGTTGGCTTGCGGCTAGGTGTTTAGCTAAACTCGGGATTATTGAAATCACTGGATTATATCAGAGAGCCTTGTTGCCGGTATCGTCTTCACTGCTTCAAATGAACCACTCGGATCTGTGACGACGCTCTTCTCTACGATGCCGGTTAGTCCACTCGCATGTACTACTTCTTCTGATTCTGTGGCTATGCCAAGATGAATTCTTCCGTTATGAGAATAAAAAAGTCGGATGTCGCCTGGCTCGAAAGCATCTTCGATTGCAAGTGCTGCTAATTGCTGTGTGTGGCGCAGCTCTTTTGGCCACTTGCGACCCTCTATATGAAGTACTTCAGCTATACTTGCGATGGCGAGGCCGCTGCAGTCATACCCTTCGGGGCCCATGCCACGCTCCATACATTCAGGAACGGTGTATTGTCCACCCTCGCAGAGATTTATTGGTTTAAAATGGTGTTTAAATGGCGCGTCTATGCGTGATTCGGCACGCTCTAAAATCTCATTCCCAAATTCGCTCATACTGTAGATTATATCTGAGTTCTCTTAGAAGACTGTAGTAATTAACTGTGATTAGTCACAGTGCCTAAAGATCGTACGACCATGTAGGCTCGTAGGTTACGAACTTGTGAAAACAAAAAGAAGTCCAAGTTTGGACTTCTTTCCGCTGTTGAAATAATTTTGGCTGTAGAGGAGGTGTGCTAATATAACTTTTAGCGATGAGATAAATTGCATTTGCTATTACGTATCGCAATAGCAATATACGGAGAAATGTAAAGAATACTATGGACATTGAGTACCCGGTTCCGACAGGCACTAGTCAAGAAGAAAAAGAAAGAGAGAAAACACCATCTTGGGAGGTGACCCATGACAAGCAACTTGAGCGTATTTTTGACAGCCTTACCAAGTATAACTATGCCGTAGTCATAGGACCAAGCCATGCAGGTAAGACAACTTTTCTTCAAGGTTCTCTCCGGGTAGCATTAGAAAGAAACGGATACTACAACTCGGTATTGCTTGATTGCATGACAGCCCTTCCGGGCGAAATCATCCCCGAGATCACCTCCAATAAATCCACCATCGTATTAGATGAGGCATCTCGAATGGTTCGCGATGAGCCCTTCCTGCGAGCATTGAAGGAGAGGGTTGCCCTTCGATACCCTACTGTTATTTGCGCAACATTATTCGACAATGAAATAATTGAGGAGGGTGAACTTGACTGTCTGCTATCCGAGTTGCATCTGGGCGACACCCCGGACGCCATAACAGAATTTCCACTGAATATGACTGAAGGTGACGCCGCCGCTGCGATAAGAAGGGATCTTCCTGAAGTCTCCAGCGAATTCATTGAAGAGCTGACTGGGCTTACTACCCAACCATATCTTATGAGAATAATTACAAACGCCGTTAAGAGGGACCCTCACACCCCTCTTAAAGCCATCGTATACAGCGTGTTGCAGAATACATACGTAGATCAGACCCTCAAAGATGAAGCCCGTCACACTTGGCAAAAAGTGTCATCGGAGCCATATCCACGTGGCCTTAGATCACTCGCCGAAGCTGCTGATTAACGCGCCTTCACCACCAAAGACGCCTTACATGTTCCAACTCTCGCCAAAATTCTTGGAAATGAGCAGGCGAACTTGCCAGATACCGCTTAGAGTCGCATCAACCGCCCTATCGATAGGCTATTTTGCATCATTATAAAAGTCACTGCAGCCAAAACCTGCACAAAACAGGCTATTAGTATTGTAAGTTCCAAAGATTGCCCACTAAATTGCCCGGCTAGAGCTGCGCCCGCAGCTGCCGCTGTAATCTTGAGACTTGCGCCCGTCGTAAACACTTGACCACGCGCCCATTCAGGGGCTTCCCGGTGCCGCACAGCAAAGATAGCCGCAAGCTGCGGGCCGTCAGCCAGGCCGACGATCAATAGAGAGAGCAGTGAGAGTACGGCATTCCCGGCAAAGGCCAAAAGCAACATGCCTATCGCCAAGATGAGCGTCGTGGCAAATGCGACTATATCTGGACTATGCTTTGTCGGCCACTTTGCATAAGCGGCGGTTGCAACCAAGGCGCCGATTGACACGACAGAAGCTAGTAAGCCCCCAAAGCCAGGATTGCCGAATACCTCCCGACCGACCAGTGGATATATTACCCACAACATGCCAATCCCCATATAGGAGACGGCTGAGGTGAGCGTAATTCTGAAAAGTTTTTTGTTCTGAACAATGACCTTAAAACCTGTCAACACATCATCTTTAAAACTTGTTATTTTGGGCTGGTTCACCAGTAACTTCCGAGGCAATGCCCAAGCCATCGGCGCTGCCGCCGCTAATAAGACGACGAGCATTATGACTGCCCAGTGTGCGCCAAAGCCAGCGGCTACTAGACCCGCAATAGCCGGACCCGCTAATCCTGCTACATTAAATGTTGTGGCATCGATGGCGCTCGCGCGCGTCATTTGCTCTTCGGCAATGAACGTTTTTAGGCGCGATGACCAGCCACCGGAAATTGCAGGCATGAGAAGGCCGGCTGCTAACGCGATTACTGCGGTTACCCACATTGGTGCGTGTCCAAGAAGTAAGGTTATACATAAGATGCCGACAGTATAAAGACCAAGAGCAATTGCAAGTGCCCTCCCTGGGTGTGGAGAGCGATCAAGCACTGCTCCTAACAATGGACCTCCGATCGCTGCTGAAAAAGTCAATGTGGCCAGTACAGTCGATCCGAGAGCCATCGAACCGGTTGAGCTCAACCCTATTAATAAGACTACCTGGCTCGACATCTCATCGCCAAGCCGGGCGGGCAATGCCCCAAATAGATAGTGAACTATAGTGTAACGCTTTTCTTTTATAAGCATGTTACGTATGGTATACTGCGATCATGGAAAAAGCAAATTCTCTTTCATTAGGCTCTGCGGCCTACGCTGCTAAGCGGGGAGCAGACATAACTTTTGTACTGCTGAATAAAATGGGCCTGGACGACGCCAGCCTGACCGCAGAACTTAATGAAACACTGAGGGATTACGATGAGACTGGCAGGATCAAGAGCGCCGATCTTAAAGACCTAGAGATTGTAGCTCATAAGCTACTTGCAGTTTTCTCTGTCCCTAACGTCGAGAAGGCGGCGCATATGTTGAATGCCCTACTTAAAGAACATGCTAACGCACCACGGCTTAGTAATCATGGGGGCTCAGCTTGGCATATTCATGTTGATAGCGACGATCACACAACTTGGAGCGAGTGGCTCGCAACTTCTTCAGCCCTAGCATTAGCTATTCTATTAGCCGAAAAGGGCCGAAATCCAGGCGGACTATGCGCTTCGTCGGGTTGCGGTCGACCTTTTATTGACCTTGGCAAAGGTGGCGGCCGTAGTTATTGTTCCCCACGCTGTGCAACCCGAGAGCGAGTAGCGGCATACAGGAATAGAGCTTAAAGGTCCTCGGATAGCTCTAACTTCATGAATCGGAAGTAGCTATGCTGCAAGTTATGCGCAAATTGCATCACCCACGACAACATGCAAAATCCCGAGGATGTATTTGCTTGAAAATTAATAAGTTTATAACCAGTCATACTGGATAGCGCAGCAAGTACCGGCGTGCCTTCTCCGGGAAGTGCATAGTCGGTTAAGAGCTGGGCGATGGTCTTATTCTGATCTGTAGGCCAGTCGAAATTCTGATAGCCGATTTGCGTAAGTGCCAGATACTGTTCGGGAGTTAATGGCATAATAATGTTACCAAGCCTTTCTACGTACTTCAGTCAAACAACTACTAATTTTGCTTTGGTCTGTTAAAGAATCACAACAAGCATCTCCTCTTGCTGGTGCATCTGATACTGCATACGACCAACTGCGAACCCAACTTATAAGCCAGTCATCCGTTGCTTCGATAGAGCTCGCGTTTCGGAATAGCGGCGAAACCTGCAAGTCTGATATAGCATTCAAGATCGAGCAAGACACGAAGAAAACCGAAACCGCTATTGGCCTGACTACTATGACCGGAACTTGTACAAGAGAAGATGGTGACTTTACGGTAAAGATACGCACCGTCGCGGGAGCGTCTGATGGTCGAATTAGAGTAATCGCGCTTGGTGCCAGGAATGTTGACTGGAATCAGAATAGTGAAGCCTTTCAAGCAATCTTGGATAGCATAGGTCAAGTCAAATAGGTAAGTCTACTCAATTCATACCGTTATATTATCTAACTAGAATCACCATATGGCAGTTAGTGCGATTTGTCCTGATGGGTCCATACTTACGAACGACAGTAGTCTCATAGATGCAAGGACTAATATCGTGTTGACGGACGTCGCCGAGAAGACACTTCATTCCTATTAGCTTCTCTATTCTAGACTCGCCTCTCTAGTCTTTCGTTCTACTTATAGCGACTCGAAACCTTGGGACAGGGGGATTCGAGTCACACCCTGCGGCCTCGGAAGCCAGGTAAACGAACGCAGTTTATTTGTGATATTTTCTTGCAATGCGGATTGGAGGGATATCGCTTCGCTCCTCTGCTTGCTTATTCTAGTGAAAGCGAGCTTTCCTAGAATTTTACTGCGCTTTGCCGAACCCCGCGATGTTTTGCTGGAGCAAAACCGGGGGTTCAAATCACTATGCTAAGACAAAGAAATAGCCTAAACCTCATAAATGAAGTTTAGGCTATTTCCATGGCTGGGGCGGAGGGATTCGAACCCCCGAATGCATGGACCAAAACCATGTGCCTTACCACTTGGCGACGCCCCATCAGCGTGACTTATTGTATCATAATCGCCACCCCTATTCAATGGATAAAGCGCTTGTGCTTGTGGTCTAAAACGATTAGGCTAGGACTATGAAGACTAAACTATTTACACTCCTTGTTGTCGCTGTTCAATTGTTGGATCTTATAGTTCATGGTTCGGTAGGCCAGCTTGAGCCGCTGCGTGTAGCGGCAAATATTGTGATGGTGGTTGCTGCACTCATTCCCCTTTTTCTTCGGCATGCATCGGGGGTACTTACGGTTGTTGTTGGACTTATTGTCTATTTGATTTTAAACACGATGTTTATAGTAAACGATGGAATATATAATAACGGTTCCCTTCGAGTTGGGCTTGTCGCCTTTGTGCTTGCAACTGTTGCGGCAGCTCTTTTCTTCTGTAGGGTATTACAGCAAGCCGGCGCAGGAAAACGACCGTACTAAGGGTTCTTTTTCGTTACTCTTCCGACCGCTTTATGCGATTCGGTGACAATAAGAAGGAGTACGAAAGCGACAACTGAGGTAATGAAGAGATCGCCTATTGCAACTGGGGTGACATGCATGATGGAGCCGAGTGGACCGAAGAGAACAAGGAGTTGAAGTGCGATTGCAACTGACATTCCTATGGCGAGTTTTCCGTTGAATACGCGGAATCGTCGTATGAAGGACTCACGGTCACTGCGAGCACTGAGTGCACTTGCCCACTGCATCACAACGAGGGCGTTAAATGCGATCGTGCGGCCGTAATCGGTATTGTGCCAGTTACTAAAGAGTGCATAGAGTCCGACTACCACAACTGTTACGACGATGGCGACAAGGATCATACGCGTGATAAGGAATGATCCCAGAATTGGAGCATTTGGATCTTTTGGTTTTTCGCTCATGTGGGATTTCTCACCTGGTTCAAGCCCTAGAGGGATGACCATCGCTGTATCGGTAATGAGGTTTACCCAGAGAATCTGAACAGGCGCGAATGGCACGGGCATACCCAGGATGAGTGCAGTAATAGTCGTAAGGACCTCTCCAGTGTTCGTCGAGAGTAGGTAGAAGAGCATTCGCCGAATGTTTGAGAAAATAACACGTCCTTCGTGCATTGCTTCAACGATATGTTTGAAGTTGTCATCGAGGAGGATAATATCCCCTGCATCCTTTGCGATACTTGCGCCGCTCCCCATGGCAACGCCGACATGGGCGTTTGCGAGTGCCGGTACATCGTTAACGCCGTCTCCGGTCATTGCGGTGATATCATGCTTCTTGAGAAGAGCAAGGATTCGGTATTTGTGTTCTGGGATGACACGAGAGAAGACGCGAACATTATTGATTGCATGCTCGAGTTCGTCGTCGCTCATCATGGCAATGCGGCGGCTATCGAAGACCTGATCTCGTTTTGTCACCATGCCGAGTTCTCGACCAATATGGTAGGCTGTCTCGAAATGATCACCAGTAATCATGCGTACGGTAACGCCTGCTTTAATGGCGCCTTGGATAGCTTGCTTTGCCTCGGGACGGAGAACATCTGCGACGCCGACAAATCCCGCAAACTCAAAGCGTGTCTTTTTGGGAAGTGCTTCAAAGGTTTGAATCGAATCTTTGAGTTCGGCGCGTGCAACGGCAATGACGCGGTACCCCTTGCCTGTCATTTGATGGAGTGCGGCTTCATACTGCTCCCGCTCGGCTTCCGTAAGCTCAGCGCGCGCGATAATGTGTTCCGGAGCGCCTTTGACGATGAGTTCGAACGCGCTCCCCTGATGCCACAGGTTGCCACTCATTGCTGTTCCCTGATCAAACGGAAGGCTCGTCAGTGGTGCTTGTTTTGGAATCGTAGCATGCTTTATGTCAGCGAAGTGCGTAAGCGCGACATCGAGCGGATCAAGGACATGATGAGCAGGTCTGTTGATGGCATGTGCGAGGAGATGTGGAAGATCGATGGTTGAACGGTCTGGTTGCCATATATCCTGAACGGTGAGCTGATTTTTTGTGAGCGTTCCGGTTTTATCAGTGGCGATCGTGGTAATGACACCAATTGTTTCAATGGCTCGCATATTTCGAACGAGGGCCTTCTTTGCAGCCATGCGGCGCATGCCGAGGACGAGAATGACTGAAATAGCGACAGGAAGACTCTCGGGTACTGCACTGACCGAGAGGGCGAGCACAAAACGAATACTTTCGGAGAATTCCATGCCACGCCAGAGCGAGAGAATGAATGCAATAACTGCCATGGCGGCAACAGCAATAATAATCTGCGAGATAAGTTTGTCGATCTTTGTTTGAACTGGACTAACGATATCGCGGTTGCTTGTGAGGGCTGCAAGCTGGCCGAATTCTGTGGCGTTGCCGGTTGCAACCACAACGACGGTAGCTTCTCCCGATACAACAAACGACCCTCGAAAGAGCATGTTTGTTTGCTCGTACACTTCTTTATTGCTAGAGAGCTTTTCCGCTTGTTTCGTAATTGCTTCGGACTCCCCCGTGAGCTGCGATTCGTCCACGCGGAGGCTGGTCGCAGTAAGAATGCGACAATCAGCGGGTATCTTCTCCCCCTCACTTAGGGAAACGATATCTCCGGGGACGAGTTGATTTGCATCAACCGAGAGATGTTTATTATCGCGGAGTACCTCGACGGACTGAACGGTTTGTTTTTGGAGTGCACGAAGAATACGTTCAGTTGAAAAGCGTTGGATGTAGTAGATTATGGCGTTTGCTGCCATAATGAAACCGACGATTGCCGCGTCGAGATATGCGTGATGGAAGATGCTTATAACAGCGGCGATAAAGAGAACCAGCATGAAGATGTTTGCAAACGGTTCAATAAGTTTACGCCACAGCGGCTCGCCCTTAACCTCGATTTGATTAGGGCCGTATGTCTTGAGTCGTTCTTCGACTTCTGTACCAGAGAGTCCTCGGGTCGATGCTCGGAGCTCCTTGAGCGTTTCCTCGGTCGATTTAGTGTAATAAAGCATTAGTGTTATTGTAACAAACTCTCAGTATCAAAAACACCGTACAGTAGTTTCTGTACGGTGTTTTTCCGCCGGGTGGGTTATTCGTTTGGTCAATGGATGCCGATGAGCTGCATACGGTGCTGCTGGGTACCGACGCCCCATTCGATCATATCCTTAATCTGCTTGCCAATGAGCGTTCGACCGAGTGGGCTGGCGACCGAGATGCGTCCATCGCTTGGATTTGCTTCAAGACTATCTACGATGGTGTAGCGAATGAGCCTACCCTGCATGTCAATAAGTTCAACAACTGAGCCGATTGCAACGCGCAGTAGGTCACGTTTTCTAGGAAGGAGTTTGCTATTCGCGAGTGCAAGTTGCTTCTCTTTGAGGTCACTTTCAATAATCTCTAGACTAGCGAGCTTCTCCACACGGGCAAGCCGTTCGTCGCGACCGTCGATTTTGTCCATTTCACGTAATTCGCGAAGTATATGGTGTTGATCACGCTCCAATCTTGCGATGGACTTCTTCAACTCCTTCATTCCTTTTTTGCTGAGATAAATGGTGGTGGTGTTCATGGTATGAGCCCTCCTTTGTTCTTTTACGGCGCGTGCGGGCGAGGAATCCGATGGGGTGTAGGGTAACGAATCCCCCGCCGCCTGCAACCTATGTATAGTATGGTACCGATTCCTGAGCCGAATCTTAAATTCGATCAAGACGACCAAAACTACAACGTTTACTTCTTATGTGGGCGCATCTTCCCGTCCTTGAGCGTAAAGGTACGATCGGTCTTTCCCGCAATATCGAGATCGTGCGTGACGGCAAGGATAGTTGTATTTTGTGTACGAGAGAGATTATGGAGAAGATCGAAAATCTTCTTACCTGTTTCGCTGTCGAGGTTTCCCGTCGGCTCATCAGCAAGAATGACGGCTGGACGATTCGCAAGTGCACGTGCAATCGACACACGCTGCTGCTGACCTCCGCTTAATCGAGCGGGTTTACGTAGCTGCTGATCATCTTCGATGCCTACCGCTTCGAGGAGCTCCTCTGCTCGCGTACGTCGATCCCTTGCGGGCATGCCACCGAATTCGAGTGCGAGCATAACGTTCTCAAGTGCGCTGAGGTTTGGTATGAGGTTGTAATGCTGGAAAACGAATCCAATCTTCCGAGCTCTATATGCGGTTTGCTGACCACTCGAGAGCTTGGCAATATCTTGGTCGTCCACAAGAATCTGACCGCTTGTAGGAGTGTCGAGGGCGCCGAGCATACTGAGAAGCGTTGATTTACCACTTCCACTTTTCCCAATGATCGATGCGAATTCTCCGGTGTTTACTTCAAAGGTGACGTCACTCAGTGCGTGTACCGTGCCTCCTGGGGCTGAGAATGAT
Organism: Saccharimonadales bacterium (SeqCode); assembly: GCA_035247945.1. Lineage (GTDB taxonomy): Bacteria > Patescibacteriota > Saccharimonadia > Saccharimonadales > Saccharimonadaceae > DATFHX01. The sequence continues at coordinate 7,945 of DATFHX010000018.1, read as the reverse complement.
TTTGTAAGGTTTTCTACGGTTAACATATAGTTCTAGACTCCTATTCTGTGCGAAGCACTTCTGCAGGCCGCACTCGGGCAATTGCCCATGCTGGTACTGCGCTACCAATGATTGCAATAAGGAGAATGATAGCTATTCCTCCGGCGAAGGTTGCTGGCGTTACGGAACTTGTGACGGATGTAAGATTCTGTCCAAGTTGTGATGAGAATCCGCTAGGGCCACCGCGCATCATTCGTGGCGCTGATCCACCTCCTCCTGATACGTTGACTGGACCCTCGCCGCGCACTTCGGTTCCACTACTTGAGGACTGGTTACTTACTAGGGACTGTGTGAGAGGTCCACTTACGGCAATGCCAAGTGCAAGTCCAACGATTCCTCCAATGATAGTAAGGGTAAGCCCCTCGGTAATGAACTGGGTGATTATACTACGGTTACTTCCTCCGATCGCCTTAATAACTCCAATCTCACGGCGACGTTCGCGTACAACCATGATCATGGCGAGAAGGACGATGACCGCACCGGCAATCGTAGCTGCAATGACACCGCCAAGTGCGAGTCCAGAGATGCTTGAAAGTGGTGCAACGGCTGTGTCGGCCTGGTCTGCCTGGCTCGTAATGTCAGCTGCGTCACCAAGGGCGCTCTTTAGCGCTGCAACGGTACTTGTAACGTTGTCGCTACTATCTGCGGTTGCGACAACGTTCGAGACCTTACCTGCTTGATCGGATGCCGTTTGGAGTGCGGCGAGTGGGACATACAGTCCACCGTCTTGGAATTTATTATCAGTTGAGTAAATACCCTTAACAGTAAAGGTTTTTCCATAGAGCGTAAAAGTGCTTCCCACTGATAGATTGTTCTTCGTAGCGAGCTCCTTGCCGATGAGCGCAACGTTGTCGCTACTCGAACCGTCGATCGTGGATCCGCTTGTTACCTTATCACTTGCAATTGTACCCTCGGGATTTGTTGATCCGGTTGCGATAATTGGTGGTTTCTGTGACGATTCGGTGCCGTCTGGGCTTCGAAGCATAAACCTTCCGCCTTCCATAGCGGATGCGAGTGAGGTCGTCTCGTCAGTTTTTACATTAGCGGTCAATGTAGCGCTAATGCTGCTGATATGATCGGTTGCTTTAATCTTTGCCACCTGATCGGAAGTGAGCGGATCGCCTTGCCCGAAGCCGCCTTGGACGCCGGCAGGATTAATGGTAATCTTAGTGGCGACTGACGCCTTGACCTCCTCAATTTTGGCTTCAACACTACTCCGAGCGACAAGCATTGCTAAAATGAGACCTATGCTTATCGCGAGCATCGCGATAATCGCTCCAGATCGAAGCGGGCTTCGCAGCGCACCTCGAACGCCTCGGGTAACTACATTCATTGTTTCTCCTTAGTTATTAGTATTACCAAGGAGGATTCTATACTGTTTTACTGATGTAGCGCTTGGTTCTTACTGAAAATTGGCAGAAGTACTCGGAAGGTTGTCTCTTTCCCCTTGGCACTTGTGACTGTCAGCTCTCCCCCGTGGAGTTCGACGATTTTTTTAGCGAGCGCAAGACCAAGTCCGAAACCACTTCGACTACTATTGGTACGTGAAGTGTCGGCACGGTAGAACCGATCGAATATATGTGGTAGCTTATCGGCAGGAATGCCTTCCCCTGCGTTCGTGACCGCGAACCCGGCGAGGGTTTTGCGTTTAATAAGTGCAACATGAATTGTTGTATCCTCCGGGCTATACTTCACAGCATTGTCGAGGAGAATCGTCAGGAGCTGCTCGACGTTTGACTCATTTGCACGCACATAGAGCTTACTTGTTTTTGTAAGTTCAATACGAGGAGAGATCTTCTTGAACCGCTCAATGACCGTCTTTGCGGTTGTGTCGAGCTCGACTCGCTCGCGTTTAATGTGTTCATGATCAAGTCTGGAGAGCTGAAGAAGGTTTTGTGAGAGTGCGGTAAGTTTATCGACCTCCTCAAGATTACTCCGCAGGAGCTCGCGGAGCTCGTCGTTAGATAGCTCTGGATCACGAAGGGCTACTTCGACTTCGGTCTTCATGCTTGCAAGCGGGGTTCGAAGTTCATGACTTGCATCGCTTGTGAAGCGTGACTGGGCTTCGTGAGCAAGCTGTATCGGTCGAAGCGTGCGCTTAGCAAGGTAGTAACTACCGACCGTCCCAGCGACCCATATACAAACATTGGTAATAATAAGCGACACCATGAGGTTTGATTCTGCCTTGTGAAGCTGCGTGGCGCGAAGATCCTCAAAGCGTGCGGGGTCGGTGTAATAGATAGGACGTTGAATCGATGTGAGGCGTGTATTCACCTCGGATGAAGCGGTTGAGTAGATTACCACGCTAAAGAGCAAGCTCAGTACGACGATTATACCGGCGTACCAAGCTGTCAATTTAACGGTGGCAGAGCGAAACATTACGCTTTAAGAGACTCCTTTGGTGCTTGGAGTTTATAGCCAAATCCACGCACAGTATGGATGAGCGGCTCCATGTTTGGAAGGTCAATTTTTCCGCGCAGATACTTGATGTAAACCTCGACAGTATTAGGAAGAATGTCGGCATCGTAGTCCCAGACATGCGAAATGATAAGCTCCTTAGGGAGCGGACGATCTTGGTTGCGCATGAGGTATTCAAGCAGTGCGAACTCTTTACTTGTGAGTTGAATAGGATGTCCAGCGCGTTCGACATCAAAGTTCACGGTATTAAGGGAGAGATCACCGGCGCGGAGGATCGTTGCCTGTTGTTCGGTAGGTCGACGAAGAAGCGCTCTCACGCGGGCAAGTAGTTCTTCGAGGGCAAACGGTTTGACGAGATAATCATCAGCACCTGCGTCGAGTCCTGTTGTGCGGTCGTCGACGCCGCCGAGTGCTGTAAGAAAGAGTACGGGAGTGTGAATTTTCTCTTCGCGCATAGCAGTTACAATAGCAAGCCCGTCGTATTCACCAGGCAGCATGCGATCAATAATCATGACGTCATATGGTTCGGTTGTAGCCATGGCGTAGCCTTCATCTCCGTCATATGCTACATCGACAGCATAGCTCTCCTGCTCAAGCGCCTTCTTGAGGGCTCTGGCAATCTTGTGTTCATCTTCAATCAATAGGATTCTCATAGTTGCATCCTATCAGCTCATTCTGAGCTAATTCTGAGAAACTGTTTGCGGTGCGTACTTCGTGCTCCATTGCTGCATGTCATGGAGAATCGGCATAAGATCCTGACCTTTTTTTGTCAGGCTGTATTCGCAGCGATTAATACTTCCCTTAGTTTCTTTTACGATTATTCCATTTTCTTCAAGATCGCTCAGACGAGCTGAAAGGGTGCGAGGATTGATTCCTCCGGTCAGCTCTTGAAGCTGGCAGAATCGAACGGTAGGTTCGTTCATGAAGTGGCGCAGCAAAAGAGGTGTCCACTTATCACCTAATACGGCGGTGGCATACTCTACGCATCCAACGGTGTTTGTTGCTGCTGTCATTGTACTATTATTATACCCCATACAGATAGAAAAGTCAATGCGCTACTTAATGAGACCGCCGTTACTATGAGTCCGAATATGCTCCATACTGAACTCCCAGTCGGCATCAGTTTTCTTGTGAGGATTGAAAATGTATGATGGGTCGAAGAGCTCTTTTGTCTCGCGGAATATTTGATAGACTTCTTCGCCAAAAACGGCTGGCAGCCATGGCCCACGGACCATGCCGTCGTTATGCTCTCCTGCCATGGTGCCGCCATATCGTAGAACGAGAGGAACGACTTCACGCATAACGGGTTCAAGCTTGGCTTGGTCTGCTGTACCTTCAATGCTCATAAGGGGAATAATATGGAAATTGCCGTCACCAAAGTGTCCTGCAATCGTCGCGGGTAGCTTATATCTGCGAATGATCTTACGTAATTCCGGAAGGAACTGGGGGAGGTGTTTTGGCTGGACGGCGAGATCGTCAATGAATGGTGATGCATATTTATCCTTAATACGTTGACGGAGGAGTGAGAGGCTTGCTCGACGAATTTGCCAGAACTTTTGGCTGAGCTCTTCGTTCCCTGCTACTTCTGTACGAAGCTTAAAGGGTGTGAGGTCTCGGCGTAGTGTTTCTATTTTTCCTCCAACTTCCTCCTGTGTATCTCCTTCAAATTCCACCATAAGGACCATGTTTGGAAGATGTCCCTTAAACGTGGCAACTGAGCTTAGGAGGCTTGCTTGCTGTTTGAGCCATTCTTTCGCGCCGAGCTGCTTTCGGAAGAGACTGAAATGTCGAATGCCAAGCTCGAAGGTGATATCATCGAAGCCTTCAAAGGTTGCAGGATGATGTTCCATTACTTTCGGTATGATCTCGCCGAGGTTTTTTGTATTCCGTAAGTAAAGTACCAGGAGACCAGTATGTTTTGGTGCGGGTACGACCTTGAAGGTAATGTCGGTTACAATGCCGAGCGTTCCCTGGCTTCCAGTGATAAGATGTGTCATATCGAAGATGCCGGTCGCCCTGTCCCAGACACTCCAGAGATTATACCCCATAGAGTTTTTATTAACCTTTGGCCGGGCATTGTGAATAAGATCATAATTATCTTCAATAAGCTCGAAGACTCCTCGGTAAAGTGCGGCTTCAAACGTATTCTCGGCCATTTTCTTGTCGAGCTGGTTTTTTGTAAGGGGCTCAACGACGTACTCGTTACCATCCGCTAGAACCACTTTTAATTGCTTTACGAAGCGTTCGGTGTTGCCGAAGCGAAGTGATTGTTCGCCTCCTGAGTTATTCCCTACCATGCCACCAAGCGTACAAAGCGCACGACTTGCTGGGACGCAGCCGAGCATAACGCCGTGTTCAGCGAGAAGCGGATCGACATCTCTCATGTACACTCCTGGCTGAACGTGAAGGTGTTCTTTTGTCACAGATTCAATTGTGTTGAAGTGTGTCGTCATATCGATAAGTACCGAGCTTCCGATTGCACCCCCAGACATGTCAGTCCCGGCTCCGCGTGGAACGATCGAGAGCGTTGGATGGAGCTGCTTGTTCTCGGCGACGAAGCGTACGAGTTGTTTAATATCGTCGACAGAGGTAGGATGTGCTACGACATCGGGGGTAAGCTCATAGATACTTGCATCATGACTATACTTATTGCGGACACGAATATCGTCGGTAAGCTCTCCGTCGAATATCGCCCGCAGCTGAGGGAGAAGTTCGTTCATATGTGCATAGTATACTCTAAGCGCAAGCGGGTTGTCGAGTTTATAAGACTACGTTACACTAACAGTATGGCAACGAAAGCTTCATCTAAACATACAGTGGCAAAACCACGAAAAACGAAGAATGCTAAAGTTGACTTTGAGCCAAATAAAATGGCCCTCGCGGTCGCATCTCTTTCTGCGGTCATTTTGATGCTCTTAGCACTTATTGCAGCGCTTAATTAAACCAAACTAAAATATCTAAATGTAATCGAGTAATCGACCGCTATGCTTTGCGGCCGATTACTTCTTTTATGCTTAAGCGGCGACTATATTCAAGGGCGCCGAATCGGAAAATTCGTACCCCGATGGCGGTAACGACGATCGTGGTAAGAAGAAGAATAGCGATGGCGATTGCAGCTTCCATAATACTAAGATTGCCTACGGCATTACGGAGCATGAGTGGAATTGGTGCGGTAAGTGGGAAGTAACTTAGTATCTGTACGATTGGTGATTGCGGAGCCGATACGAAAAGTGTGACTGCGTAGAGAGGGCCAAACAAGAACATCATGGTGACGCCGAAGAACGAACCAGCTTCCTTCGCGGTTGGCATAGCCGCACCAATAGCAATGAGAAGTCCTGCATACATAAGGAAGCTGACGAAGAATACAAGAGCTCCGATTGTAATCGTTACGGGGTTGAATGGGATTGCCGAGAGATCCAGATTCGGAAGCTTCAACTGATCGTGTAGAAGGAGATATCCGACAATTGTTGGAATAAGCATGATAACCATCTGAATGAGTGCAAGTCCAATGAGTGAGATGAGCTTTCCGAGCAGAAGAGTCGTTGGTTTGATGGTTGCGAGAATCATTTCGATAACACGATTCTCTTTCTCTTCAATCACGCTTGTGAGCATTTGGTTTCCAAAGGTTGCAATCATGAAGTAGAAGAGTACAAGGAATAGTCCTGGAGCAATCACCTTCATGAAGCCAGGGTCGACAGAACCGTCTTTTGTGTAGGTTGTTGTTTGATACTGAACCTTATTTTGGAGTACGGCAACTTGTTCCGGTTTCACGCCGGCAAGTGCCGATTGTTCTAGGATCTGTGTTGCGGCTGACTGATACTTTCCATTTTCAAAGAGGCCCACTTCTTTTCCATACACTTCCACAGAACTCTTCGTAATGTCTTTCGGGTAGAAAAAGTATGCATCAAGCTGTCCGCTCTTTACTGCGTCAACTCCCAGCTGTTTGTCAGTATAGACTTTGGCGCTCACTTGGGACGCGAGCTGCTTAGGAATGATGCCCGATTCATCGGTAATACCTATAGAGTATTTTTCCTTTGCGAGACTGGCGGCCTGTTCGTCAGTTGTTTTATTTGAGAAGAAGACAATAAGCCCTATGAATACTGCAATAATTGGAAATGATAATGCGGCAATCCAAAAACTTTTCTTCTTTAGGGTTCGAGTCGTCTCGAAGCGTATAACAGTTCCTAAGTTATGCATTGTGTGTCTCCTCAGCCTTAGTATCATATACAGCCACAAAGATGTCATTTAACGATGGACGAATGAGCTCAAATCGAGTAAAGAATACTTCTTTCTCAGTTAAGGTCTTTTGTATAGTCGCGAGCTCAGCTTTTGGCTGTAGGTATGTAGTTGTGCCTTCTTTACGCTGAATCGTGTAGAGCTCATTCTCTTCGGGAATTTGTTGTTCGGACGTAACCTCAAGTACTTGGTTGCCAAATTGACTCTTTACTTCGTCGACCGTACCGTATAGCCGTGCGACGCCATCTTTTAACAGGAGTACCCTATCACAAAGGCGCTCCACCTCTTCCATTTGGTGCGTCACGAAAATGACTGTCGCACCCTGGTCTTGGTGCTCTTCGATGATGTCCATGAGGAGTCGACGATTAACGGGGTCGAATCCTTTTGTTGGCTCATCCAGGATAAGAAGTGATGGATTGTCCATGATTGTAATACCAAGCTGGACTTTCTGTTGTTGTCCGCCAGAGAGTTTATCGAGACGAATGTGTGCTTTATCGGATAACTCGACACGTTTTAGATAATCCAGTGACCAGTTGCGAGCTTCGCTTCGGGACATACCTTTTAGTTGACCAAAATAGGTCATGATATCAATAACTGGCTCTTTCTTATAGAGCCCTCTTTCTTCAGGGAGATATCCGAGCTTGATATCCCCATCGACTGAGTACGACTTCCCGCCGATAGTAAGATTGCCGCCAGTTGGTTGGTAGATGCCAAGGAGCGCACGAATGGTTGTGGTTTTACCAGATCCATTACTTCCAAGAAAGCCAAAGGTCTCGCCTTTATTAACAGTAAAAGATAGGTCGCGAATGGCGGTTGTTTTTCCGAAATCCATTCGGAAATGTTCAACAGTAACAAGGGGGTCAGTGTTCATACCACCCATTGTATCATGACGCTCATGCTACCACAGAGGTTGAGGGTGATCGTTAGCGGTAGTTAATAAACTGGAGAGGAAAATCGAAGTCGGATCCTCGCAGAAGTGTAATAACTGTTTGCAGCTCGTCTTTGCTGCTACTCGTAACTCGTATGGCATCACCCTGAATCTGTGTTTTTACTTTTGGCGCTTCTTCTTTAAGTTGCCTAGTGATCTTCTTTGTGTTGTCCTGAGAGAGCCCCTGTTTGAAAGGCACTTCAAGTGTCGCCTTCATGTTCGATTCAACAGGTTCTTTTGAAGTATCAAGAACTTTACTTGATTGATCGCGGGATAGTAGTTTTTTGCGAACAATATCGAGGATAGTATCACACTGCCATGCAC
>DATFHX010000017.1:0-8594 GCA_035247945.1 Saccharimonadales bacterium (SeqCode) | reverse complement strand
TAGCGTATGCTACGACTTTTTCTATGGCGGAGAGACAGGGATTCGAACCCTGGGTAACGTTGCCGCCACACACGCGTTCCAGGCGTGCCAATTCAACCACTCTTGCACCTCTCCATGCACAAAGCTCTTATATTATAACAGTTGTATTATTTACAATTCTATGACGGTTGCTTTTCAGGCAGTGCCGTCCATATAATAAAAGACAATGACAAAAACAAAAGAACCCCCCGTCATTGAGCTTCGTAACCTGACCAAGCAATATGGTCTCGGCGATGCAATGCGCTACGCGCTTGACGGAGTCGACCTTACAATCGATAAAGGCGAATTTGTAACCATTATGGGTCCAAGCGGATGTGGGAAAACAACACTCCTTAACATCCTCGGCCTCCTCGACCGTTCAAACGACGGTGAATATATGCTTGACGGCACATCCGTTGACCGTCTTTCAAGCGCACGTCATGCCCGTATACGCAGCCAGCGTATCGGCATTGTGTTTCAGAGCTTCAACCTCGTCAACCGCCTTACCGTTATCGAGAATGTCGCCCTCCCTCTTACTTATAAGGGTATTGCGCGCACAAAGCGCCTTAAAATGGCAAGTGACATTCTTAAAGCATTTCACCTCTCTGAACGTGAGTACTACATGCCATGGCAGCTCTCTGGTGGACAAATGCAGCGCGTCGCTATTGCCCGTGCACTTGTGAACGAGCCATCGATCGTTCTTGCCGATGAGCCAACGGGAAACCTCGACAGTAAATCAAGCCACATTATCATGCAGGAGCTTTCCGACCTTCATAAGCGCGGCAATACCATTATTATGGTGACGCACAACCCTGACCTCACCGCCTACGCAAGCCGCGTGATTCACATGCTCGACGGTAAAATTGCAAGCGATACAAAAACACCACCAATTCTTGAAAAACAATTCGAAAAAATCCCTCTCGGTGCGAAGAGCAAAGCCGATAAAACTCCCGAAACAGAATCAGAAGAAGAGCCATCCGAAGTTGCCGAAGAAGACACGAACATTGCTGTTGCAGCAGAGGAAGTATAGATTGTATGCGCTTTCATCCCCTTGAAGATATTGGTAGTGCGTTTCACTCACTCAAATCAACAAAAACCCGGACTCTTCTCACTGTCACGGGTGTTGCCATAGGAGTTGCGAGCATTACGGCAATTCTCTCATTAAGTAGTGGGGTCACAAATCTCGTTAACAACCAAATTGGCCAGATGGGCGGCGCAATTGCCGTTATTCGTCCTGGCGTCCCAACAAATGTGAGTGGCGATTCTCTCTCCGGCGCGATTAGTCAGCAGCAGTATGTCACGAGTACACTTACAGAGAAAGATTTAACCGACATTGGGCAGATTGACGGTGTTGCATCCGCAGCCCCTATCATGATCGTCACCGGCATCCCAACCGTTGGATCAAACGCGGTCAAGAACAGCGTCATCGTTGCATCAACCCCTGCACTTGCAACCATTAATAACTTCCCTGTACGTGACGGCCAATTTATCGATAGTGTTACAAATCGAGATACGGCAGTCATAGGAAGTAAGCTTTCTGTCGATCTTTTTGGTACCGACCAGTCAATCGGTCAGACCTTTACAATCCAAGGAAGCCGCTTTACCGTGATCGGTATCCTTAAAGATATGAACTCACCAATTAATTTCAATAATGTCGACTTCGACCATGCCGCCATCGTCAGTCTCGAAAGCGGCAAAAGTTTTAATCAAGGTATTGTTCAAATCCAGCAGATCGATCTCCAAGCAAAAGACCCCGGGCAGCTTGCGGGTGTGCTCGACAAAGTCAAGCACACGATCATGGCTAACCACCATGGAGATGAAGACTTCACTATTCTCTCAGGGGATGCGATTGCACATCCAACCAGTAAGTTCTACGACTCTGTCAGCAGTGTTATGGCAATTATTGCCGGTATTTCACTTGTTGTCGGAGGAATCGGTATTATGAATATTATGCTCGTGAGCGTTGCGGAACGAACCCGCGAGATTGGGCTCCGTAAATCCGTCGGAGCAAGTAGTGGCAACATCGTCTGGCAGTTCATGATCGAATCGCTCATTATTAGCCTTATTGGTGGCGTCATTGGGTATCTTGCGGGATACGCGCTCGCCTTCCTCGTCAGTACAACACTCACTTTTGGACCCGCTTTCACCTGGCAAATTGCCGCTATCGCCCTTGGTGTATCAATTGTCGTGGGTGTACTCTTTGGCATCTATCCAGCACTACGAGCAGCCCGCAAGGATCCTATCGAGGCACTCCGTCAGTTCCACTAATCCACCCAGTCCTTGCTTGACAGTTATTTAGTATCGTTACATACTAAATATTGGCAACTGTCTGACCCAAGGAGGGTTCATGCCTTACCAGCTCACTCAGCAGCTCCACGATCCGTCGCATCGCTGTAATGCGGGCATCGTCTGCGGCTTTCAGCGGTCTTTCCATGGACGCTGGGGGCGGCGCAACGTGACATTCGCATGGGGTCGTGCTGGCTTCGCATCGCTGATCGCGGTTGCGGAGGGCCATCTGACCGAAGAGCAGTTCCGCGATGCCGGCTCATACGAGATCTGCAAGCTAGGGTCGAGCGCACGACCTACTGACCGCAGCAAGACCCACAGGATCACCCAGCGCGGTACCACTTCCGCAACCGTCGCAGGCGCAGTGCACAGCGGACTGCCCATTCTCCATGTCGACAGGTAACTCCCCATACCCTGCTCATGTGCGAACAGCACATGAGCAGGGTTCACTTTTTTCGTGGCTTTCATTGCCCGGAGGATCGACAGACAAACAACTTTATGTTTTAATCTATAAGGCACTACCAGTACGTCGAAAGTGACAGATACTTATGAAGGTTTTCGAAACTCCTCCGGCGCACCTTCTCTCCGAGAAGCCACACCCACTCCGCGATGAGTGTGCGCAGTGCGCGGAAGCGGGATGGAACCAGGCCTACTATGCCGGTGACCTCAAGGGTAACCGCATCTCCGTCGCCGAAGGCTACGGAAAGCTCGCGGGCTACATCCTCGTCGCAAAGGGTCACCTGATCGACCGCCCGCACACCGTCAAGGAGGGTGAGTTCCGCAGTCCGGAGATCGAACGGACGGCCTACAGGTCCGACGAGTACGAGTTCCATCTGGCCTAGACGCGGCCACGAAAGTCCTGCTACCGTTTTCCATAGTCTCTGTGGAAAACGGTAGCAGGCAGTTTTTATTTTGCGAGCTCTTCCTTGAGCTTCTCAATAAGCCCGACCGTAACCGGATCGACACCGTTCAAGATTGCTACATAGACACTTGCGAAATCTGCCAAGATGCACCCATAGAGCATCTGGGCGATCACACTCGTTCCCTTCATCTCTACAGGAATAGCTTTAGGGCGCTTTCCGCTAAGAAGGCGGTCGCTTATTTCAAAACGCTTCGTAATGCGTGGATTCTCAAAACTACTCATAAGATCAAAGATCGCAAAAGGCTTGTCGATGGGATGTGAGGCCCAACCCATGAATTCATTGTGGTTAAATTCGGGGTATTCATTCCAAAACGCTACATTTTTAGCATTTTCGTTCCAACTAATCTTCCATTTATACGCAATCGGCGCCATAAGTGTCCCAGCGTAGAAGACAGGCGTCTTCCCTACTGCAAGGAGCGCAAGCTGCTTCGCGTAGTTTTTGTGCGTAGGAACATCCGCCGTCCACTGCGCCGTTTCGCTCGCCAACCAATCCGCCGTCGCACTTATTTCATCAAATCGAGAGAAGCTCGTTACACCAAAGTGCCCAAGAATTGCGACAAGCGCACGAAGTCCGTACATGAGGGCCATGCGCTGCGGCACTCCACTCGGGAGCGTCACGCTGGCAATTTCATTCTCATCAGCAATCTCCTTCAGTTTTCCACCCGCTGCAATAGTTGCAACCTGCGCTCCGCGCTCCTGGGCTTGCTTGAGCATACTAAGCGTTTCTTCTGTGTTCCCAGAGTAGCTACTCGCAATAACAAGGGTATTGTAGTCGACATAATATGGAAGATCATAACTTCGAACTACTTCAAATGGAACCGTGAGCTCTGCGGCAAGCCACGTTTTCGCAACAAGCGCAGCGAGGGCCGATCCGCCCATACCACCAACGACTACTTTTGTGATCTGTCGTCCATCGTGCTCCGGATGTTCTACATGAACTGCGAAACGAGCCTGCTGACTCTGCATTGCTGCAAAGGTCAACGCACCCTTCGGATCGCGTTGTTTAATTACATTGTCATCATCTAACATTTAAGAGTGTGCCCTCCACTTTTTACTCACTTGCGAGTCATACTAATACTATGATACAGTATTTAGTAAAGAAGCATAAGTATTAAATGCAAGAGGTGGGCATGGACATTCAACCAGCAAATCAACAACCAATTAGTGACGATCAAGAGCTCGCGAAGGTACTCGCCGGCATTAATCAGCAAGCAAACGCTGCAGCAGCAACCCCAGTTGCAACTGACACGCCTGCACCAGAAGCGCCCGCCGAGCCAGAGGTGAGTGCACCTGCCGCACCAGAACCTGCCATTACAACCCCAGCTCCAACCCCTATGCCAGCTCCGGCAGTACCTGGCGACCTTGAAGCTATTAAGCAAGATGCACTTAGTGAACTTCGTCCACTCGTCGACAAGCTCGACGTAAGCCCTGAAGAAAAATTCGACACCTACCTTCTTCTTCTTCGCTCTACAGACGACCAAGCGCTCATTGCACCTGCACATGATGCGGCTAAGAACATCACCGACGAAGCGCGCCGCGCACAGGCACTTCTCGATGTCATTAAAGAAATCGACTATCTTTCAGGTCCAAAGCAATAAAGAAGTATCTGGAAAAGAACGTAAAGCACCTCAAATGAGGTGCTTTACTAATTACAAAAACCTGATACAATACATACTCGCGCCAGGTGGCGTACCGTACACCAGGGAGTGATTGTGAGTTCGGAAGAGTTCAACCGCTACAAGCGCTTCGCCGACGCCCTCATCAAGGGCGACCTGGAGGAGCTCGAAGCACTCACGACGGAGACCTTCTCCGCCAATCTCGGCACGGGACTGGAGAAGCTCAACCGTGAGCAGCTGCTCGCCGAGATAGCCCGACAGAAGGAGGGCATGCCCGACCTCGGTAAGAACGTGAGCATTCAGCAGCACGGGATAGACAAGGCCGGCCGGCTGGTCGTGCGCCTGATCAACCACGCCACGTTCACCGGAACACTCCGTAGTCGCCATCCGCGAGGCGGCTCGGTCAAGGGCGACGGCCGCAAGGTGTCCATGTGGCAGCGCGATATCGTCACCTTCAAGGACGGCGAGATCAGCACCTTCCAAGTGATCGCCGAAAGTGGCGACAACTTCGCCCAGCTCTTCGGCTGAGCGTACCCGCCTGGGCTGACTACCGGTCAACCCAGGCGGGCGTTTTTTATTGAATTATCTTATGATCACCACTTGAAGATTGACTAAACATAGTAATTATGTTAATATATTATTAGCACATCGTGTGCGCTCTTTAACCCCCCCTATGAGGCAATATGCGGCGAATACGCAGTTGCGTCAGCATTCTCCCCGTCGAGACCGTACGAGCACGCCTCGTGCGCGCACTCAGAAGACGCGGCGGAATCGTTGAGCTTTCCTTTACGGGAGAGTCTGACGTATACGTTCCGCTGCGCTTCCGTGTTGACAGCAGCATCCAGGGGTACGGCAACACCCATAGCTTCCTTTGCCGTACCACAGACGACAAGTCCTTCAATATCCACTGTGGCCAAAACGGCGCAGTGGCAACGTTCCTAGAGGAGTTACGCGCCTAATGGTTCGTCGTGCACGGCAGAGGCAGATGCCCTTCCCCACCACCACACAGACCGGAATCGACTCCCGGTACAACCCGACCGTGTGGTACGACATCGCATACACCAACCCTGAGACGGGTATGGTGGAGCTGATGGAAGGCGTCGGCTTCAGGGACGATGACTCGCCCCTGAAAATGCTCCAGCGGATGGAAATTCCGCTCGAACTCGCCGTCATCACCGTAAGTAAGAAGAAGCGGTAAGCACACTCATAGGAAGGTACTAAAGAGCACCCCGGCGCCTGAACGCGTCGGGGTTCCTCTTATAATGGAAGGACTCTACCCCTACTTATAAAAATACACCCAGGTAAATCCTGGGTGCATTTTCGTAGCTCTAGTGTTTGACTAGAATCCCATACCACCTGGCATACCAGCAGGTGCAGCTGGCGCCTCGGGCTCTGGAATATCAATAACGAGTGCGCCCATAGTAGCAGCCGTCGAGGCAATCGAAACTGCGTTCTGAACTGCTTCCTTCGTTACCTTCACAGGGTCAATGACACCGTCTTTCTTAACGTCCACCAAGCCTTTTTCAGGAGCGTTGACGTTAATACCGAACCCGGTCTTACCCGCCTCAACCTGCGCAAGCAGTGCTTCGCTGTTAAGGCCAGCATTTGCGGTAATCTGGAGGAATGGTTGACGAAGCGCATTCTTCAGGATCTGGCGTCCAGCAGTAATGCTGTCTGAGCCTTCAGCCTTTATGCCAGCAGAAAGGTTCACAAGCGTGACACCACCACCGGCAACAATACCTTCTGAAAGGGCAGCTTTGGTAGCAGCAACTGCGTCATCAACGCGGAATTTCTTCTCATCAATTTCAGTTTCCGTTGCACCACCAACCTTAATGACGGCCACTTTTCCGTTAAGTGCTGCGGCTCGCTTCTCGTACTGCTCTTTGTCGTACTCGCTTGATGCATTCTCAGCCTGAAGCAGGATTTGCTTGATTCGTGCAGTAACATCAGTCGCCTTACCAGCACCTTCAATAATCGTAGATTCGTCTTTTCCAACGATCACTTTTCGTGCGCTTCCAAGTACTTCAAGTCCGACGTTCTCAAACGACATGCCGCGGTCTTCGCTTACCACAGTCGCACCGGTGAGAATTGCAATGTCTTCGAGAATTTCTTTACGGCGGTCACCAAATGCAGGCGCCTTGACTGCAACAGTATTAAAGACACCCTTAAGCTTGTTAAGGACGAGGACACTCAGTGCTTCACCTTCAACGTCATCCGCGAGAAGGACAAGATCTTTCTTGCCTGCTTGAGCAAGCTTCTCAAGCATTGGTAGGAATTCCTGGACGCTTGAGATCTTCTTGTCTGTGATCAGCACAGCTGGCTTTTCGTAGACCGCCTCTTGGCGATTCACGTCAGTCGCAAACAGTCCACTGACAAATCCACGGTCGAGTGAGAAGCCTTCAACAACTTCAGATTCCATCTCAAGACCCTGACCAGCTTCAACAGTTACAACACCGTCCTTACCAATCTTTTCAATCACATCGGCAATAAGCTTCCCGATACTTGCATCACCGGCACTAATCGTTGCAACCTCGGCTACACGGTCACGCTTACCTTCGATACTCTCAGCAAGGCTATCAAGCTGCGAAACAACCTCTGCACCCGCAGCCTCAATTCCCTTACGAAGCTCCTGTGGGTTGTGGCCTGCAGCGATAAGGCGATTTGCCTCCTTGAGGATGTTGTAGGTAAGTACTGTAACAGTTGTCGTACCATCACCAGCAACCTTATTAAGCTTGCTCGCAGCCTGCTTGATGAGTTCTGCACCGACCTTGTATCCGAGCGTCTCGTCGTCATTCTCTGGAAGATCGACACTTTCAGCAACCGTCACACCATCGTGGGTAACGGTTGGTCCACCGTATCCCTTTGCAATCACAACGTTACGACCTTTTGGACCGTAGGTTACTTTCACTGCATCGTAGAGCGCTTTTGCCCCACCGAGCACGCGTTCACGTGCATCGTCATCATAAAATACTTTCTTAGCCATTCTTACGTTACTCCTTTTAGAAATAGACTACGCGACTGTCGCGAGGACGTCCTCTTCCTTAATAATCAGATATTCAGTACCGTTTACTTTTAGTTCAGTCGTTGAATATTCTTTATATACAATCTTGTCACCCTTTTTAAGCGTCTTGACGTCAGGGCCGACTGCTTCAACAACAGCCATAGTGGGCTTTTCTTTTGCGTTATCAGGTAAATATAGGCCGCTTGCCGTCTTCGTTGCAGCTTCCTCGCGGATCGCAACTACACGGTCAGCCAGAGGGTTAATAGGTGTACTCATTGCTTCCTCCATTACATTACATAGTACGTATGCACCTTTTACTATAAAGAAAAAAATTAGCACTTGCAAGCAGCGAGTGCTAATTTTTTGTTGTAAAAGCTATCCTATTAAATCGCCTTTTGTACGAGCTGGAACAAAATTTCCCGCTCGAGCCTGCTCATGAAGCTGTGTGAGCACACCTCCCGTAAGTACCGTTCCACCAGCCTGACACACTTCGATTGTAACTGTATCGCCAACCTGGCCAACAACAATCGCTCCCGCACATCCCGGCTTCTTGGCGTGCTCCGCAGCGAGCGAAATATCTCCAGCACCTCCGTCCGCAGCATCTCGTCCCTGAAGACGCACACCTTCGATAATCGCCGTGGCGAGTTGTTGACGAAGCGGTGCATAGAATACCACAACATGTCCCGGCGATGCCAGCCATTCCGAAACCGCCTTACCAATATGCCAGGCCATTTCAACATCGATATTGCCA
>DATFHX010000016.1:0-39225 GCA_035247945.1 Saccharimonadales bacterium (SeqCode) | reverse complement strand
CTTTATCGAAAGGTGGTAGATGATGACGCAGATCCAGCCTGAAAAGCGAGCAGTAGAACTCCGCGAGCTCCTTGCTAAATATAGCTACGAGTACCATGTTCTTGATAAGCCATCGGTGAGTGATGCGGTATATGACAGCCTTTTTGGTGAACTGAAACGAATTGAAGCGGAACATCCTGAACTTATCACAGTGGATAGTCCGACACAGCGAGTAGGTAATGAACTTCTTGGTGGGTTTCAAAAGGTCGCCCATAGTACGCGAATGCTCAGCCTTAACGACGTTTTTGACCGTGACGAAGTCGAGGCGTGGGTAACACGAATGGATAAGCTTCTTCCTGGCCGTACGCATGAATATTTTGCTGATATCAAAATGGATGGGCTTGCCTGTGCACTTATCTACGAAAATGGGGTGCTTGTCCGTGCGGTTACGCGTGGTGATAGCTTTATCGGCGAGGATGTTACGGCAAATGTTCGGACAATTAGTAATGTCCCGCTTCGATTACGAGTGGCGCCTGGATTTGAGAAGTTTTCAGAAGGGCGTACGGAGATCCGTGGCGAGATTGTCATGCTTAAAAAGGACTTTGCTGCACTAAATAAAAAGCGCGAAGCGGCGGGAGAGCCTCCATTTGCTAACCCTCGAAACCTCGCCGCCGGAACGATCCGTCAACTCGATCCGAAACTTGTTGCAGAGCGACCACTTCATTTTAGAGCGTATGACCTGCTCAGGGATGACCCCTCTGATGTTTCGACGAATATGTTTGCCTACGAAGCAATCTCTGCGCTAGGGCTCAATAGGAACATGCAGGCAAGTGTCTTCACCCAGGTGAGTGATGTCATGCATTTTGTCGACGAATGGGATAAGAAGCGGTCAGATCTTCCTTTTAATACAGACGGCCTTGTGATTAAGGTTAATGACCGGGCACAGTTCGCAGAGCTTGGAGTAGTTGGAAAACAGCCACGTGCAGCGGTTGCATATAAGTATGCGGCAGAGCAAGCAACAACAATTGTGAAGGATATTGTGATTAGCATTGGACGTACTGGTGCTGCAACCCCAGTGGCCGTTTTTGACCCGGTTGTTGTGGCTGGAACGACGGTCCAACATGCAAGCCTTCACAACGCGGATGAAATTGAACGTAAAGATGTTCGTATTGGTGATACGGTCATTATCTTTAAGGCAGGAGATATCATCCCCCAGGTTGAAAGTGTTGTTACTGAGCTTCGTCCAAAAACCGCAAAACCATTCAATTACATACACGCACTCGCTGAGCAGTATCCGGAGCTTGAGTTTGTTCGTCCAGAAGGTGAGGCGGTATACCGGGTTAAGGGCGCAAGTGGGCCGCTGCTTCTAAAAAGAGCACTCGAGCACTTTGCAAGTAAGGGTGCACTCGATATTGATACACTTGGTGAGAAGAATGTCATTGCACTTGTTGATTCAGGACTGGTGCGTGATCTTGCAGATATCTACCTCCTGACAAAAGAACAGCTCATGCGGCTGGAACGATTTGGTGATATTTCTGCCGCAAAGCTTATTGATGCAATTGCGGATAAGCGTAGGCCTCAGCTCGAACGTTTTATCTATGGACTGGGGATACGTCATGTGGGGGCACAGACAGCAATTGACCTTACGGCCGCGTTTCATTCAATAGAGCGCCTGCGAAATGCAACGATGGATCAGCTACTCGCTATTGACGGTGTGGGTGTTGTTGTTGCGGAGAGTATTGCGGCATGGTTTGCTGATCCAGATAACGAACATCTCCTCGATAAGTTTACCGAGATTGGAGTGATTCCGCAGTACGAGCAAAAGACGGGTACTTTAACGGGTCTACATTTTGTCGTAACTGGCACACTTGAAACGATGGGTCGTGACGAAGCAGCGGAGAAGATTCGCTCGCTCGGGGGTCTTTTCCAAACATCCGTAGCAAAAGATACTGACTATCTTGTAGCGGGCGGTAAAGTTGGTGCGAGCAAGCTAAAGAAGGCCGAAGCGTATGGTACGAAGATCATTGATGAGGCGGCTTTCTTAAAGCTTCTTGAGCGGTGACCTCTCTTTTTGTGATATAGTATAACCATATGCGGTATCTAAAGACCGACCGACTCTACTGTTTCTCTCCGCTTGTCATGATTACGACATTCATTATTGAGATTGCTTGTGCGATCTACGTCCTGTTTCGATATAAATTAAATCCTATATCGCGACTGGCTGTAGCAGTGCTTGTCGGCCTCGCCGTCTTTCAACTTGCGGAATTTAATGTCTGCACAACGCCATGGGGGATTGATAGTCTTACGTGGGCGCGTATAGGATATGTGGCAATAACGGCCCTCCCGCCACTCGGCATTCATCTTGCAGCTCGAATTGCAAAGAAAAAGATTCCCTGGCTTGTTGTAGCAGGGTATGCCTCAGGCGCAATCTTTGCGAGCATCTTTCTCTTTGCAGGCTCCGGCATGACAGGCCAGCAATGTCTCGGTAATTATGTTATCTTTCAGATTGCGCACTGGGCCGTGTGGCCATATGCCGTATATTACTACGGATGGCTTCTTGCGACGGTTGGTCTTTCACTTTATTGGGCGCGCTCGGCGAAAAAGAATCTGCGCGCGGCGCTTACTCTCCTCGCTGTTGGATATGCGGCCTTTATCGTCCCAACGACGTTTGTGAATATCGTTGATCCATCTACGATTGCAGGCATTCCTTCGATTATGTGTGGGTTTGCTGTTATTCTTGCGCTTGTCCTTACGGGTCTGGTTCTCCCTCGACGTGCACTCGTAAAATAGATGTACCGGTACGATACGCGTTGTCATATAGGGCGTACGGCGCTATGATATGAGTAATGAATGAACGGTCGAGTATTGTAGCAAAGGACCTTGTGGTGCGGCGAGGCCCAACCTCAATACTTAATGCCCTCTCGTTCTCCGTAGAGCGGGGTGCTATAACCGGATTGGTAGGACCGAGTGGTTCGGGTAAGACGACGCTTATCCGTTCGATAGTCGGGGTTCAGAAACTTACGAGTGGCACACTTACAGTACTTGGTGAAGCCGCGGGAAGTCGCCTACTTCGACGTCGGATAGGATATATGGCGCAGGGAATGGCGGTCTATGTGGATCTTACCGTCGAGCAAAATCTACGATATTTTGGAACACTCCTAGGAGCAAGTCGGGCGCAGTGCGAGGCTATTATTGAACAAGTACATCTTGATGATCGTAGACATTATCAGGTGAAGCATTTGTCTGGTGGTCAGCAGGCGCGCGTATCACTTGGTATCGCGCTTTTAGGAGATCCAGACCTTCTGATGCTTGATGAACCAACAGTAGGTTTGGACCCGATTCTTAGGCGGGAGCTATGGGCGCTATTTGACGAGCTTGCGGCAGACGGCAAGACACTCGTCATTTCGAGCCATGTTATGGATGAGACGGAGCGCTGTGATAATCTACTACTCCTTCGTCAGGGTGAACTCCTGTGGAGTGATACAAGAGAGAAGCTTCTATCAAGTATGGGTGCCGTGACGGTCGAAGATGCATTTGTTGCCGCGGTCTCAGCAAGGGGAGGGATTTAAAAAATGTACCATGTACGAGCAACCGCTGCGACGACACGAAGAATCATGAAGCAGCTTTCGCATGATCCGAGGACTCTTGCGCTTATCTTTGTTGTTCCAATTATCCTCCTAAGCCTGTTAAAGTGGCTCTATAGCGATTCTTCTGAGATATTTAATAGGATTGGCCCGGCGTTTCTTGGGTTATTCCCATTTATTATTATGTTTCTTCTTACTTCAATTACGACACTCCGAGAACGTGCGGGTGGTACGTTCGAACGCCTCATGACGACGCCAATTGGGAAGGCGGATCTTATCTTTGGGTATATGATCACGTTCGGAATGATTGCAGTCGTACAGGCACTTATTGCGGCAACTTTACTCCTTTACGGGCTTGATATCTCAATTCAAGGACCCGAGTGGTTTATGATCCTTATGGCTGTCGTCGACGCTCTCCTCGGAACAGCACTCGGACTTTTAGTCAGTGCCTTTGCGCAGACGGAATTCCAGGCGGTACAGTTTATGCCGGCATTCATATTCCCTCAACTTCTTCTTGGTGGACTACTGGTTCCGCTTGCGCAGATGCCAGATGCACTGGAGTCAATTGCGTACTATTTGCCACTCACATATGCGCTTGATGCACTTAACGGTATTACAAAGAATAGTGATATAACGGGCGAGATGTGGCGGGATCTGTATGTTGTTGGCGGATGTATCATCGTCGCACTCTTTCTTGGAGCGCTAACGCTTCGCAGGAGGACTCGCTAGTTTTCTTGAAATGCGCTACTATGGGTAGTGCATGCAAGAGGTGAAACGAAAGACGAAACGTGTCGCTACCGCGATTGTCGGTGGCCTGATCGTTGTTATTGGAATTATTGCCATTCCGTACCCAGGTCCGGGGTGGTTAATTGTGTTTGCGGGACTTGCAGTTCTTGCGACGGAGTTTGAATGGGCGCAGCGACTTCTTGATAAAGCACGTGGATTTTATGATGCGTGGAGTGACTGGCTAAAGCGGCAACATGTAAGCATACGAATCGTGGTCCTCGCTCTTACGGGACTCATTGTACTTGTCACGATGTGGTTCCTTAATGTGTTTGGGATTTTTGATACGCTCTTCCATCTTCATATGCAGTGGCTCCACTCTCCGCTCGGAGTGTTTAAATAATGGCCGGCCGCCACGGTAGAAAACAATCTGATCGAAAGCTGACAGCAAAAGAACGTGCCAAGGCTATTTGGCATGTTGCGCAGTTAACATATAAGGCGGCGCCAATGGCAGTGATAGTAAAAGTGATAGGGTCGGTCATTACGGCCGTTCTTCCGCTTGTCACAACATACTTTGCAGCACTGACGACGACTGAGCTCGCGAAAGCGTATGCGGGTGATAGTGGTGCTGGCGAGCAAGCGATTCTTTTCGTTCTTATTACGGCTATTCTCGGTGTCTTTATGACAGGTTGGAAGAGCTTCGAACAATACATCAATGAGCTTACACGGTACCGTGTGGAAGCGGCGATGAATGATCGGATGTATGAGCATTTTCTAAGTCTTGATTTTTGGCGCTATGATGACAAAACGACTGCAGATCGCTTCGATAAAGCGAAGCGGTTCGCCAACTTCTTCGCCTATGTATTTGATCGACTTGCAGGACTGGTGACGCAGTTTATTACAATGATTGCCGGACTTGGGGCACTTGTTCTCGTGAGCTGGTGGCTTGGACTCATTCTTATCATTGCTGTAGTTCCAAGTGTGGTTATTCAATTTAGATTATCACGTAAGCAAATTGCTCACTGGAACAGTAACGTCGAGACGAGGCGTGCTAAGAATATGATTGAATGGCAGCTCTTTGAGCCGAAGCATATTGCCGAGCTGCGGCTTTATGGTATGGCCAGGCACCTTCTTGACCTCCGTATGCGCCTTCGTGATTCTGACGAAAAGGAGCGCATCGAATTTGAGCGGCAATTCATTCTAAAGCGCTTTGGAGCCGATACACTTGAAGCTGCTGCCGAGGTTATTGCGCTTGTATATACAACCATGCAAATTATCGCGCACGCACAGCCAATTGGACAGCTTCTCTACGTGCAGCAGGTTGTTTCAAGGGCGCTTAGTGGCTCGAGCGGATTTGTATCCCAGCTTAATACGCTCGACGAAGATCTTGCTAATCTTTTTGATTATCAAGAGTTCATGGAACTTCCGCTCTATACCAGTAACGGGGTAAAGCTGTTTGAAGCACCAGATACAATTGAAGTGAAACATGTTTCATTCCACTATCCTCAATCGGATAAGAAGGTGCTTCAGGACGTTTCGCTTTCGATCAAGAAAGGTCAACATGTCGCAATTGTCGGTGAGAACGGTGCTGGGAAGTCAACACTTATAAAAATCCTTACGGGACTGTATCGGCCAAATGAGGGCTCCGTTGTACTGAACGGGAAAGATCTGAATGAATATGATGTTGCTTCGTGGCATGCGCAGCTCGGAGTACTACAGCAGGAATACCTCGCCTACATTTTCGCAAATGCAGAGGATAACATTTATTTTGGCGATGTGAGTACTCCTCTTGATACGAAACGGCTCAACGCTGCAATTGATCGAGCAGAGGCGAGAACATTCCTTGAGAAGCTGCCAAAGGGGCTTGAGACGTTCCTCAGTGCTTGGATGGAGCATAACGACGGTACGAATGGCGTTGATCTCTCTGGTGGTCAATGGCAACGACTCGCGCTTGCTCGTAACTTCTACCGAGATAGTCCAGTTATTATCCTTGACGAGCCAACCTCGGCAATTGATGCACTGGCCGAGTCACGCATTTTTAAACACCTCTTTGATGATAAGACGCGAACGGTGATTGCAATTAGTCACCGCCTCACGACAATTGAGCGCTCTGACGTTATATTCATGCTTCAAGAAGGCCGCGTTGTGGAACGGGGCACTCATGAAGAACTAGTGGCGAAGCGTGGCGCGTACTACCATATGTTCGAGTCGCAACTTCGTAAATAGATAAAGAACGACATATATAAAATCTCCCGCTGGTAAGCGGGAGATTTTATATAGCTTAGGGTAGTAAACTACCAGCTGCGCTGACGGAACGAACCGTTACCGCCGCCGTTTCCACCACGGTTGCCACCATCGAAATCGCGACGTGGACGATCTTCTTTTGGACGTGCAAGACCAACGCTGATGGTACGACCATCAAGTTCTTTGCCATCAAGCTGATCAACAGCTTTTTGGTTGTTTGCTTCGTCTTTGTATTCTACGAATCCAAAGCCCTTTGAACGTCCAGTATCACGATCGGTAATAACGCGAGCACTCTCGACTTCGCCGATTTGCTCGAAAAATGCTTTAAGTGAGTCATCGGTGGTTGCATATGCAAGGCTACCGATAAATAGATTTTGTTGTGCCATAATTGGTAAACTTTCTTCTCTTATCTGATGCTAATTGATAATTATCGTCAGATCGACCGCTGGCTGCGATGTGTGCGAAGAAGAGAATTTACCGCTACGAGGGGTAAGCGCCCGCCTTTTGCATTGACATGCGTTTGCTCTGAACACCCTTATTTAATCACGTTTTAAGTTAGAAAGCTAGCACAAGCTTGAATTTTGAACAGATGTGGTTCATACTAAACGCATGCTGGTACGCACGGAGGGACACCTCCGGCGTAAAAACAAACAGATGTTCAAACAAACGGCGTGTCCCAGGGTGGGCGCGTAGCAGCTAGAAATCCCGCTCGGTAGACAGCCAAGCGGGATTTTGCTATATTTCTGAGGGATGAGGGGCATTGGCGCAGTTGGCTAGCGCGCTTCCATGGCATGGAAGAGGTCATCGGTTCGAATCCGATATGCTCCACCAGTATTGAAACTCTAAAAAAGAATGACCTTCTCTGGTCTTCTTTTTATTTAAAAGATGCTTTCCACTCCTCTAATTGGTACGCTTCTATAGACTGTAAGGGGATAATAGTGCGACTTCCAATTTTATATGCTTTTATTTTTCCTGCCCGCAGCATATCGTAGAGTTTTGATTTACTTATGCGTAGCATCTGATGGGCCTCGCGAATTGTGAGGAACTGATATCTTGCCATGAAAGTTTGCTTGAGTATGGTTTGATCAATATCTGATGCAGACTGATAATGAGGAAACAGTGTGGGTTTCATGAATGTCCTTTCAACTAATAATGGTAAAGAGATGCTTAACGGCCGAGGAAGCAATAGTCCAGAGTTGAAACTCTGGACTATTAAGGATTAAAAGGCTGAACGGCATTGCAGCTACTTCCTGTGAGATTGTATGGATGTTCATCTAATATGCCGCCTCGCTATCAAGTTGTTCGAGATATAAGTGAAGTGCTTTTCGAGGGATAAGACGCCGACTTCCTATCTTTACACTCTGTAGTTTGCGTGAGTGGATGAGAGTGTATAGTTTCCATTTACTAATCCGTAAATAACCATAGACTTCTGGCACTGTGTAAAGTCGAAGATCGGCTTCATCTGTTAGCTCGCCTTCTTTCACTACTCGATGTGTTTTAAAATGATTTGGTTTAATATTATTCAATCATTCCCTCCTATAAACATATTAAGGTTAACGATAGTTACTATGAAGGTTAATTATTGAAGAAAACTTAGTACATTCTGTATTTAAAGTTAAGTTGATGAAATTTTTGAAACAAAAAGAGACAGCATTGGTTGCTGTCTTGTGATAGTAGTGATGTCCACCTGCCGCTGGCTTGCGGCAGGTGGACGGTTCACCGCGGTGGTTTTACGTGTGGGGCAGGGTGGCGACGTAGTTGATCAGCGCCGCCAGACCCTTACCCACTGGCACGGCCACATAGGTACCGAGCCAGGTGGCGACCTCGTTGATGACGGGCATCGTTGCACTTCCTGCCGCCATCAAGACGGTGAAGAGCACGAGGGGCTGCCAGGCGGTCGCCATCTCTTTGGTTTCGAGTTCGCTGAACTTCTTGGCCTGGAGGCCGGCGAGGACCAGGAACACGATGCCGATGACCGTACCCGTGATAACAGCCCAGCCGGTCGCCTGGAGGGCGGCCTGCGATCCGCCTCGGATTGCGTCCGAGACGAACTTGAGCACGGGGATTTGGATCAGCGAGATGGAGATCTGCCACGCGAAGGCCAGGGTGATGACCTGGAGAGCCAGGTCGCCCCCCTTGGACATCGCTGCTGTCACACGTTGACCGATGGCTTTGGCGGCCATGGTCAGGATCAGCCACAGAATGGCCGAGACCACCGCGGGGTTGAGCTGCACCTGCTGTGCGGCGGGTGCAGCTACCTGCATGACGGATGTCGCTTGCACGACGTACCTCCGTTGGTGGATGGATGAACCGTCTATAACATTACTATATAAGTGCATAATGGTCAATAGTATTTTATTATAAATAATTATTGACAACGAATCGAGAAATATGTTTAATTAATAAGTCACTATCACCGACAGAAAGAGGTGACGCGATGTCGGAAGATGAGGGCTATCCTCTCGACGACAAGGAGCAGAAGGCGCTCCACGCCGAAGCACGCAAGGCGGGTGAGGCAGCTCGTTTGGCCTGGGCGGAGGACAACGCCCCGATCAAGCCGGGCGACGCACGTGGCAACGTCGGCGTGATCGCGCTGTGGCTCCTGACCGTCGACGGCAAGGTCGGACGGGAGAAAGTCACGTTCGAGCGGCTGTATGAGACGTACTACCAGGGCAAGAGCCACGGTGGCAGCAGCATGGTGCAGTACCACCCCAAGGGCTCCAACCAGGCGCCTCAGTTCCTGCACACGTTCGGCGCTCACCAGGTCAAGTCTGTGGAGCAGCTGGCCATCCAGGTCGCTACCGGGCTGTGCTCCAGGTCCAACCTGGACGAGGTGCACGAGACCAGTAACGCCAAGTGGGGCGTTCTGATGCAGAACGTCGCGACGGGCAGCTCCTACGCTGACGTGGAGTTCCTCTACGTGCCGTCTCGCATGCCGTTCGGCCGCAAGGTCACCCGTGACGACATGCTGATCGCCGCACTCAAGGCGCTCGGCTTCCAGAGCGATCTCAACGACGCCTTCAACGACGGCTACCCCGCCAAGAACAAGAAGGGGTACACCGAGACGCTGGAAAAGCTGGCCGACGACCTTCTGAAGGACCCGGACCGTAACGCCCGCTTGAAGAAGAGGGGGCAGAACGCCGAGAGGCGTCAGAAGGCGTGGGACCTCACCATGCGCGGACTCGCCAAGATCCGCAGTAAGGAC
Organism: Saccharimonadales bacterium (SeqCode); assembly: GCA_035247945.1. Classification (GTDB taxonomy): domain Bacteria; phylum Patescibacteriota; class Saccharimonadia; order Saccharimonadales; family Saccharimonadaceae; genus DATFHX01. The sequence goes on along the minus strand of DATFHX010000016.1, from coordinate 29,490 downwards.
TAACTACCTTACACCACTTCCGCCCGTCACCTCGATGGGGCGGGCGGAAGTGTGCAGTATACGGTGACTGTACAAATGACCCCAGTTGTGTTATTATGAATATAAGGAGTGCTCAGTAAAGAGCATTATTTTTTATGACGGACCAAAATCACATTCGAAACATCGCAATTATTGCGCACGTCGACCATGGAAAGACGACTATGGTGGATGGACTCTTAAAGCAGAGTAATACTTTCCGTGACAATCAGGCGGAAATGAGCCAAGACCTCATCATGGATAGTGGTGACCAGGAGCATGAACGTGGAATCACGATTACTGCAAAACAAACATCGATTTACTACGGTGACTACAAGATCAATATCATCGACACGCCAGGTCACGCTGACTTCAGCGGTGAGGTAGAGCGTACGCTCAATATGGCTGACGGTGTCCTTCTCGTGGTTGATGCACAGGAAGGTCCAATGCCTCAGACGAAGTTCGTTCTCAGTAAAGCACTCGAACTTGGTCTTAAGCCCGTTGTTATTGTCAACAAAATTGACAAGCCTTCACGCCGTATCGACGAGGTAATTGACGAAGTCTCTGACCTCTTTTTGGAACTAGCGATTAGTGATGATCAGCTTCACTATCCTGTCTACTATGCAATTGGCCGGGATGGTAAGGCGTGGACTGAAGTACCTGAGAATCCTTCTGAGCACGCAGACCTTACCCCTATCTTTGATGCGATTATTAACGACATTCCAGCACCAACTGTTGAGCTCGATAAGCCGCTGCAACTTCTCGTTACCTCACTTCAGTACGATTCATTCCTCGGTAAGTATGCAATTGGTCGTATTAGCCGTGGAAGCGTAAAGAAAAACCAGCAGGTTGCACTCATTAAGCGTGATGGCACGATTATCAACAGCAAGATTGATCGTATCTTTGGCTACCGGGGGCTTAACCGTGAAGAGATTGATATGGCTGGAGCTGGTGACATCGTAGCTCTTACGGGTATTGCGGATGCGCATATCGGCGAGACAATTGCCGATAAGGAGAACCCTGAGGCACTTCCTGTCATTGACATTGAAGCACCAACGCTCAGTATGTATCTTGGTCCAAACACGAGCCCACTTAAGGGTAAAGAGGGTGAGTTTAACACAAGTCGTCAGATTGGCGACCGCCTCAAGAAGGAACTTGAGACAAATGTGAGCCTCCGCGTTGAAGATAATGGTATTGGATTTACTGTTTCTGGTCGTGGTGAGCTTCATCTTTCCGTGCTTATTGAAACACTTCGTCGTGAAGGCTTTGAGTTTGAAGTTGGTCGTCCACAAGTTGTGACGATTGAAGAAGATGGTCAGACGAAGGAGCCTGTTGAAGAGCTGCTTATTGAAGTTGCACCAGAATTCCTCGGTGCAGTAAGCCAGGAGCTCGGTGCTCGCCGTGCGGCGATGACAAAGCAGGAGCAGACAAGTAGTGGCACTACTCGTACTACCTATATTTTGCCGACGCGTGCCCTTATTGGACTTCGTAACACCCTGCTTACGGCAACCAAGGGTACGGTAATCATGAACACGCTGCCACATGGTTACCAGCCACTTGGTCCTAAACTTCAGAAAACACGTAACGGTGCGCTTATTGCGACTGACTCTGGTGTCACTACTCCATACGCTCTCGAGATGGCTGAAGCGCGTGGTGAACTCTACGTCGGTCCTGGTACGACAGTATATCCGGGTATGATCGTAGGCCTTTACAACCGTCACGACGATCTTGAGGTTAATGTTTGTAAAGCGAAGCACCTTACAAACATGCGAAGCAGTAGTAGTGACGGTGTCGTACAGTTGACTCCATTTACAGACCTGAGTCTCGAGCAGTGTATCGACTTTATTGAAGACGACGAACTGCTTGAAGTGACACCTAAATCACTTCGTCTTCGTAAGCGCTACCTCGATCCAAACGAGCGTAAGCGCGCAGCTAAAAAATAGTATTTTCTCAATAGAAAGAATCAAGGCACTGTCATAGCGGCAGTGTTTTTGGTATATTGAGAAGAGTTACTACTCATGGTATGTGTATAAACACGCACGGCGTGAGGTAAGTTGATTGCTAAAAATATAAGCACTATACTGGATATACGATGAAAATACCTGGCGAGAATAAGCTCAAGTCCGCGTTCGTCAATACAACTGGCGGATTTATACCAACCTCTAAGAGTCCCGATGAGGCACTTGGTGAGCTCTTTGATAAAGTGCAGCGTACTCAGGTATATAGCGACGGCAAGACGTTTGTCGATCTTATCCCACGTAGTCGTATGAAACAGATTCAGCAAGAGTACCTTCTTGCTAAGAATGATCCACTGTTTGATCTTCGCGACTTTGTATCGAGACACTTTTATGAATTTGGTGATTACAAGACAGCCTACCATACAGATACTTCTATGACGCCTCGTCAACACATCCAGGAGCTTTGGCATGTGCTTGAGCGAAAAAATCGTCGCGATCGTGGATCACTGATCGCACTCCCACATGCGTATATTGTACCTGGTGGTCGGTTTAGTGAACAGTTCTACTGGGATAGCTACTTTATTATGCTCGGTCTCGCAGCGGACAGCCGCTGGGATATGATCGAAGGGATGATGAAAAACTATGCCTATATGATGCGAAAGTTTGGCTTTATCCCTACGGCGAATAGGACATACTTCTTGAGTCGAAGTCAGCCGCCATTCTTCTCACAGATGGTGAAATTACTGGCTCGTCATAAAGGAAGAACGCGTACGTATGTTGAATACCTTCCATACCTCCTTCTTGAGTATCGTTTTTGGATGAAGGGTCGTCGATTACTCGCAGAACGTGAGCACAAGGCGTACGCGCGTGTTGCGGAGATGCCGAATGGAATCCTTCTGAACCGCTATTATGATAACAAGAAGACCCCACGTCCTGAATCGCTCCGTGAAGATGTTGAGACTGCCGAAGGTGCGCCTGACCGCGAATCGGATCGTTTATTTCTCCATCTCCGTGCCGGTGCCGAATCTGGATGGGACTTTAGCTCGCGGTGGTTTGAAGATGTGAACGATATCCGTACGATTCATACTGCGGATATTATTCCCATTGATCTCAACTGTTTGCTCTTTCAACTAGAGGAGATGATCGCTGAGAGTTACCGACTCTTGAAACAGCCGCTTATGGCGAGCAAATACCAGGGCGCGGCAGATCGACGAGTCAGAGGCATGCAGGAATACTGTTGGAGTGACGAAGATGGCTTCTTTGTTGACTATAACTTCCACGAGAAGAAGCATACGGGACGCCTCACGCTTGCGGGAGTATTTCCACTTTATGCCAAGACAGCAACGACAAAACAGGCGGCACTTGTCGCAAAGCGTATTGAATCTGACTTCCTAAAAGATGGTGGGTTGATCGCCACGCTAAATGATACCGGACAGCAATGGGACGCACCAAATGGATGGGCGCCACTTCAATGGATCGCCATTGAAGGACTCCGTAATTATGGGTATCACCAACTGGCCCATACGATTAAAATGCGTTGGATTGACACCTGCGTGAATGTTTTTAATGACAAAGCCAAGATGGTTGAAAAGTACGATGTCGTTAACCATGGACAGGTTGGTGGCGGAGGTGAGTATCCACTTCAAGATGGGTTTGGCTGGACGAATGGCGTGCTCGCAGCGCTTCTGAGTGAGCCGGAAGACTATTAAATATCCGACTACACTTCGCGGATTTGCAGTTCCTGTAAGATAGATTGTTCGAGTGGGCTGCTCGGAAGTGTGTGGCGGTGCTTTAGACAGTCTGGATATCTAAACTTGGCTGCAAGTATTGCTGAAACTGTCCAACCTTGAATCTCTTGTGGTGGCTGCTCAAATAGATGCAGTACCCTATGGTGGTCGTTCCATACATAGATTTCACTTGGATTTGTTTCTGTGTGGTCGTCTATTCCGCCCCTGACAAATTCAGGAAAACGTCCCGTTTCATCGACAGCACGCCAGATACGCTCGCGAAGATTCCACGCAAGGTGGTGGTATCCATGTCGTTCCAGTCCGTCTGCGGTACGAGCGGTATCCCAGAGCCAGACAGATCCTGTATGGTAACCACCTGGGCGGAAGCCTACTTCATCGCTTGCGAGGGTGCGGATTCCATTATAACTGAGCATTTCAGGTGTAAAGAGTTGGCGGACGGTCGCCTCGCGCATTGCGGTAATATATGGATCGTTTCCTTCGAGGAGGCGAGACTGAAGAAGATGCCCCATATTGGATGAGCGAACAGCTAACTGCCGTGATCTTCCGGTCCTTGGATCTCGGTCGACACCGAGGGCGAAGAAGCTCCCTTTTTCCGGGTCTTCTACCCAGAAGGAATCGAAGATGCCGACAGCAAGGCTGTCTGCATAGCGACGGAGCTCCCGTGCTTTAGACGGATCTTTTTCGATACTTGCAGCATCATAGAGTGCATCGTACGCAAGCGCTTGAACTTCAAGGGATGCAATGCCGTCTTTGTTATTCGCCCGTTCGCCGTTTCTATGAACATAGGCGAAGGCGGAGTCCTTCCAAGCCTGTGCATCCATGCCGCCAGACTCGGCGGTATTTTGGAATTCGAGAAGAAAACTCGGTGAGTCGTCAAGTTTACGCTGAACCCAATGTACGGATCGGTCAAGCGCGTCCTTCATGGTGTGGATGCCGTCACGGCCGGTGTAGGGAGTGTCTAGAAACTGAGGGATGCGATTTGCATGTTTCACGGTGGCGCTAATGAATGTTGGCGTTGCATCGATTGAACCGTAGAAAGGCCACCCCCACCCAAGGTATTTGCTGAATTTTTTACCAATTGGGTCATCGGGATGACGATCGAGAAGCATGATTCTTCCCGGCTCTTCTTGGCGGTAGGGAAGACCCTCTCTATATGGCTCGTGGACGACGCCTTGGGTTTGGGCAAGTTCCACTAACGTTGCTTCAAGAAGTTCGGGATACTGATCATGGAGTTTCATGCTAATCTCAAGTGCATCACGGCCATGGAGTACTTCGAACTTACGAAGTGCGTCGACATGTTCATTCTCGCTGCTCGCAAGCGAAGCGACAGGCCCTCCTTCGGCGCCTATGTAGCGAGGCGAGGTGACGCCAGCAAGGCGAAGTATCTCTCGAAGTGCACTTGGTGGAGCGAGGGCGGGCCGCTGCTCTGGAGTGATAATTTCAATGACGTAGTCGTCAGGGGTGAGTTGTGCTTGCACTTCGGGAGGAAGCTCACTTCGCAGATCACGGAGTGGGCCGAGTTCATAAGGGTCAAGGATCGGGTAGCGTGGCTCATTCTCCTCAGGAGGTGAGAAGGTGGAGCCCTCAAATTCTATCGCCATAGCATTACTATACTACACTGGTGCTAGCGCAAAATAGTCGTGGTATGGTTTACTAAAATTATGACCTACGTGCATCACCCGGCTAGTGAAATCAGTCGAACAGACATTGAACAACTCCAAGCACGTGCGAAGCGAACGTTGGACAGCTTGGTAACAAGCCGGGGAATTTACGCCTCTGTAGACTATGGTTGGAAGGGTCCCTACCATAGCTGGTTTGGGCGGGATACGGCGATTACGGCTGATCTTATTGTGGCATCCTTAAAATACGGTGGAGATAGGCAGCTTGCTTTTACTGCACTTGAAGGGCTTATTGAGTTCGCGAAGTGGCAGGGAACGAAGGATGATCCCACAACGGGAGAGGAGCGCGGGAAACTTCCGCATGAAATTCGTGATACATTTAATAGTATTGACGAGGTTCAGCACGCATCTGGGACAAATCAGCAGCCTTGGTTTGTAGATCCCGCGGATGGGCTGCTTAAAAACTGGGACAGTGCAGATAGCACAGCGCTCTGGGTGATTGCAGTGATTCGTGGGCACCGTGCACTAGGGCTCTCGTTTACGCCCGAAGTCATGGGTAAGATTCAGGCGGCGCTTGAATGGATTATGCGTACGATAGAGATGTATCACGGGCTTGTCGGCTTTGTTGGTGCAGATCTGCAAGTATCCCGACTGTTTAGTGGGCTTCATAACCAGGGGTGGAAGGATACCTTCCAAATTTACCAGACTACGTCGGGTGATCTTGCTGCACACCCTATTAAGGACGTACTGGTCAATGCTGAGGCATGGCTTGCACTCCACCTTTCAAGGGAACTTTTCGAAGGCGACTTTAAACTGCGAGTGGGGTTTATGGCGGATGAACTTCGACTCCAATTTAATCGAGTCGAAGATGGATTCCTGCTTCCAGATAAGTCCTACTTTGCACAGGCAATTGATGGCCAGGAGGTGCAGCTTGCACAGCGGGCAGCGGATGTGGGCATGTGTCTATGGGCGAGTCATGAAGGTGAGTGCGTCATCGATGCGGAATATATCGATGTAGTCGCTCGCGTTATTGCTGGACCAACATTCTTTAATCCCACAGCTGGAATTCGTAACTATGCGCTTGGAACAGTATTCAGTCAGGGGACGCTCTATCATGGAAGTGACCATACGTACTGGCCCTTTGTTTCGGCATTGACTGCACGTGGATTACTTCGCTTTGGATACAGGGACGAGGCGGAGAACGTTGCGAGAGCATCGCTTCTTGCAATAAAACGGCTCAGAACAAACATTGAGATGTTTACTGAAACGCTCAACGGGCAACTTGTAATTTGGCATCACCCGAAGGTGGGGCAGGAGAGTTCGCTAGAGCAGGCATGGACTGCTGGTGCGGTGTATTTTGAGAGTCTCTTTTTGAGTAATAGCAATGAATCCACCGAGGATGATTTTGCAGCCGCTCAGTCGCCTATGGTATAATTAGGTACACGTGTCACTATATAAGGGGGTACATACTGTATGAAGATCGCAATGATCGCACCGCCGTGGCTCAGCACTTATCCTGGCTGTTACTACGGGATTGAAAATGTCGTACACAACCTAACAAGTTCACTAACAGATATGGGTCATGAAGTCGTCCTTTTTGGAGTTGGCGGCAGTACGACTAAAGCTTCCAAGCGCTATTGGTATCACAAAGAAGATCAATACCATCACATTCATAGGCCGTGGTATGAAGCTTTGCCTATAATAAGCTCGCATATATTATATTCACTGAATATAATTAGAAATGCGGGCGATTTTGATATCATCCATGACCATAATAGTTTCACAGGGCCATCAATGATGGCCTTTGCTAATGGAGATTTACCACCAATTCTTCACACACTTCATGAGCCATTCACGGATGAGCGCAAGGTGGTAAAAGGACTGCCAGATAATCGCATGCTTTTCGAAGAAATGAAGCATGCCAGGAGGCTTTTCTTTACGGGGGTATCCGAATCCCAGCTAAGAGGGATGCCAAAAGAGCTAAAACGCCGCATGGTAAAGCTCGTCCATAATGGGGTGGATCCATCTGACTATCTTTACAGCGATAAGAAGAGAGACTATTACCTTACGGTCGGTCGCGTTGCTAATGATAAGGGGCAAGGTATTGCTGCGAAGCTCGCGAATGAATTAGGGGTCAAATATAAGTTTGCAGGTACGGTAGGGAGTCTTATTAAGACTAAGAAACAGCTTGAAAAGGAGCTCGAAGAACCATGCGAAGAGGCGTCAAACAGTCCGGACTTTCGCTACTTCCGAGATAAAATTCTCAAATATCTCGTTCCGGGCCAGATTGAATATCTCGGCGCTATTTACGGCCAACGTAAGATGAAGCTTTTCGCGGAGGCCAAGGCATTCCTTGCGCCGATTACTTGGGAGGAGCCGTTCGGGATAGCAATTATTGATGCACTCGCATGTGGAACACCTGTAGTTGCGATGCGACGAGGTGCATTTCCGGAAATCATTGAGCATGGAAGAAACGGCTTTCTTGCAGACACGGAAGCTCAGTTCAAAAAGTATATGCAACGTGTTGATGAGATTGATCCAGCGGAATGTCGTCGTTCGGTTGAAGAAAAATTCTCGGCACGAAAAATGGCCGAAGAGTACATAAAGCGCTATCACGAGGTAATAAAGCGGGTGTCGGCTTAGAAGATCCTCTCGTTTTTAAGATCGTCTGGGAGAAATCCTTTACCGTGCTGGAAATTAGCCTTCCACTTATAGTCTTTGCCGTAGCCAAGATCTTTCATGAGCTTGGTCGGGGCATTACGAAGGTGGACAGGAACGGGCGTGTCGGGGTGTTGTTTAGCGAGTGCCATAGCACGCTGCATTGCTTCGGTAGTGCGCCGTGATTTCTCTGCCTTGGCAAGCGCAGCGGCTGTATGAAAGAGAATGTAGTTACTTTCCGGCATACCGATTCTCTCGACTGCCTGGAAGGCACTGACGGCAAGCCCCAAAGCTCCATTTCCCGCGAGACCAATATCCTCACTCGCAAAAATAATCATACGACGAGCAATAAACTTAGGGTCCTCGCCGGCATCAATCATGCGGGCAAGGTAGTATAGTGAAGCATCAACGTCACTTCCGCGCATACTTTTAATAAAGGCACTAATGACGTTATAGTGCATCTCACCCTTCTTATCATAGCCAGGTACGCGTCGTTGGGCGGCAGTTTTTACGATTTCTGGAGTAACCTTCTTTTCTCCCATGGAGAGTGAAAGCTCAAGGTTCCCGAGTGCAACGCGGGCATCGCCCCCAGATAGTTCCGCAAGGTAGTCGAGTGCTTTTGGAGTGACGAACTTTGTCTTCTTAAGCTCCTTAAGCGCTCGTTTTAGAATCTTAATGATTTCATCTTTTGCGAGCGGCTCAAGAACGAGGACGCGACTCCTTGAGAGGAGTGGGGTGATAACTTCAAAACTTGGATTCTCAGTGGTTGCCCCAATGAGGGTTATAAGCCCCGATTCGACATGAGGGAGAAAGGCATCTTGCTGTGCTTTATTGAAGCGATGGATTTCATCGACAAAAAGGATAGTGCGAATATTGAGATTCCAGTTTTGACGAGCATGCTCGATTACTTTCTCGACATCCTTTTTGCCGCTCGTGACAGCCGAAAGCTCGGTAAATTCAGCATGTACCTCATTTGCAATAATGCGGGCGAGCGTTGTTTTGCCACTTCCAGGAGGCCCCCAAAGAATGAGACTAACAGGCTCATGGCTAGCGACGATCTGACGAAGAATCTCACCATCTCCTAATAGATGGTGCTGTCCTATCACCTCATCTAGTGTTGTTGGTCGCATTCTTTCGGCCAGGGGAATTCGTTGTTGCATATACACTACTTAGTATAGCGTGTGCTACAATAATACGTAACCATAACCATTATGAAACGATATTCTACACGTTCTGGATTCACTATTGTCGAGCTTCTGATTGTTATCGTTGTTATCGCCATTTTAGCGTCGCTTACGGTCGTTGGGTTCAATAATGCTCAGCGAACGGCGCGAAATGGGGCTCGTCTTGCGGCAGGAAGTGCTGCTATTGAAGCAGTAAAGGTCGTTTTAACAAAAAAGACACCAACAGAAGTGCAGGCTGCAATGGGGCAGAATCCTGGCGATGATTGGTGGCGAGCATGTATTGGTACGGGACATCCATCTGTTGGGGGTAAGAATGCCTGCGGATACTATGGGTCGACCGTCTACGTTTGGGAAGTTGATACGTTTAATACGCTTCTCACGAGCATCGCAGGTCCTGTAGATGTGTCACGCTACCCAGCAACGCAGTCAACGGGTGGTGATACAGTGACGGGTCCGTACATCGAGACTGCTTGGGTGGACGGTAAGAGTATGCTCGCGGTTGAGTACTCACTCGAAGGAACAGGTCAGAAATGTAACGTTAATAATGAGCCCTTAATTTACAGGCTCAGTGATGGCTCAAACACACTCACGGCACCCTCGGGAAGCGCGGCAGATTATACAAGCTCAGGGAGTGGCATTACTGAGTGTATCGTGGCTGCGGCTACAAGCTATTAGTCGTTTGTGGTCCTTGAAAAAACCAGGTATACTGCGTACAGGAACGTCTAGCTACGAATTTCGTAGCTTTTTGATTTAAGTAAGGAGAGCTATGGAAGTAGTAATACCAGCAATTGCCTTGATCGTGATACTCATTGGGAGTGCAGTAAAGGTTATTAACCAATATGAACGAGGGATTATTCTAACGCTCGGACGCTTTAGTGGCGTACGTGGGCCTGGACTTCAAATTATCCTCCCGGTCGTGCAGCGTGTCATTCGCGTTGACGTTCGTTCGACGCCAATTGACGTACCAAAACAAGAGGTTATTACAAAGGATAATGTGACCGTTGGTGTGGATGCTGTCGTATATTTCCGCGTCATTGATGCGCCAAAGGCGGTGCTTGAAACAACAAATTATATCTATGCAACGAGCCAGTTCGCTCAGGCTGCGCTTCGAGATGTAACGGGAAATGTTGACCTAGACGATCTACTTTCTAAGCGTGATGAGATTAGTCAGCAAATCAAGGCAATCGTAGATCGCCAAACAGATCAGTGGGGAATTGACGTTGAGAACGTAAAGGTTCAGAACATTGAGCTTCCTCAGGATATGAAACGAGCAATGGCAAAACGGGCAGAGGCTGAACGTGAGCGCCGCGCTGTGATTATCACGGCCGAAGGTGAAAAGGCGGCCGCAAAGGCAGTGGCAGACGCAGCAGCAATGCTCACGAAGATCCCTGGAGGAATCAATATTCGTACGCTCCAGACGCTCGAAAAGATCTCTGCGGAGCCAAGCCAGAAGACGCTCTTTGTACTTCCGGCAGAACTTACTGAATCACTTGGTAAGATCCTCCATAAGTAGGTCTGAGACTTGCCAAAACGAGGTAACTCTAGTAAAATAACAGATGTTACCTCGAGCGGCTCTTTAGCTCAGTTGGTAGAGCAGAGGCCTGAAGAGCCTTGTGTCCCCAGTTCAAGTCTGGGAGGAGCCACCAGAAATTATTCCATATAAGAAAAGTTCCAGAGTATATCTGGAACTTTTCTTTGTTTCCTCGCAGCCTGGTAGAATGAATCTATGAATGAGGCGATCTTCCATCTGCAGCCTTGGAATCCCGAAGTACGGAAACAAGCTGAGAGTCTTATAGATAAGATACATACTATCGTGCCAGAACTCGAAATACTCTTTATGGGTGCTGCCGCACTCGGGCTGCCTGGCAAGAATGACATTGATCTAGATATTCTATGCGATGCATCTGCAGTGCAAGCATATGCTGAAAAACTCATTCCTCTACTTGGAAATCCTAAAGAAATGAAGAGTTACCTTACGTCCAGGGAGTTTAGTCTGGATGGGTTTGAGGTAGATTGTATACTTTCAGATCCAAAGACTTCCCATGTCCCTTTGCAGCAAAAGAGATTTGAGATTCTGAAGGCTAACCCAAGTTTACGTAATGAGTATAGGCGGCTTAAAGAAGAGAGTAATGGCTTACCTCTCGCGGAATATGAAAAACGCAAAAAGGCCTTTCTTGAGACGAGGGTATTATCTCATGAAGCGAGCGAGTCTCGTGGTTTGAGGAAGATGTAAAATCCGCATATGTGACATTTGCTTAACTGTGGTCTGTGCTTGTAGATAGTCAGGAAGATGATATATGTGCTATAAGATGGTATAATATGCATGTAGATCAGTCCGACGAAGGAGAGAATCTATGGCTGTCAGCTCTACAACTCGTGCGCTCCTTTTCGTGTGCGCCCAGCACATAAGTGCCGGCGAAGAAGATCGTACACTCGATCTCTTCAGCTGCCGAGGTGAACTCTATCAGAAGAAGGATGAGTGCATCGCCGACCTGATCGCGAACGTTGAGCGTCTGAGCAATGGTGTCCTCACCATTCGGAAGGTCCCCTATGCCATGATCAAGCATGCACCGGGTGGTATAAGCAACCTTTTTGTTGCAGTTATGCCTGCTTCTTCGCCGAAGGATCGGGTGAAGGTTGAGGGCGCAGTACCCTACATCATCAGTCCGGGTGCGGGCATTGGATGCACACGGGCGGAGTGGAAGGACTGAAAGCAGGCCTCGCGCCGACGGTAATGTCACCGTCGGCGCGAGGCCTTAAAGCGTTCAGGTACTCGCTACGTAAAGAGGTGAATGGTAAAGATAAAACGTATGATACAGTGCTATTACTCGCCTATTTTTGATAAAGATATGAACTCCTTCTTGACTCATGAAGGCTTGACGACGTTCTTTTGTAAATAGTAGTTAACCCAAACGGGCTAAGCAGATGTCTGATATATAATGGAGCAATGAATACAGACCCTACTGCAAAGTCAATACTCTGTTATGGCGACTCAAATACATGGGGACAAACTCCCGATAAGACTGGACGACGACTCCCTTCGAATGTGCGTTGGACTGGTGTGCTCCAAAACAACTTAGGTGATGGCTATAGAGTTATTGAGGAAGGCTTAAGTAGCCGCACAACAGATCTTGACTATGAAAGAAAACCCGGCCGCAACGGCCGCACCTACCTAGAACCCTGCCTTGATAGTCATATGCCTCTCGATTATGTGATTCTTATGCTTGGCACGAACGATTTCAAAGTGGAGTTTAATCGGAGTGTGTTGGATATCGTCAATGCGTTACGCAACCTTGTTATTCTAATACAAGAGAAAACCGCAAAGTATGAAGGAAATCCTGCAGAGATACTATTGGTGAGTCCTATTCTCGTCGACGGCAACGCTTCCAGGATAAAGGAGTGGTATGCCGCTTATTACAACGACGATTCTGTGAGGAAGTCTCAGGAGTTGGCGGCCGCTCTGCACAAGGTTACTGAGGATATAGGTTGTTACTTTGCCGACGCAGCTCAAGTAGCAAAAGCCGGTGAAGATGGAATCCATCTTGACGAAGTCTCCCATCAAGCGCTAGGTAATTTCCTGGCACAACAAATTAGAAATATTGTGTAAAATAACAATCGAGATAGATTACAAATATGCTTCCAGATATTCGTATAAAGAATGCATGGCTACTACGCGAGAACGCTTCTAGGCATCTCCATGAACTGTGGGGTGGGGACGGAGAGCTTGCATTGATTTACTTCGACAGTCATATAGAAACATGCATACGTTAGAATAGAATCATGGCCTGGTATCACCCTTCGTCCTTATTTGATAAAGTCTTTGAAGGCAGCCTTCTTATCAAAGGTGGAACTGGAGTATTGGAGTTTCTGGCTGGGCTTCTACTATTCTTTGTTCATCCATCTCAAATCCATGACTTTGTGGCTTTTATTACACAGCGCGAACGTATTGAGGATCCTCATGATCTTGTAGCGAATGCGCTGCTTGGTTGGACAAATCACTTGAACGACGGGGTTGCGACATTCTTAATCGTTTATCTGTGGATTCATGCAGCAGTAAAACTCGTTGCTGTTATTGGAATCTTGAGGAATCAACTTTGGGCCTATCCTTTCTCGCTTATAACGCTCGGTCTTCTTGTGCTTTATCAGGTGTATGATATTGCTCTTAAGCATTCAATTGGCATGATCCTTCTTACACTCTTCGATCTTTTTGTTCTTTGGCTTATCTGGAGGGAGTATGGAAAAGTACGTCATTCATCTACACCTCCCTTCAGTGGCCGTTGATTAGGGTGATATACTAGCACATATGAAAAAAGTCGCTAAGCTTGTTATTGTGGATAGTCGAGGCAAATACTTGCTAATGTATCGATCCAACCATCCAACGTTTGGAAACGATCCAGATTTGCCCGGAGGAACACTTGAAATTGGAGAGGAGCCGATTGACGCTATGGTTCGAGAGGTCCTTGAGGAAGCGGGCATCGAAATAGATGCGGCGAATGTACAGGAGATGTATGCTGGTGTGGACTATTCCGCCCATGGTACGCACTATTCGCTGTATATGACCGAATTGGTAAATACCCCAGAAGTAGTGATGAGTTGGGAGCATTCAAGATTTGAATGGCTTGAGTATATACCGTTTCTCGAAAAGGCGCGGTCTGCAAACGACACCTATATGCACATGGTTTACAGCGTACTTCATTCGTGTAGGTTGGGTGTGGGGCCTTCAGTTTAGATCAAAGAATTAGATAAGTGACGTAATGGTATCATGAAAGAATGAAAATTCACACGTTCCGTCTAAAGCCTGGTGCTGATCTTAAGCTAGAAATTGAGCAATACGCATCTAAATATAATATTCAAGCAGGATTTATTATTACCTGCGTTGCCGGCCTTGAGAGCGCTACACTCCGTATGGCCGGAGCCTCTCCAGACGAGCAAGACATTCGTACGTATTCTGGAGACTATGAAGTAACATCCCTTGTAGGGACGGTGAGTCGGGATGGTGTACATCTCCATGTGTCCATTTCGGATAAGGAGGGCCAGGGGTTCGGAGGTCATCTCAAAGAGGGCACAATTGTTCATCCTACAGCTGAAGTTGTTATTGGTGAAGACGAGTCAGCTATCTATGTGCGCACGTTAGACCAAGAGACGGGTTTTCCGGAGTTAGAAATTAAGAATAAATAAAAGATCTTAGAAAAAAGATACCCCACGCCCGCATTGCGGACGTGGGGCGTGATCATGCGAATCGGTTCACTTCTTCGGTGAGCCAGTCGACGATCTTGCGGACCTTGGCGGGGTCGCGGTCACCCCTGCCCTCGCGGGCGTACGAAGCGATGACGTCTCGTACGGATGCCTGCGTCACTCTGTCGGGGTTGGAGCTGTAGCCGGCCTTCCTGCCGACTTCGTAGCAGAGGCCATCCTTGGAGAGGTAGTAAGAGTGATAGTAACCACCCTCGCTCACTCCGCCGATGTGGATGTAGCTCCGATCGCCACTTGCGGCGAGGAGCCGCTGCGCTGCACCTCCACGCTCTCGCATGAACCGTTCGAGGAGCGGCACAGTGGCATTGATGGCTGCTTCGAGCGCGGCGTGAGCTGCCTCCTGCCGGGCTTGTTTCTCTTGTCGTTCCTTGCGTTGGCGTGCTTCAGCACGCGCCCTTTCTTGCGCAGCCTGTTGGCTGGCGGTGGTCTTTTGCCTTGCGGCATCATCCCAGGGATCAGACACAGAGGGCTCCTTTCACGAGCTCGATGGTAATAATAGAACAAAGACTACGGTAAGTCAAAGATAAGCGCGTTGCTATAATTTTAGTGTGTCATTAGCGAGTGTAGAGTTTAACTAAAGTGTGAGGGTGTAGTACTTTAATCTTGAAAGTCGTTGTTTACCTAAGGCTAAACGGAGGGTATTCATCAGTTGCTAAGAGATGCGCGTACGCAACGACTCGCCATTCCCAGCGATTAACGCCAACCACATAGTTAAAGAGTCGAGGAGGATATTTTCCGGTAAATATAATCGAAAACCACGCAACAATTACGCTGAATATGAGTCCTATATAAAGGATGAAAAGAACAATGTAATGAGGAAATACGAGGATCCATTTGAAGAGAGGCATGTATTGGTTTAAATCTTTCTCGGCATCAGGATATCTTAAATTCATTGTTACACTTTGAGCCTCTACTGTTGATGGATATTTATCAGTAAGGAGAAAGAGGTAGGCGCGTACCCGCATGCCAAAACGGTGCAGCTCAAGCGCAAAGTCAAACCACCATTTTGGGTAGCGTTGGCGGAAGAAAATCATAAGGGCGGTTGCGATGGTGATTCCTGCGATGACACCGCTTCCAGTACCTATATGCACCGTTCCATTTGTCGTTATCGAGTTGTCGCCGCCAGTGAGTATAACGATGAGGATGAAAATCGGTAATGCAAGGAAAAGTCGGAAGAAGGTTGTTTCTCGATTTAGTTTTGTGGGGTATTGAATCTCGAGCGTTGCGGGATAGTCAGTCTGTGCCATTAGTGTTCCTTGTAAGAGGCTTATTATATACTTTGAATTTAATCATTTACAGAGGTAAAAATCAATAGTGGCCATGAATGGGTGAGAGCAATTTTCCATAATGAAATTAGTGAGTATAGTAGATAGTAGGGTGTAATAAATTAATCGTTACGGCAAAGGAGGATACTCGATGCCCTACGGAAGTATTAATGAGTTACCAGATAATGTGAAGAGTAATCTTCCAAAGCATGCACAAGAAATTTTTAAAGAGGCATTTAATAATGCCTATGATGAATACAAAGATCCTGAAGATAGGAAAAAAGGTGGTAGCAGAGAAGATGCCGCAAGACGGGTAGCCTGGACCGCTGTGAAGAAGACCTACAAAAAAGGCGCAGATGATAAGTGGCATCCTAAGGAGGGTTAGCATGGCGAAGAACCAATATGAGATGCAGGATCCGCGAACGCAGTATGACAGTCTTCATATCCCAAAGGATCAGGTCCAGCCTGAGCCAGGGAAAGAAAACGAACTCGTTCCAAAGGCGGACCATGGACAAGAGACGTATGTGGGTTCGGGAAGACTTGCGGGGAGACGGGCACTTATTACAGGTGGCGATTCTGGAATAGGCCGTGCAGTAGCAATTGCCTATGCGAGGGAAGGGGCTGACGTCGCTATTATGTACCTTCCTGAAGAACATGAGGACGCGAAAGTGACCTGCTCACTAATAGAACAGGCGGGCAGGAAGGCGTTGGCTATTGAGGGTGATGTACGAAGCGAGGCTGTCTGTATTGATGCAATCGAGAAGACGGTAGAATCCTTCGGTGGACTTGATATTCTCGTTAATAACGCAGGCAAGCAGGTAGCCGTAGAGTCGCTTGAAGAACTTACGACGAGGCAGTTTGAAGAAACATTTCAAACAAATGTCTTTGCAATCTTCTGGCTCACTAAAGCGGCGGTAAAATATCTACCACCAGGATCAACGATTATTAACACGACATCGATCCAGTCGTATAGACCGTCCGCAGTACTCCTTGATTATGCAACGACAAAAGGTGCGGTTACAACACTTACTAAAGCGCTTTCACAGATGCTCATTGAAAAGGGGATACGGGTTAATGCTGTCGCTCCTGGCCCTGTGTGGACCCCGCTTCAGCCGAGTCATGGTCAGCCTCGAGAAAAACTGGAGGAATTTGGAAAGCACACACCAATGGGACGACCTGGGCAGCCTGCTGAGCTTGCGCCTACCTTTGTCTTTCTCGCCTCACAGGAATCCAGCTATATAACTGGAGAGATCATTGGGGTGACGGGTGGTGAGCCGATTTCTTAAATGATACGTAAGAAAGACGAAGCGCATTACTCGGCTGAAAGTCTGGGCTTGAATGTGCTTGCCGAAGACGATTTATTTCGATGGTTCCTTTTGTCGTATCTATTCGGAAAGCCTATCCAGTCAACTGTCGCGCTTGAGACGTGGCGGGTACTTATGGCGAACCATCTTGATACGCCGTGGGCGCTCTTGAAATTGAAACATCGTCAGTTAGTTCGACTCCTCGATAAGGGAAAATATGTTCGATATGACGAATCTACTGCTAGGGCAATTCATACGTGCATGGATCAGCTAGTTCGTGAATATGACGGATCACTCCTCATGATGATTGAGGCGAGTCGGGATGAGGATGAACTCTCTCAGCGACTTCAGGAACTTTATGGAGTTGGTGCAAAAGTTGCCGAAATATTCATGCGTGAGACGGAGGAATATTTTGCGAGGCGAACGGAATGAGATAAACGTTAAAAGCATCGAGCAGGCGCTCGATGCTTTTAACATTATCAGGACTTGTTGTATTACGAGGCACTTCTGATAACTGTATCGAGGTTATTTAGTTCATTCTGGCGGCCTGCAGCGAGACGGCCTGTCCACTCTTCATCGTGAAGTGGCTCCATCTGCATAACAACCTTCGTGGTATTTGCATCGATTGGCTCTAGAGTAACGACTGTTAGGAAGTTGTAGGAGTCTTTGCCTGGTACGAAATCGACAAGTGAGTTGTAAGAGATCTTTTTATTAGGCTCAAGCGCAACGAAGGTTTTATGAGATGTTGTCGATAAGGGCATTCCGGCCGACTGCATAAATTCGATTTGCGGTTTCGCAGTAGCGGTCATTGTATAGATAAGCTCGCCTTCTGGTTTAAGCTCTAGTTTGTCGACCTTTACACTAAAACCATCTGGAGCCCACCATGACTCAATGCCTTCTGCTGTTGTCCAAAGTTGCCATATCTTTTCTGGTGAGGCATTGTAGGTGTGCTCGAGTGTAATCATCTTACCGGGTTGCTGAATATCTTGATCTGTCAATGTAATGTCCTTGTCGTTAGTTTGTAGAATGAATTTAACTGTTCTTAAGATGGCGCCATCCACCCTTCTTGTTGTTGAAGACAACTGCTTGTATGAGTTTGATGAACGCCTCCTCATTGGGAAAGTTGCCTTTCACCACTTGTATCGAACGTGCTGTTTGGTTCTCTTTACCCTGGTTTATGATAGCTTGAGGATCTGGGGCAATAGGATCGTAAATAAATATATTTACATGATCTTTAGCTGCAAGGAGTGCACAGACATTTCCTTTATAAGTAAAGTATGGCTGATTCGTAAACTTTATTTCTTCCTGGATGGCAGGCTCTGCTTTATGAATAAGCGCTCTTGCTCTACTGCAGATTTCTTGCTGCCAGTCAGGGAGAGAGGCTATGTAAGCATCTATTCTTTGGCTATCGTTCACCGGACTGAAAATCTTATCCTTCGACGACTGCCTTAAAGCCTCCATACGCCATTTTTGTCATATCGTTAGGCATAACAAAATCGCTCTGTTCGTTGTAGCTTTCGCTCATTTCATCCATGACTTTTTTGTTTACTTCGTCACGATGCGCTTTGGAATTGAAGACGATAAAAGAGAACCAGACGTTTTCATCGTCGTTAGCCCCAGCCATTTCGGCAAAGGCGCGAGACTTCTGACCACCCATATCCTGCTGCTTGAGGTCATCTCCTCTGCACTCAAAGTATTGAAGCGCGCCGTGCTTCATCCATGAATCACGTCCCATTTTTGCCATTTCTTCGTACTCAGCTTCTTTACCTTTTGGAACAACGAGAACGAATCCATCAACATATTTACTCATTTTTATTTTATCCTTTTTAAATGTTGTATACATTTTAAGTTTAGCATTTAGGCAAGACCGAAACAAAAAAGACGCCGTAGCGTCTTGGTGATGTCGAATATTGGTGCGGGTACAGGGACTCTAACCCTGGACCTCTTCCATGGCAAGGAAGCGCTCTAACAGCTGAGCTACACCCGCATAGGTGATAACATTCAGTATTATACGTGAGGTAGGGTTGTTTTGCAAGAGGTGGATGGTCACAGAAATAAAAAATACCCTCGATAAAAGGGTTGTGCTGGCGGCCACACCAGCCCCTGGATTGGGGTGGTGTGGCCGCACTTGGTTGTGCAGTGCCGCTGGCTACGCGGCGGGCAGGATGCCCTTGGCGGCGGCGGCCAGGTCGCGCCACTTCTGCGCGCTGCCGTCGACGTTGTACGTGTTGGAGACCTCCTGGAAGGCTCCGGTCTTGCCGTTGACGTAGAACGCGAGGGCGGCCGAAGCCGGGTCCTCGATGCCGCGTCGACCACCGGGCAGGATGGGCTGGTTGTCCGGCGAGAACAGCTGGACGCGCAGCTCGGCGAGCTCGGCGAGGGCCATGCGGTTCCCGAAGCAGGTGATGGAGAAGACGTTGTGGACGACGTCCGGGTCCTCCACCATCTTGGCGAGGTTGAAGTAGATCGTCTCGCTCGCCATCTGGCCGGGGCGGGCCTTGGTGTCGCCACCGTGACGGAACGCACCGTTGAAGGGCCTCTTGTCCTTCTTGTGGCAGGCGCCGACCCAGACCTTCGAGGCGTTCGCGGTCATCGCCAGCGCGTCGAGGTCGACACGCTTGAAGGGGTTGCCGCCCGACTCCACGCGCCACGAGAGGACCACGCGGTAGTCGGCGTCGACGATCGGAAGGATTCCGCTGCCGGCACCCTCGGGGATGACGGCGCCGTTCTCGCCCTTGCTCAGGTTCGCTGCGGACATGTGAATGCCTCCGCACATAGGTTGCTGAAGCTCTCGGATGAGCAAACAGTCATGAGTGATAATAACATCTAAATTATGAAGTGTCAACAGTTTTTACATATTTTCTATATACATAATATGTATATATCGTTTTACCTCTGTTAATTGCGTGTATTAAGGAATCGTTATAGTATAGAGATAAGCATGTTTAGACAACTTATACAGAAACGACTTGAGCGATATGTCGTTAAATACTTTAAGAAGCACCCGGAAGTTAAATTGGTCGTTGTAGCGGGAAGTGTTGGTAAGACAAGTACGAAGCGGGCTATTGCAACGCTGCTTTCGCAGCGATACCGTGTGGCGATGCATCCAGGTAACCATAACACACACATGAGCGTGCCGCTTGCAATCTTAGGGATTGAATATCCAGGATCAATAAAAAGTGTTGGCGCCTGGCTATCTGTGTTTGCGGCGGCTCGCAGGCGTATTAATGAGCCAACCGGAACAGACGTTATTATTGCGGAAATCGGAGCGGATCACCCGGGAGATATTGCACATTTTGGTACGTACTTAAAACCGTATATTGGAATTATTACTGCGGTAACTCCAGAGCATATGGAATTCTTTAATGATATCGAATCAGTTGCAAAAGAAGAGCTTACGGCCGGGAATTTCTCGCAGATTGCGATTATTAACAGGGATGACATTGAAGAGCGGTTTGCTACATTTCTGCAAAATCCTAATGTTGATACATACGGCACAACTGGAGTTGCTGAGTACCGTTTTGAGACGGAAGACTTTGAGGTTGAAACGGGATATAAAGGAAGTGTTATTGCACCGGAGTATCAGGAGCCAATTGCTGCGACGATTAAAGTTGTCGGTGAGCATAGTCTCCGTCCGGTAATGGGTGCTGTCGCGGTTGCCTCGAAGATGGGGCTTCGGCCGAGTGAGATCGCCGCAGGACTGGCACTTATACGCCCTGTTCCTGGGCGAATGAATATCCTTCGAGGGATTGATAATACGATTGTTATTGATGACACATATAATTCGAGCCCTGTTGCGGCAAGCTCTGCCCTGCAAACACTCTACAGTATGCAGGCACCTCAGCGTATCGCAATTCTCGGTAGTATGAACGAACTCGGCGTTCTTTCTGCGGCTGAACATGAGAAGCTTGGTGCACTTTGCGATCCAACACTCCTGTCTTGGGTTATTACGATCGGTGAAGAGGCGGAGAAGTATCTTGCTCCAGCTGCCCGAGTGCGTGGTTGTCAGGTGCGATCGTTTAGGAGTGCGATTGATGCCGGTGCGTTTGCCCGGAGTGTGCTTGAACCTGGCGCTGTTATCTTGGCAAAAGGATCTCAGGGCAATGTATATGCAGAGGAAGCTGTAAAGGTACTCTGCGTTATGACTGCAGATGACGAGCTCGTGCGGCAATCATCCGAGTGGCTTGCCACTAAAGAGGCATTTTTCTCGAAATTTAGTGCGTAGTATCTATTTGGCTAGAGACGATCTCTTATCTGTAAGGGGAATATTTGCTATACTGGAGACATTATGAAGCGTTATAACCCAACTGAGATAGAGCAGAAGTGGCAGGAGACCTGGGACCGTGAAGGTACATACCAGGTAGATTTTGCCGATCATACCAAACCAAAATATTATGGTATGAGCATGCTCCCAGGTATTACGGGTGCTGGTATTCACATCGGTCATGGACGCACATTTCAATTTAGTGATATTAAAGTTCGTGCACGTCGCCAACAGGGATTCAATGCGTATAACCCTATTGGGTGGGACTCATTTGGCCTCCCCGTAGAAAATTACGCAATAAAAGTTGGCAAGAAGCCGCGTGAGGCACATGACGAGGCTCTTGTAAACTTCAAGCGTCAGTTGAAGCGTCTTGGCTATAGTTATGACTGGTCTAAAGAGATTAGCACCGCCGATCCTGCGTATTACAAGTGGACACAGTGGATCTTTAATCGTCTCTACGAAAATGGGCTTGCATACCAGAAAGAAAGTCCACAGTGGTGGTGCGACACCGACAAAACCGTGCTTGCGAACGAGCAAGTAGAGGGCGGTAAATGTTGGCGTTGTGGTAATCCCGTTAGAAAACGTAACTTGAAGCAGTGGTTCTTCAAGATTACTGAGTATGCCGACGAAATGCTTGAAGCTACTGACGAGCTTGACTGGACTGATATGGTCCGAACTATGCAGAAGAACTGGATCGGAAAGTCGCAGGGTGCCGAAGTGCAATTCGCGGTAAACGGTCGTGATGAAAAACTTGCTGTCTTTACGACTCGTCCAGATACGATTTTTGGTGCAACAATTCTTGTGATTGCGCCGGAACACCCGCTTGCCCGTAGTCTTGCCGATGACAATACTCGCGAGGCGGTAGATGGCTACATTATAGAAGCGGCACGAAAATCTGAAATTGAACGTATGAACGAATCTCGCGAAAAGACAGGTGTCTTTACTGGAAGTTACGCAGTGAACCCTGCAACTGGTGAGAATATTCCAATCTGGATCGCCGACTACGTGCTTGCAACCTATGGGACCGGTGCAATTATGGCAGTGCCAGCACATGATGATCGTGATTTTGCGTTCGCCGAGGCTTTCGATCTTCCAATCGTTACCGTAGTTGAGAAGCCAGAAACGGATGATGAAGCTGGCCTTTACGCCGGCGAAGGTGTCCTTATGAATAGTGGATCCTTTGACGGGATGCGTACAGAGGATGCCCGTGAAGAGATTGTTGCATGGCTTGAATCACAAGGTGTTGGCCAAGCAAAGACCACCTACAAGATGCGCGATTGGTTGATTAGTCGTCAGCGCTATTGGGGTGCGCCAATTCCAATCATTCACTGTGATGAACATGGTGCGGTTGCCGTTCCTGATGATCAGCTTCCTGTAATTCTTCCTGATGTTGAGAACTATAAACCTACGGATGGAGCGACGTCTGCGCTTGCAAATGTTTCTGAATGGGTGAATACGACCTGTCCAACTTGCGGTAAGCCAGCGAAGCGTGAGACTGATACTATGGATGGCTACGCATGTAGTAGCTGGTACTTCCTCCGCTATATTGATCCATTTAATGATGAGAAAGCATGGGATCCTGAGGTTGAAGCGCACTGGGGTCCGGTTGACTTTTATAACGGCGGTGACCATGCGGTTGCGCACCTTCTCTACTCAAGGTTCTGGATGCGATTCTTCTACAAACAGGGTTGGGTGTCGACACCTGAGCCATTCAAGCGCATGATGTATAACGCATATATCATGGCTCCAGATGGTCTTAAAATGAGCAAATCGAAGGGCAATGTTATTGATCCGCTCGAGATTATGGACAGTGGATATGGTGCGGATGCACTACGTGTCTATGAGATGTTTATCGCACCGTATGATGTGGATGCACCTTGGGATACACGTGGTGTTCCAGGGACCTACAGGTTCTTAAACCGTGTCTGGAACCTCGTGCAAGAGTATGAAGGCACCGAAGGTATCCAGCTTTCTAAAGAAGCAAGCGAACAGATCCTCGCAACTGCGCACCGAACTGTTAAGAAAGTGACCGAAGATATTGAACACGATAAATTCAATACGGCCGTATCGACAATGATGGAGGCGGTAAATAACTACTATAAGTTCAAAGAAGAATATGGGATCGGTAAGTCGCCGGCCTGGAAGTTTGCGGTTGAATCACTGCTTCAGGTGCTCTCTCCGTTTGCTCCGCATATTACCGAGGAGCTCTGGCATGATCTTGGATACGAGACAACGATCCATATCGACACATGGCCAAAATGGGATGACGCGTATTTGCAAACAAGTATGATGACAGTTATTGTCCAAGTAAATGGTAAGCTTCGTGCGAAACTTGAGCTTGCTACAGACACTGATGGAGAAGCAGTAAAGGCAGCGGCGCTTGCAGATGAGAATGTCAAAAAATTTGTTGGTAATGCAACTCCTAAAAAGGTGATCTATGTTGCCGGTAAGCTGGTGAATATTGTTGCCTAAGTGTAACAACGACATCGCTCGCTTAAAAAGTCAACAATTTACGCTTGAGGATTTAGCTCAAATCGGCTATAATGAGAGGTAAGTTTTATTACCAAGCCGATAAGGAGATCTTTTCATGGCACAACCAAAGAAACAAAGCAGCCCGCGCAAGACCGGTCTGCGCCGCAGCCACCTTCGCCTCGAACTAGCTCGCCGCGTTAACGCAAAGTCACCTGTAAAGGTACGTACTACTCGCCGCGAAACAGGTAGGGCTCTTGCTAAAAAAGCAACTGTTGCTCAGTCTGAAGCTCCTTCGGCGTAGCCTACGCACTTTTTAAATAACCCTAACATTTAGAAAGAACCAAAAAGCATATGGCCTCTAACCGCCACCTTGGACGCATCGTCGCATTACAATCGCTCTACGAATACGAGTTTCGTACCCAGGCGCAGGATAGCTCGGTTAATATCGACGAAATCCTCGAGCGTAATATCGAACAGTATAAGGAAGCAATCGAAGACAAAACATTTGTCGCTGATCTTGTAAAAGGTGTTATCGCCGACCAAGCTGATCTAGACGCTAAGATTCAACCAATCGCTCCCGATTGGCCTATTGACCAGATCGCTCGTATTGATCGGTCGGTACTGCGTATTGGTCTTTATGAGCTACTCCACCTTGGCGATATCGTTCCACCTAAGGTAGCGATTAACGAAGCTGTCGAGCTGGCCAAGGCATTTGGTTCTGATAACTCAAGCAAGTTTGTGAATGGGGTGCTTGGCACCGCCTATCGCACCTTTGTGGAAGGAGAATCAGACGATGCAAAACCCAAAGTTTGAGCGATTTAAAAAGTACTTTAACCGCCACAAGCCGTCGATTCAGGAGATTGTTCGCGAACCGACGGCTGGAGGGGTGGTATTTCGCCGTGACAAAGACGGTAACGTCGAAATACTACTCATTCAGGATGCAAAGGACCGTTGGACAATTCCAAAGGGTCACATCGAAGAGGGTGAAACTGCTCAACAAACTGCACAGCGTGAGATTGCCGAAGAGGCAGGGCTTAGTGATACGGAAGTACTTGGGTGGCTCGGAAAAATTCACTTCCGCTACCGCCGTATTGATAAACTTGTCCTTATGACGACACAGATTTATCTTGTGCGTGCTAAGGGCGATACTGACGCAATTAAAAAAGAAGAATGGATGAATGGCATTAAGTGGTTTAAGTTCCACGATGCACTTGAAGAAATCGAATACGAAGACATCGGTAAACTGATGCTTCTTGCGATGAAGAAAATCCGACAGGAGAAACTATAACAATGAGTGGCATGCAAATTGCCCCCTATCAAGAATTCGCCCGCGAGAAACTTGGGTTTGAATATAAGAATATTGATCTTTTAGTCACAGCGCTTACGCATCGTAGCTACGTAAACGAGCACCGTAAAAGTGTTTCTGAGCATAACGAGCGACTTGAATTTCTCGGCGACGCCGTACTCGAACTTTCGGTTACTGACTATCTCTTTAATAATTTCAATGAGCAAGAGGGTATTCTTACAAGCTGGCGTGCATCGCTTGTTCGTACGGAAAGCATTGGCGAGGCGGGGGATAAGCTCGGCTATGAGCCATTGCTCCGTATGAGTAAGGGTGAGAAAAATGGAAGCCTCCGTGCCCGGCAACAAATTCTCGCAAATGCCTTTGAAGCAGTGATCGGTTCCATCTATCTTGAACGTGGCTATGAGGATGCCGATGCTTTTATTAAGAAGCATATCCTCTCAAAGCTTGATGCGATCTTAGAGTCGGGAAGCTGGCGTGATCCTAAATCGCACCTCCAGGAGGTTTCGCAGCGTATCGATGGACAAACGCCGTCGTATCGAGTATTGAGCGAAGAGGGTCCTGACCACGATAAGGTCTTTACGCTTGGTGCTTTTGTTGGCCCTATCCTTATGGGACAAGGAACTGGTCCGAGTAAACAGGCTGCGCAGCAAGAAGCTGCACGAGCTGCCTTAAAGGCGTATGAGTCGCGAACGAAAAGTTAGATTGACTCTAGCGCAAAAACAGTGTAAAATGTTTCTAAGAACCAATACTAAGTCTAAGAAGTAATTAAAGGAAGTTCTAAGTTCTATGCTCGCAATCCGTTTGCAACGCCTTGGCCGTAAAGGCTACCCAGTTTACCGCCTGGCAGTCCAGGAAGCACAGCGCCACCCATCAAGCGGTCGTGTTGTTGCGTATGTTGGATCATACAACCCACACACTAAAGAATCTAACGTTCAGGTAGAACAGGCGCAGAAGTACCTCGACAACGGTGCGCAGCCAACTCCACGCGTCGTAAAGCTCCTCGCGGACGCTGGCGTAAAACTTCCTAAATGGGTCAAGCAGCCAACAGCTGACAAGCAGAAGTCTGTAAAGAACGCTGAAAAGCTTCGCAAGAACCAGCCAAAAGAAGAAGCTCCTGCTGAAGAAGTAGAAGCATAAAGCCTTCTCTTAGTAAAAAACCGCCATTACGGCGGTTTTTTGATATATTCATCTTATAAAAGAGAGAAGCCCCGCACACCACTCGGTGTACGGGGTTCCGACGTTCAGAGGATTACCTAGGGGCGTGGGATCTGGAAGCGTCGCATGACGGCGCTCCGTGCGGTGTCCCATGCGATCAGAGTGACGCTGGTCCCGAAGAACTCGCGGGTTGCCCGGAGGGCTTCCTCGAACCGCTTCGCCTTGTTCTCGCCTCCGGTGCCGGTGAAGTAGTCCGCCATGGCGACGGCTACTCGCCGTTCCATGGATCCTTCGGGAAGATGTCCGAATGGAACGGTGGCAACTCCATGGTCGGTCGGCTGCTTCGGCCTCTTCTTGGTTTTCTTCGTGGTAGCCACGAGTTTCTCCTCGTATCGTCGGATGGCGTATTGCCGTCAGATACTATACCATAAAACAATTATACAGTCCAGATCTCAAAATGTTTGCGTTTACTATGCTCGTGGTATAATACTTAGTACAAAGCTAGTGAGCATGACCGACAACGGAGGGTATATGTCGACTATAGATCAGCAATTCGTAGAATATATTGTAAAATCGCTCGTTGGGCACCCTGATGATGTTGTCGTTGAGCGTCTTATTGACGAGAAAGGTGTGCTTCTAACACTTACGGTAAATCCAGATGATCTAGGGCGTGTGATTGGAAAGCGCGGCGTGACTGCTCAGAGCCTTCGCACATTACTTCGTGCACTTGGAACGAAAAACGACGCACGGTATAACCTAAAAATTGTTAATAACGATGATCAGCGTGAAAACTATACCATATCATCTGAAGACGAAGATGGCGAGCCTGTGAAAAACTCATCAGATGAGCCTGTGGATAACGAGTCGGACCTTGCAAAAAACACCCGCAAAGAGCTTGCGGAACTGGACGACTTGGATATATAATCTTAATTAGTTCAACGATACTTGAACTGCGAGAACTTCAAAAGCTCTATGCGAGCAACAATACATATTTGTTGAGAGCCTTGTATGTGTAAGAAACCCACTCTTTCGTAGAGTGGGTTTTTTATTTCACATAATGTCAAGTATCATTCCCTAAATTGTAGATCATCTCGTAGCTGTGATTCCTGTAATCACCGTAAGGCTACGGGTACTTTTTGTACTCAAATGGGGGTACTAGTTGCAAATTTAGCACCTCCCAAGTTTACAAAATCGAGCACTTTGACAATTAGGCAACATATATAAATCTGTGCAACAGATCATATCCGTGGAGAAGCAAGCAAATAGTTTTGGTAGGCTTCAGCTTTCTCTATTGGATATGTAAAACGGAGACGAATATATTCGTATCTATACAAAACTGGCCTTACTCGTACTAGTAGCTCTGCTACTAATGCAGATACGACCAGACATACAAGTTCAGAAAGCAGATGCTGAAAAGCCTCATGCTGTGGAACAAGTAAAAGAGCCACCTACTGAAGTGATTACCGACAAAACGGAACCAATTCAGGAAGTGGCGAAGATAAATCCTCCGCAGCCAGAACCATCCCCAGAGCAACCAATAATCGTTGCCGAGGCAGATGGACCTGAGCAGTGGATGGATGCCGCAGGTATCGCCGGTGAAGACCGGCAATATGTGCAGCAGATCATGGGGCAAGAATCTGGATGGACGCTCGATTCGGTCAACTCGATTGGCTGTATCGGACTCGGACAGGCTTGCCCCGGAGGAAATAAGGCCGAGATGCTTGAAAAGTGTCCCGACTGGCAAGCAAACGGAAGTTGTCAGATGAAAGTATGGACAGACTACATGCTACGAAGATATGGCTCATGGTCATACGCAGCACAGTGGAAATTCTGTACTGGAGTCTGCTACAACGAGCACCTCGGCGTATCCGTCGATAAACGCGGCGAGCCTTGGTGGTAAGCGATAGAGCCTGGTGGAGGAAGCATTTGACCGCGACCTTAATAGAAAGTTACAACGTCCACTGAAAGCTAGAGCGTAGTAGTGCTGGTAGTAAGAACGTGAGCTATTCGGGGCTGGTGATTAATCATCGTATGGCTGAATAGGTGCGGAAAGTAGTACGACAGACAGTACGCACACTGCATAGCAATAAAAACGAGGCGTCCAGCGACACGCCTACATGCCACTTACTACTAGCACCATACGCTCTAGCACCAGAGGTAGAGGCGCGTGAAGCGATTGCCTTGGTTCGTTCCCCCATCAGATTCGGGAAGGAACCTTGTGCGAAGCTTTGATCGTGCTCTTGAGTAGATGATGGCAAATAACGCCGCTAAACCGAGCTTCGTGGCACGGGAACGGGCAAAGCTATAGTCCAAAAGATGCAGCAAGGAGCTGGCGACACTCCAGATTCTCCACCTACTCACTCTGGTTCCATATATATGCAGTAAGCATCGTGACCGTATGGAGCAAACGCATATAGCAGCGTATGACTATCGTACCTTAACGAAAATGCAGGGTTGTTTATTTAGTGATACACTACTTTTCAACTTCCTTATTGGAAAATTTCTTGGCTCCATGCAGTCACGATGTTTACTGCAAATAAACATTAGAAAAGGAAAACAAACTATGAACATCAAAAAAGAACTTGAGAACATTTGGAACTTTTCGCACCTCTTAATCGAAATCGCAGTACCTGCAGCACTTGTACTGTGGTCACTAGAAAAAGAGGGACTATTCAAAAACGCACTCATCGTAGGGGCAAGTATTATGGCTATCAACGCCATAGTAAACCTCTACTCGATCGTACGGTCTAAATAGTCACAATAGACGCTTGGCGGCTATGCGAGGGTCGCCAAGCATTAAATCTCTTGGCTATCGCAAAATGTTGCTCTTTAGGGAATCGACCCTCTGAAGAACGGCATTTTTTGATAGCTAATAGGTAGGTAAAGGTAGGGTAATGATGAGCACGAGGGACAGGGAATCGTCCGGGAAGAAAGCGGCTGAGACGAATCGAAAGAAGGACGCGAGATACTACGAGAAGATCGGAAGTCTAGGTGGACGGTTAGGTGGAAAGTTGGTAGATGCAGCTAAGAGGGCATTTACACGATCACCAAGACTCGCCAGTAGGGCGGCGCAAATAAGACACATAGAGCCTGGCCAAGTGGCTGTGTATATCGTTAGGACGCAGTGGCACCCAACAATCACTACACACACTCGCGAACAGGCTCGTATGCAAAAAAGATCGTATCTCAATATGGGTTACAAAAGTACGATTACACGAACCGTATATGACGAATCTGGAGTAATCATCGAAGAGAAGGAAGTGAGATAGCTTAACCGCGCCCTCTTCAG
>DATFHX010000015.1:0-5741 GCA_035247945.1 Saccharimonadales bacterium (SeqCode) | reverse complement strand
ACGGCAATTGATGCAGGCGATTGTCCTTCACCGATCTGTGCTTTGATCCTCTCTACGAGGTTACGATGCTCATCGTGGCGTGTCGGGAGCTCAGTGAGCGACACGGTATCATTCGTTTTTGACTGGAACGCCTTCAGTGTTTTGTTTAAATCTACATCTATTGCCTCAAGGCGATCTTTCCCCTGGATAATTACGGATCGTGCATACGACAGTACATCAGGTGCGGAGCGGTAATTATCGGTAAGAACAATAAGCGATGTGTCGGGGAAGGTGCTACGAAATGCATGAATGTTCCCCACGTCTGCACCTTGGAAGCTGTAGATCGCCTGGTCATCGTCACCGACCACCATAATGTTTGGCTTACCGTTATTAACGGGGTTGTCGGTGAGGCTGAAGAGAATGCGCATCTGTGCCATATTGGTGTCTTGGAACTCGTCAACCATGATGTACTGATAGCGTTCTTGTAAGTTGTATTTGAGTTCGGGAAAGATTTCCATTGCATGAACTACACGGAGAATCATGTCGTCGAAATCATAAAGCGCCGCTTCGTGCATTGCGAGAAGATACTTATCGTAAATTGCAGCTGCTGCGCGTAGCTTTGCATCGCGTTCGTTCGCTTTGAGGATGAAATCACCAGTCTCATTCTTCTTCATCCACTGGTTGCGCCAGCTCGTGAGTGGTTTTGTTGAATTGTCGTCAAGTGACGCTTGAATTGCCTGATCGAGACTATCGGCGAGAATGGTTGAAAATGGAGTGATAGTTGCGATTGGTTGAGTAGTGGCAAGACTGCGAGCTTGGCCTACGATAGGTACGAGATGCTCGACGGCCTTTTTTGAAAGACGATTTGCAAAAGCTACGGTCAGTGCTGGTTGAATCTCCTGTATAGCGGCATCATTTGCATCGAGTACGGCTCGTAGTTCGTCACCCGTGAGGCCTGCTCTCTTTAGTTCTGAAATGATAGTAAGGATGTCACCGAGATGTGTGTATTCCCCATTCATTTGACTTGCTAGCGGGTTCTTGTGATCGAGCCCGTCGAAGATGGTACGTAAAAGTTCGTAGCTACTGAGTTCGTCTGCGGGTCGGAACTGAGCCCCGTGGTAAAAGAACTCACCGTTTTGATTGATCACTTCTGTTCCAAAGCTGTGGAATGTATGGATGGCAACTCTGTACGCATCCGCTCCAATAATACTCGCCAGGCGCTGTCGCATCGCGCTCGCGCCACTCTCTGTAAATGTAAGACAAAGAATATTGTCTGGAAGAACGTCCGATTGCCTGAGAATATTTGCAGCACGCATGCTGAGGAGTTCGGTCTTGCCTGTTCCTGGGCCCGCAATAACCATGACGGGTCCTTGTGTTGTATCGACTGCTTGTCTTTGGGCAGTATTGAGATTCTTGTAGCGTGCGAGATAACTCATTTTTTTATTGTACCCGACCCTGGCTGCTTTATGGGGCTGATAGTGTTGTGATATACTAACTACGCCCTGAAATCAGACGATAAGGAGGGCCTATGCCTGGAGCTGTAATACCGCGTATGCGTAACTGGGTGGTCATGCAACCGAGGCTTGAGGAGATCTTCGGAGAGAAGAGCTTCGACGTGCGGGACTACCTGTTTGGTGCGTTCCGACAGGTTGCGGGTCAGAGGGACTACCCTGCCTACCTGTTCGGGTCTCTCATGTTCGAGGGATTCCTTAACTACCTCACGTTGCTTCATCCACCTTCTCGACGCGAAGTAGCGGACGAGCTGGAGATGAAATTCGACGACTTCCTGAAGGCGTGTTCTGACGGCTATCCGAGTCAGGATGTTCTTCGCGAAGTGCGAGCGGCGTATGAGGAGCTTCGCACGAGCAATCGCTGGCAAGCTCTTTTCCGGGCTTGAGGGTGTTGGTCGTACACTGGGATCTGCCGGTGTGCGACCAACCTTATTTTTATTTGACATACTATGTGGGTGCGCATATTGTAATAGGAGTCGTCTACAAGGAGGAAAGATGAGTTCACTACGGGTCGCAAGCCACAGGGACGTAGAACTTTTTCTGCGGTCTGTGGATGAAAACGACCATACGCGGGAGTATCTGGTCCCCCTCATTCTGGAGGCATTTCCTGCTGATGAAGAGGTGACGGCCGAGGAGGTTGCCTCGCGTTTGGTGACGGCATTTAACCGTTACCTGAGCGAACGCTTCACTGGTATGGTCAAGCAGCGCATGAAGCTTGTCCTGGACGGACAATTTAGCCGCTATGTGGTGGCGTGCATGAGTCCTAATGCTGAGTTTCTGCACGCAGCTGAGCGCCACTATGTGGACCACCTGCGCGCAAACTTCTTCGCTGAGTGACGAATCCCCCTCCCATATCCCCAAAGCGGATGTGGGAGGGCTATTCAATGTTACATCACTTCTCTATCTGGTTGTAAAGTGTTACACTGGTGGTAATGAATGATGAAATGTATGATGATCTGGCGCTAGAGCGTGCAGCCAAAGCATTATTTGGCTTAGATATCGATATTTCTCAGGTAATCATTCGTAATGTTGCGGTGAGTCGTACGGCGACAGCAACAGTTTTCTTGACCAAGAAGAAGCAGCTTCTTGCCTTTATCCATGGCCCTTCCCGCCTCTTGCTTGGTGACGTAAAGAAGATTATTGCTCGAATGGGTCTTAAAGCTGAACTATATTTTCCTCCAAAAGGACAGCCTGATTATTTTGACGCACTTGCACTCGAAAAATTCCGGGAGGTATTTCCTGGTCGAAGTCATGTGACGGATTCGGATCTTACATTCTATCGTACGCTAGCACCCTATAACCCAGCCCTTGTCATGATTAGCGAAGTGAAGAACGGCGAGATTTACCAATATGATAGCGATGCTCGGAGTAGCTGGCGCATTGCTGCGAAATTCGCGTACCGTCGTATCAAAACAAGCTAGATCATACGCCGTATTTGGCGTATAGTGAGAAGTAATGAAAGCGCTTATGAATTCTAGGCGACATGCGAACCTACGCGGCTTCACGATCGTCGAAATTCTTGTAACGGTTATTGTAATTGGCATACTCGCGTCTGTCACAATCGTTGCCTATAACGCAGTACAGGCAAGTACTCGCGATAGTCAGCGTGCGCAGGACGTTGCAATTATTAAAGATGCGCTTGAGCAGTATTGGCGTAAAAATGGTGACTATCCGGCGAATGACCAGCTCAACCCTAATCAGCAGTATCCAATGCTAACAGACTTTACTCAGACCAAAGCATTAATGCCGACGCTTACCGATGATGTTTTAACGGGGCCTGGAGGCTATTCATTCAATCCATCTTGCAATAATAGCGCGTGGTGTATTAACGGATCTGCTTACTGGAAGTATGTTCGTCAGAGTTACCTCTACCTTTCGCGCTTTACCGATGGCTCGCCTGGATCCTATTGGTGGTACAAAGTGCCTACATCCTATGATGGCAACACTGGTTGGGGGTGTGATGTGCAGACATACTACAGTAACCCAGGATATGTAATCGCGTGGTATAAAGAGTCTACGAAGACCTGGGTATTTGAGCGAAGTCAACATGGTCAGGTAGACATTGCCGTGCACGATACGACAGTTGCTCCACTGCAGCCTTGCGTTTGGGACAAGAGCTAAAAATACCTGTAAAAGAAGAAAGAGGCCAGTGATTGGTCTCTTTTCTGAACTGAAGTTCTAGCGTGGGAGGCTGATGCCCGCTTGTTTTGCGGCAGCGAGTAATTCAGTGTTGAGTTTCAATAGTTTTTGCTCAATCGTCATTTTCTGAAACGTACTGTCCGGCTCTATCTTAGATTGTAGCTCTGCGATCATGCCGTAAATTTCTTTGACATCGTTTCGGAGTGCTTCTATTTCGCCTTGCAGTGGGCGAAGTCTCTCGTCGAGTTGTCTACTAACGACAGATTCAACAACATTACTGACAACAGACTCGACGATGTTTCGAATTTCATTTAGATCACTGCTCGTTAAGCTCATGGAATTATTGTAGCATACGTATCATGAAGTATCTTGAAACTATGTGCGTTTATCGAGCACGACAAGATGCTCGATATGTGGCGTACGTGGAAAGAAATTGTAACCACGGTGTGCGCGAATACCGTACCTCTCACTGAGATTTGCAACGTCACGTGCCTGAGTGACAGGATTGCAGCTCAGATAGACGATGCGTTCGGGTGTCGTCTCTAGGAGCTTTTTGACGACGTCGTCGTGTAAGCCAGCGCGCGGTGGGTCAACGATAATGGTTGCGTCACTCGTAATGTGATCAAGCGCTTTTTCGCTTGCTGCGAGGACGGCGGTAGCGGAGCGACCTAAGGATTTAATGTTCTGCTGCATTTCGCGAACGGCGTGCTCGTTGATTTCAACAAGCGTTACGTCGTTCCCGCCAATTGTAAGGCCAATTGATCCAACGCCGCTATATAGGTCGATGACAGGTTTCCCTTCTGGGATGTAAGCCTGCATGTCGCGAAGTGCTTGTTCATAAACAGGGATATTAATTTGGAAAAATCCTTCTACGGCATAGGTAAAAGGAGTGCCGAGGATTGTGTCGGTGAGCGTTGTTGTCCCCCATGCTTGGAGGCGTTTCGTTATGACACTTGCGGGGCTTTTTGGATTGCTGTAGATGAGTTCGAAGCCGGCAGCATTGAGAGATTGAAGCTCTGTGTCTGAGAGTGGTTCAAAATTCTCCTCCTTAACATAGAGCTGCATCGCAATACTTCCCTGCTGATTACAGCGAATAATGACGGTCTTGAGATCGAACGCCGATGTATTTCGTGCACGTAATACATCGCGGATGCGATGTCCTGCTTCGGTAATTGCAGGTGACGCAAGGCTGGTGCCGTCGACAGGGATCTTTCCATGTGTACCTCTTAGGAAAAAAGCGAGATCAAGTTGATTTGTTTCGTTATCCCACCACCAGCTAAACTCGATTTTATTTCGGTACTCGAACTGTTTGCCGTCGGTGTAAACGTCAATTGGTTCGGGGACGACAATATCGTGGAGTTCAAAAGCTTCTTCGATAAGGGCAGCTTTATAGTGCTGTTCCGCTTCAAACGTCATGATTTGCCAAGGACTGGTCGACAAATAGCTATCGGGGTCTTGGGGTGAGGTGCGCTCCGGACTCTGTGAAAGTACTTCTGTCACAACTCCTTCAACGAGGTGTGACTTTTTCTTCGTTACCTGAACCGTTACGTTCTCTCCAGGGAGGCCGCCCCATACGAAAGCTTTTTTACCATCTTCAAGTTGACCAAGTGCCTGACCACCACCGACGATTTTATCAAGAGTGAGTGTTTTAAAGACTAGTTTTTTCATCTTGTCCCAGTATACCGTACAGAGGTCAATATCCCTAATAAAGCGAAAATCCCCGTCCGCCCTGACGCGTCGTTGACGCGTGGGCGGAGCGGGGACCTTCCCGGTCGTTAGGCGGCCACGAGGGCCTCATCCGTGAGTTCTGCCTTGTGGAGCTGGACGTGGATCATGACTTCGGTCGCCCTGTCGAGTTGGAAGAACGCGGCGTTCCTCATCAGCGGCAGCTGACCGATGCGAGTGGTGTCGATCCAGACGCTCCTCGGGCACCAGGCGACGACGACCTTGCGGTAGTGCTGCAGCCACTCGTCGAAGGAGGAGCTTCCGTTCCTGTACTCGTTGGTCGTGCGGAACAGGACATGCAGCGCGTCTTCGGCCTTGCTGATGACCTCCTCGGTCTTCATGCGCTCCTGCTCGCGCTGGGTGCGGAGCTTCTTGCACCGCATCAGG
>DATFHX010000014.1:0-28912 GCA_035247945.1 Saccharimonadales bacterium (SeqCode) | reverse complement strand
TCGTTTCTGTGGCACTTTCCCTAAAGTTACCTTCGGTCGCCGTTAGCGACTGTCATATCCTATGCTGCCCGGACTTTCCTCTTGCCTAACGGCAAGCGATCATCTAACGAACTGTCTGGTCTAATTATACCCCATTCTCGCCGCTTCCATGCGCATTTAGGATCTTATTTACCATTCCATCCGCAAGTTGGTTAAACTCGCGCTTAACGTGCGTGAACGTCACTTTATCGAACTGCTTAATTAATTCGACAATTCGCTCATGTATAGGCCATAGCTCGCGATTTTTAATAGTATAGAGGCCATTCATTTGATTTGCAACGAGCATGCTATCCACTCTGAAATCAACAACTCGCGCCCCCACCTTTAGCGCTTTCTCGAGTCCTAAACGAACCCCCTGATATTCAGCAACATTATTCGTGGTCACCCCCAGATACATCCCGCCTTCATGAATAACATGCTCATCCGCATTCATTATCACGAATCCTGCAGCAGACGGTCCAGGATTACCTCGTGAGCCCCCGTCGGAATATACGATGAGCTTATCTATATCAGACACACTCGTAACATCGCTTTTAATGACCAGTTTCTCCTCCTGAGGTACAACTGTTTGCTGAGAAATACCTAGCAGTAGTTTGGATGACTCAGTAAGCTCTTCCTGATGAATATCTGCCATCTTCTGCCACTGATAGTGACTATATCCAGAACCTAACTGAAGCTTTCCAGCTTCCACACTGACGAGATATAAAATAATAACATACTGCAGATCCCTATCGTCATGGTCGATATAAGTAAGAACATCAAATAGCTGAGCAACCTTAATTGCCACGCCTATATCCGCCTGTATATGCCGCTGAAGCGCATCTTCCGGCTGTTCACCATACTCGAGCTGCCCACCCGGTAACTCGTACTTGTTCAGGATTGAAGGCCGGCCGGTTGCACGCCTTAGGAGTAATACTTTTTCGTCAACACGGATAATGGCACGGACGGCAATTCTTTGATTCATGTTTTTCTTTCTGATAAATTCTTGGTCGGGGTAACTGGACTTGAACCAGCGACCTCACGGCCCCCAGCCGTACGCGCTACCAACTGCGCCACACCCCGAGAATATATTAAAGTGCCCCAGCGAGCACCCCGACGTTTGATATTCCCTGCGTATTTGCAAGGTGGGTATTCTCAGCCTGTTTCCACGGAAACAAGCCATTTGAATTCCCTATCAAAATGTATAAAGGAAAATCATACACGCCGAGAGGTGCTTCTGGGACTATTCCAGTATAGCACCCTCTTAGGTGTTAAGCGACCCCTAGGCCGAAAGCATGAGCAAATAGCTGCAAGAAGAACTGAATCGCGGCAGTCATAAAAGTGCCGATAGGTCCGCTTGCCAAAAGTACAACCGCAAAAACAAAGAATACGCCAAATTGCTCGACAAATTCCATACCGCGACGCACGAATTCAGGTGCAAGTGCGTAAAGAACACGAGAACCGTCCAGGGGTGGGATTGGTAGAATATTAAACACAAAGAACCCAAGATTTACTGTAACCGCGAGAGTAAGTACTTCCGACCATATACCTGTCTGTGGTTGGCCAAAGAGAACATACAGTGCAAACGCAACAAAGGCGAGAAGAAAATTCGTAAGTGGTCCCGCAGCCGCCACCATAGCCGAGCCCCATTCATCGTATCGAAGGCGAGAAGGATTAAAAGGAACCGGTCGAGCCCCGCCAAAGATTGGCGCGCCGATGATTGCTAGCGTTATGGGGAGAATGAGTGTCAGGAAAGGGTCAATATGCTTAATTGGATTTAGCGTAAGTCTTCCTTGCAACTTAGCGGTATCATCACCGAGCCAATAGCCAACAAATGCATGCATGGCTTCGTGCAATGTCATAGATAGCAGCACCACCCCTATAACAATGATAATTCGTACTAAATCAAACTCCATATCTCTTTATTATACAAGAGAACAGGTCAATATTCAGATTCTTCGTAGTAGAATTCACGCTCAGCGAAAGACTCACCCTTCTCCATCAACTCCATAAACTCATCAACACTCTTGAAGCGTTTTGGCATGAGATGGAACTCCTCGACCGTCATCCACTTATTCAGACCGCCCTCAAACTCTTCAATAAGTTCACCGCTATACTTATCCGCATAAACGCAAAAGAATATTTTGTCCTCTAGCAATTTTCGCGTCTCGCTACTGAAATCACGCTTGTGATACACTAGCTTCTGCTCAAATTCCGCCTCAAGTCCAGTCTCTTCTTTCAGTTCGCGCTGTGCTGCCTCAATGATTGACTCACCCCAACGTACCTTTCCACCCATCCTTCCCCAAAACCCGAAGTATGGATTTTTTCGTCTCTGCTGAAATAAATATTCCTTCTCTCCGCGAGCGTTCACCCTCTCAAGCGTTATGGCGACTGAAACTTTTGGCTGCTTCTCGATTTCATTCTCATCCGTATCCATACGATTGGCATACTCTTTTCCTTTGAGCGTCAGCCTATACCTCGTGTCGATCTTCTCAATATAACCCTCTTGGATAAGTCGTTTTATATGAAAGGTAAAATGATCACTGGTAAGCTCTGTTGCTTTCTGTAGCGTATTAAATGCAGCATCAGGTCGGAATAATAAATGCCGCAAAATAATCGTTTGTGATTCGTGCATTTTTGGCTCATAACTCATTAAAATTTATCTCCTATAAACTGCTAAGTGATTCGCTTCTCAGAGTACCTCATCAATCCCTCCTCATCTAGTAAAGTCAACTCCACCTTGACGAAACTATCAAAAAAAGGTAAACTGGTACAGATATTGTAAAAAGAAGTGGAAGTAATAATTATGGCAGCACGATGTGAACTCACCGGAAAAGGCAAACAATTTGGCCACAACGTCAGCTTTTCTTTGCGTCGCACCAACCGCGTTTTCAAGCCAAATCTTCAGAAGAAGACTTTTGAAATCGACGGCCAGAAGGTCACCATGACTCTTAGCACACACGCTATTCGTACGCTAAAGAAAAAGGGTATTCTCCCTAAGGCAGGCTCTGTCGCCAAGGCGGCATAAAGGTCTTTACCATAAAATAACCCCCTCTCCGTTGAGAGGGGGTTATTTTATGCGTTAGTGGCTAGCTTTTAGCTACCTGAAAGACTGTAAGCGCTTCAGGAAGTGATGCCGCAGACTTCACTTTTACCTTAGCAAGCGATTCTACGGAGACCCCAAGCTCTTTCGTGAACACCTCTACAGAATCTTGTGGTACTTCATACTTAAGTGCATCATCTGCATAATGCGTTGGAATGACAACCTTTGGATCCAATTGGCGAACAATCGTTGCTGCACTTGTGGCATCAAGAGTATAGCCTCCGCCTCCAACTGGAAGAATAAGAATATCTATAACACCGATTGCCTCCTGCTGGTCCTCAGTAAGCTTTGGGGCGATATTGCCAAGGACGGCAATACGAACCTCCCCCACTTCAATCCGGTACATCGTTGATACTTTTTCATCCTGAGGCGTATCGATATGTCGCTGAGCTGCAATACCCCGAATTGAGAAGTCGCCTACTTCATACTCACCCGGACCTTCGATGAGTAGCTGCTCCGACTGACCCGAAACAGCGAATCGATCTTCCGTTGCTATTTCAACAGCGTCTTTTACAGGAACATTCTTACCGCCTGCGAGAGATAAGTTTGGATCTATTACAGCTGTTGATTTTTTAGTTGTTATTACGACAGCATTCGCGCCTTTATATTCAATATCAAACATATTCCTCCTATTTCTGCATTTTCAGTACATCATCCGTGTCAACAAATACCGTATGTTTGCCTGTTAGTATCTGTGTGATGAATTTATCACGAACACTAAGTCGGTAATAGAACTCGTCATAACTCATAACACTATAATTCAGTTCACGACCTTCGGTCGCCTCAATCTCCTTAATCGCGGCTTTTAACTTACTTGTCGGAGTATCACCCACCACAAGAAGATCTACGGCACTCGCCGATCCCCGAACAAGTACACCCGCACCAATTGCAAGTCTTACTCCTGGCAGTGTCTCAATAAGGTGACGCCAATCCTCCGGTGCCGTTTGGGTTGCTTCGATCTTCTCGTCTGCAAAAATTGCCCTAAAAGGTACGAAGAATTCATATCTCTGATTCACCTGATAATAGAGCTTGTTATCTGCGCTGTCGCTTGTAATTACGCCTACTTCAAGCATATTCGAGAGTTCGCGACGTACGGAATTTATTTGTTCGTCAATAAGCCGTGTAATTTCACGGACATAAAATGACTTTCCTGGATTGTTCAGAAAGAGATGGAGCAGCTTCACCCGCGTCTTTGAACCAAATAGTGCATCTATCATGTATCTACCTAGAATAACTTTCGTGTTCTATAATAACACGTTCTTTATCTGTTGGCGAGTGCGCGTATCAGATACTCACGAGCCTCATCAAGAGAAAGCCAGTTAATAAATGGATTGCGACGAAGCCATGTAAGCTGGCGCTTCGCAAGACGCCAGTCCGATGTTATGAATCGCTCCTTTGCTTCTTCTATGGAAATCTCTCCTTTGGAATACTGGCGTATAAGAGGATAGATATTACCAGTCATCGCCTCACTTTTCCACCCATATTTATTTCCAAGCATAAGCGCTTCATTTACAACGTTACTTTCAAAGATCTGCTCCGAGCGTTCACGAATTCTCTGCCTTAGTACTTCTCTATCTGTTGCTATTCCTACAATAATAGTATTTTCAATAGGATTTACTCGCCTCTTTTCAGGAACGTTATTTTGTTCAATCGCATGAATCAGGTGACGTTTATTGAGTACATTTTCAGGTAAATTGATGTTGTGTTCTTCACAGTACTTTCGAAGCTCTTCGATTGATAAGCCCTGCAGAATCTCTCGCTGCTCGGGATTTGGTGACGCACCAAATTGGTAATCAAATACGACAGCGTCAGTATAAAGCCCCGTTCCACCGACGAGAAATGGGATTTTGCCCCGATCACGGATCTCTTTAATCTTGTTTTCTGCGTATAGTTTAAAGTCAAATACGGAGAACTTCTCTCCAGGCAGAACAAGATCCAACCCCCAATGCGGGACTCCATCCTGCTCAGCCTTACTTGGCTTAGCCGTCCCAATATCCATTCCTTTATAGATAGTTCTCGAATCAGCACAAATGATTTCGCCGTCGTATCGCTTAGCTATCTCAATAGAAAGCGACGTTTTGCCGCTTGCCGTAGGACCCACAATAACAACTAAAGGTTTGGATTCCATCGCTTTTCCTTAAAATTATCTACAACAAAATTAGTGCAGGTTACGCCTTCGGAGAGCAGCAGTGCCTCTTGCACCCCTCTCCCACCCTGAAATCCCGATGCAAGCCCACCAAAGCGGTTCACGACCCGGTGCCATGGAAGCTCTGAGGGGCCTGCATGCGCGATTCCACCAACTACCCTTGCAGTATACGCATGTCCTGCTAGCCCCGCGAGATCACCGTAGGTAGACACGAGCCCGTATGGGACCTGCGAAACTAGATCATATATCTTATCCCTGAAGCTCGTATCGATCATTTTCTACAACGTTGCAATATAATCAGCAAGCTTCTCGAGTGAGACTTTGGCCTCACCATCCTGAGTTCGAACGCTCACCTCTCGAGATTCTTTATCTTTTGTACCAACGATCAATTGGACAGGGATTTTCCATGTAGTCGCCTCTCGAATCTTCTTCCCGAGACTCTCATTACGATCATCGCGCGTAAAGCGAATTTCATTGTATTTAACAGGTTTCATAAGAACAACCCCACGGAGCACCTGTTCAATCTCTTCTACATAATCTAACACGGTATCATTGATTGTTAGAATACGAACCTGCTCAGGAGCAGCCCAAAGTGGGAACCATCCTCCGGTGTGCTCAATAAAGACACTCAAGAATCGCTCGATAGATCCAAGAAGTGCACAATGTATCATGACTGGTTGCTGAGGCCTGCCTTCAGCATCTGTGTACTCTAGGCCAAAACGACCGGGCTGTACAAAGTCAAGCTGAACTGTCGCCACCTGATGCTCACGTCCGATAGCGTCCGTAGCCATGAAGTCAATCTTAGGACCATAGAATGCCGCTTCCCCATCTTGCTCAAAGTAATCAAGCTCATTCGCTTCAACTGCAGTCCTAAGCTGAGCCTGCGCCGAATCCCAGAGTGACTGATCACCAAGATATCCGTCACTCTCATCACGATAGCTCAACCTAACACGCAACTTCATTCCGAGTTGATCGTAAAGCTCCCTTGCGCTCGCCAGAAGCCCATTTATCTCGCGCTCGATCTGATCCGGGCGACAGAAAACATGACTGTCATCTTGAGTAAGTGAGCGAACACGATTAAGCCCTCCGAGCTCACCGGTCTTTTCATCCCTATAGTCAGTTGTTGTCTCAAGGAATCGAATCGGCATATCTTTATAGCTCCGAGGACGAGATGCAAAAATCTGCGTATGATGTGGACAATTCATTGGCTTTAGTGCCATCTTGTCACTTGTCTCTTGGCTCGTAACGAGAAAGAGCTCGTCCCCAAACTTCGCCCAGTGGCCAGATGTTTCATAAAGATCCTTCTTTGTAACATGCGGAGTCCAGACTTTTGTGAAGCCATGACGCATTCGAAGGTCGTTTGAATACTGCGCTAGTATATCTCGTAGTATTGTCCCTCGAGGAGTAAAGAGAGGCAGCCCAACTCCTACAAGTGGTGACATCGTATAGAGATCTAGTTCCTTACCGAGCTTACGATGATCTCGCTGCTTGGCAAGTTCAAGACGTTCTAGGTAGGCGTCAAGCTCCTCTTGAGTTGCAAATGCTACGCCATATAATCGCTGCATCTGAGGATTTTTTTCATTCCCCCTCCAATAAGCACCGGCTACGCGCATCAACTTAAATGCCCCGACTTCCTTCGTATTCGTCACATGCGGACCGCGACAAAGATCAGTGAAGTCTCCATTACGGTAGAACGACACTTGGTCAACAGCAGCATCTCCACTCGCGATAGTTCCAAGTTCATCCGCATCAAGATCACTTGCGACAGTCGTACCAGATCGCTTCAGATCATTAAGAAGTTCCTCTTTATACGGCTGGTTATTTTCTTTTGCCCAAGCAATCGCCTCGTCAATCGGCATAGTAAATCGCTCAAAGTCCTGAGCCTCACTAATAATACGACGCATTGTTTTTTCGATTTTACCGAAGTTTGCCTCTGAGATCTTTTGGTCGCCTAGGTCTATATCGTAATAAAAACCATTTTCCACGACTGGCCCAACGCCAAACTTCGCCTCAGGCCACAGGCGCCTTACAGCACTGGCAGTAATATGAGCAAGACTATGGCGCATTGCGTGTAATTGTTCGTCGTTCATTCTCTACTCCTTTTTATATATAAAAAACATGCGATGAGTGGATTTAACTTCATTCAATCCATATATCGCATGTCTCGGACCCCATATAGGGCGGTTCCACCGGACTTCCCTGTTTTCAGGGCTCTTATAAGGCACGTTTACGTACGTACAATTCCCACGGAGCTCAGAAGGTGGTTAGGCTTCATCAACACTCACCTATAGTATACTGACTCAATTGCAAAAAAGCAATTACTCTGGTATCATGAACAGGTTAGGGCGATTAGCTCAGTTGGCTAGAGCGCCACATTGACGTTGTGGAGGTCAGAGGTTCGAATCCTCTATCGCCCACCATAATAAGGAGTCTGCACATCTTGCAGGCTTTTTATTATCCACATTGAAGATATGTTTTCCACGTACTAAAAGACAATGAGAATAGAAATCCTATTCGTTTCGTGATATGTTATGCAACTTATGGCTACTTGACTTATGACTTATATAGTGCTAAAATAACATTATGACTAACGATAAAGGTCACAAGACACATCACCCATCTGAACTCGAGAAAACGCACATTGCATTTGAATACGATATCAGCTGGAAGGAAGCACGCGAATCCATTAAGCAGCGTACTCACAAGAAATAAAAAATAATCGCTATATAAAAATACCGCCCTCAAAAGGGCGGTATTTTTATCCCCATTTATTCGTAGATATCCACTAGCTTTTTTAATAGCTATATGACAATATATAGACATGTTCTGCGTTAATTGTTTTAATAAAGCCACAAGTGTCACCAACTCACGAGGTAATAAAAAACAGCCTCAGATATGGAGGCGTCGAAAATGCCCTCACTGTGGGGTTATCTTTACTACCTATGAGAGACCCTCTCTTGCCGAAAATAAACCCGTGCATCTCAATACAGGAGGCACAGAGGCCTTCAACCTCGGAAAACTCCTTCTTAGCATCTCGCGCTCATTCAGTCATTCGCCCAGAGACGCTGCATATAGCTCGTTTCATCTTGCGCAGAGTGTCGAAGACATTCTTTCTACGGAGCGTGAAATAATAACACCCGAAGATATCGCCGCCACAACACATCAAGTCTTACGTCGATTTGATGAATCTGCTGCTATGCAATATGCACTACACCACTCTCTTATTACTTCGACACGGAAGCGGCGTGGGCGCCCTTCGCTTTCTTAGCGCGAGCCACTGACTCAACAGTTGCTTTCTCTGTTACATCAAATTTGGTGAGGTATTTACCAAGGAGGAGATGTGTTTGCGCGTTAAAGGCTGAGGTCGCATTATAAAGAACAGACGTAACCGGCATGAGGCACCACTGTAGTAGCATCCAAAGCGTTCGCCGACGTTTATATCGTTCCGGCCGAGGAGGAAGCATTTTAAAGCTAAGGAAGATTGTAATAAAGAGACCAATCATGGCTATACGTTGGATATTACCAATCACTTCAGGCAGCTGGTGAGCGGCGATATCGCGCGCGGCTTCACTATTAATAAGAAGCGGTACCCATCCCCCGACGGTAATGAGAAGCGCCATACTCGCCCATGAGACGTGGCTATCTATAAGACGAAAGAGGCGAGCAAGCGTTGGAAAGAAGGCCACCTTCCGATCAGATGCGAATAAACGTGTCGCTACATAAGGGATGTCTGAGGCTCCGTAAGCCCATCGGCGAAGTTGAATAAACTGTGCTTTGAGCGTCTTCAGATAGGTGTCAGATAGTACCGCATCTTGGTAAATTGGCACATAGATTGGAATTACTGAATAGTTGCCGTCAAAATAGAAGTAGCTTCTCCAATATTGATGGCCATCCTCAACAATTGATCGCTTGCTCCAGAACTTCATTTCAACAAGTGCTTCCATGGGCTGAGAGTGTGCGGCAAAATTTCGTAAGGTATGCGGACGCATCGCACTAATAATGTTCCAAAAAGAGTTACCCGTTGCCACAACACGCATAGGCGCAGGCACGTCCCAAATGTTGTTCAAGAACAATGCAATCGGCTGGTATGATAGATGGTTCCGGTCTTCGTGAACGATATATTCATACATTACGTAATCAAAGTATCCTTTATGCGGACGATTATCACTGTCCAGTGTTGTTATAACAACATCTTTGTAAGCAATCCCCTGTTCGTTGCACCATTTCTGTAGGTACTCACCGGCGTAGGTAATGTTACCTCCCTTACCAACAACCTCATTGGGCATTCCTTCTGGGTGCTCTACAATTTCGAAAGCACGAAATACGCCTTTAAACTTCCTCTGGAGCGCCTTCGCGGTTTTACGAATCTCTTCCCCACCGCGCTGTTCATACCCTAAAACTACAATCAGCTTATCA
Organism: Saccharimonadales bacterium (SeqCode); assembly: GCA_035247945.1. Classification (GTDB taxonomy): domain Bacteria; phylum Patescibacteriota; class Saccharimonadia; order Saccharimonadales; family Saccharimonadaceae; genus DATFHX01. The sequence continues at coordinate 19,229 of DATFHX010000014.1, read as the reverse complement.
TTATACGTTGTCGTATCTGCAACGGCCTGTATCGTCGGTTCAATAACCTCATAAGACTCGTTGTATGCTGCAATTATTACAGCGCTATATACTGACGACGGCTTTGGGAAGGCGCTTGGATTAGCTGCCATGAAGCGCAGGTTTTCCTTATGAACTTCAAACTCAAAACCCTTAGACTCAATAGATACCTCACGTTTATATGAAGACACGGGATCCTCTAGCTGCTGCAAGCGCTCATGCCAGTCTATAGACTGTGCCATATTAAGTCGCCTACGACCTGAGATCGTATGAACTGCCGTTCCGACCGCCTTAATAAGAGTCGTCATAATGATAAGCAGAAGGTACACACCCGCCCATAGAGGATTGACGAGAGAGAGGACAATGAGGAGTATAAGAGAGCCGTAGCTCAATATGGCTGGCAGCATCTCAAAGAAACGATACTTAGGTGTTCGCTTTTTGAGAGGAAGCTCAAGATCAATCATTAGAGGAAGGCTACCCTTAGGATCGAGCGTGCAATAAACCATGCCACAACAATCAACAGATAGCTTAAGAGTACAAACAGAAGGGCCATTTCCCTTCGACCCTGCATGTAGATTTTAGCCGCAAGAATCGTATGGAGAATAACCACGCCTACGCCGAACACCGCAAAGGTGATCAGGTAGTACCACTTATCTCGGTAGAAGGTCGTATCCCCGTAGGAGGAGTAGTGCACAGCAACCTGCAGATCATTAGGATGCAGTGACGAGACTACAAAAAGAGTGTACGCTATTCCAAGTAGAAATAGCACAATCAATAGAATAGTCATCAGACGATCTGACAGGATTGTTTTGATAGTATTTATAACATCTGTCTTCATAATTTCTTGGTGCGGGTACAGAGAATCGAACTCTGCGCTCAACCTTGGGAAGGTTACATATTAGCCACTATACGATACCCGCGCATCCCTGGAGCCGCTGACCGGATTTGAACCGGTGACCTACGCTTTACGAAAGCGCCGCTCTACCAACTGAGCTACAGCGGCATCTGTTAAGTGCTAGACACATTATAGCATTTGTTAAAGAGAAACGAAATAACTGGCAACCTGTTGCATCTCGAGTGAAAAACTGTTATTATGTTGAAAGTTGAAAACCTATATGCGCTCGTAGTGAAGGGGTTATCACGCCTCCCTGTCACGGAGGAGATCGCCGGTTCAAATCCGGTCGAGCGCGCCACGTAATTATTCTAATGAACTCCAAGATGGAGTTCATTTTTTATTACAGTAAAATAGTAAATCGCCACAGTGTGGCGATTTACTATTGCTCCATAGCTCTCTTTTATTTAGCCTTGTAGCGCTCTTCAACAAAGTCCCAGTTAACTACATTCCACCACGCTTTAACGTAGTCGTCTCGCTTGTTCTTGTAGTCCAAGTAGTATGCATGCTCCCAGACATCAAGACCAAGAAGGGGAGCTTCTAGTCCCTGCATAATAGGAGTGTCTTGGTTTGGTGTTGTAACAATCTCCATATTGGGCTGCAACCAAGCCCAGCCGCTCCCGAATACTGCTAGGGATTTTGCTGTAAATTCATCTACAAAAGCTTGAAAGCTTCCGTACTTCTCAGTAATTGCTGTAGCAACATCTCCTCGAGGCTCACCGCCACCATCAGGTGACATCCACTGCCAGAATAGACTGTGATTATAGTGACCACCACCATGGTTTCGTATTGCCGTTTGGACAGCATCAGGGAGGTTCGAGATCTCTGCAAGTAGGCTCTCGAGTGGTCGCTCGCGCAGTGCAGGCGCCTCGTCAATTGCTTTATTCAGTTTATCGACATACGCTTGGTGATGCTTGTCATGATGCAGCTTCATAATATCCGTACTGATATATTTACCGAGTTGATCGTACCCGTATGGTAAATCAGGTAATGTATACATACTTCCCTCCTATTGGCCGCTTGAGCCATTCTTATTCGCTTTATCCGTTGCTGACGTATCTACAGCTGGAATCGTAATGTACTCATGAATCTTGCCGTCCTTTTTTAGCTGCGCGAGTTGCTCACTAAATGCCGTAAGTGGCACTTTAAGGTAGGCATAGCTTACTTGGGTATCTGTCTTCTTTAGGAGTTTCACAAAGTAATACCCATCACCTGTGGTTGTTTTTACAGCACCAGAGACTTTCTCCTCATCCAAGGATACAGCGGTCGTACTCAATCCACCATCGCGGTTAGATCGTGGCACGAGCCCAGACACACCTACTGTCACCTTCGCCGCGCCATCACCACCCAGCTTGGTAGCGACATCGTCAAGATTGTTCGTCGTCTGGAGCAAGGTTGCAGCCTGCTCTTCGCGCTTCTTCGCCTGTGTATCAATTGCGTATGACACATCTTGGCGAATTAGCTTACTGCGCGCATCTTGACGATATTCATCTGGAGTCCAGCCAAGAACATTGAGCGCTGATGCATCGTAGGTCTCCTGAGAAATGACACCATTTGCCGTATTTCGATCATCTTCAATCACCTTATCGACACGCGATTCATCTACGGTGATCTTCAACTCACGTGCTTTCTTCTCTGCAAAGGCATCTGCAATGACGTTGTCCATAGATTTACGCTTGATGTAGTCGGCTTGGCGCTTTCCATCCTCGCTCTGAATATTTACTTGTTCACTCTTCTCTAAATAGTGAACAGAGCTGTTGTAATACATCAAATAATTGCTGTAGCGCACCGATTCCCCGTCAACAGAGGCGACAGGCAGTGGCAACACTCTCGTCACACGGTAGAAGAACGTACTGCTATTTTGGACAATATAGAGCTGCCACCAGCCAAGTCCCACAATAAGAAGAAGGGCGACAACAGTCACGATAATTGTATTAAACACGAGTCGGTGACGTGCATACTGAATTGGATACTTAAAGCGACGACCGCCAGCGAGAATACGCTCGCGATGCTCCGCAACAGTTTCATTAGTAATTCGTGAAGGCGCTTGCTTCTTTTCTTCGCTACGCTTCTTCAGCTGAAATTTCTTCATACTCCCCTTGCTTGTCACCTACAGCCTGCGATACAGCATCTTGTAGTTTATTATAAATTTCATCTGGGTGTTCAACTTTGTGAATAATAAGATCACCGACAAACGTCTGGATAACAATTGTCCCAAACTTAAATAATTCGCCGCTGAGTCCAGGTATATTATAGCTTATGTTCTGGATCTTGGACAGTCGGAGCTCTACTACATCCTTACCAAAGAATCCTCTTTGTGTAACCTGTCGAATTCGCTGATCGGTTACGATGTACACAGTAAAGTACCACATAATATAGTGGTATGAGAAAATCACAAGTCCAACCAGAAGTCCCGCAATTGGAAGTAGGAAGAGTTCCAATTGACTTTGCCAGATAAGCGGAGGTATTGCAGAAAGAACAAAGGGTATTAGTAGCAGGTAAAAGCCCTTACGCATTGAAATCATATGTCGTCGGAAGACAAAAAGAAGCGTCTCACCATCTCGCTGGCCTTCGAAATCAAGATGCTGCTTAGATTTTCTACTCATAATCTTATTGGTACCCCGAGCAGGAGTCGAACCTGCAACCTTTTCCTTAGGACGGAACTGCTCTATCCAATTGAGCTATCAGGGCGCTAGGGGTATTATACCACGAAAATAGCGGCCAGCTCAGGCCGCTATCTCTGTAGATGCACTAAATATTAGCGAGTAAACTTTTCGTGAGAGGTTTCGTATTCGTATAGCTCACTATCCGAGAACCAATGTGCAATTTCCTGCTCTGCCTCTTCAGGATCACCACTTGCGTGGATTAAGTTTGGAATTCCCTTATCCGCATCGTCCGCATATCCAAAACTCATGTGTGAGTAATCACCACGAATAGTACCTGGCTGTGCTGACTTTGGTTCTGTTGGGCCGACCAATTTACGTACAAGGGCGATCGCTTCAACACCTTCAAACACCATTGCGATAACGGGACCTTGAATCATCATATCAAGTGTTACATCAAAGGCGTGTTCACCACGTCGAGTAATCATCTTACCAATTTCTTCGTAGTGCTTGTGGTAGTGCTGCTTGTCTGGTGCGATCATCTTTGTTGCAACAATCTTAAGACCAACACGCTCAAAGCGGTTAAGAATCTCACCTACAAGTCCACGTTGGACGGTATCTGGTTTAAAAATAACGAGGGTCTTCTGGACGCTGTTCGTACTCATAGTTCTCCTATATTCGTAATTATCAGTTGGCTTTATTTTACCAGAAGAACTACTGCAATGATAGCAGCAAGCCCTACTCGGTACCATCCAAACACTGCAAGGCTGTGCTTAGAGAGATAGTTCATTAAGAATCCGATTGCGATCAGTCCTGAGATAAATGCAACAAGATTACTCAGAAGAAGCATTGGCATGTGCTCAACAAAGTACAGACGATCTGATGATTTAATAAACACCTTTAGTGTCACGCCAAGCATAATTGGGAGTGATGCCAAGAAGCTATACTCAGCAGCAGCCGCTGGGCTCAGTCCCATAAGGCGACCGGTGATAATCGTAGAGCCCGATCGAGAAACACCCGGAATAAGTGCAAACATCTGTGCAAGACCGATTAAGAATGCACGTCCTGCGCTCAGATGATTGCCATTTTTAACAGGGTCAAGCTTTGGCAACTTCTCAAGTACAATCATCAGCACACCCACCACCGCAAGTGTCACCATTACCACAGCAAGGCTTCCGAAGAAAGGTGTGTTATCAATAAAGTCAGATAGAAGATACCCTACGATTCCTGCCGGTATAGCAGTAATGAGAATATTTCGAGCCAGCGTATAATTCTTATTCACAAAAACATCTTTTAAGATCAGCCAGATACGCTTTCGAAAAAAGATCACAAGAGCAAGGACGGTTCCAATATTAATGAACTCTAAAAATGTGTGGTCAGAGCCACTGCCAAATAATTGTTGTGCGATGACAAGGTGACCAGAACTACTCACAGGAATAAATTCAGTCAGCCCCTGGACGAGGCCCAGTACGATTGTTTCAAGTATATTCATTGATTTGATTATACCCTTAAAGCATTATCTGCGCTATGCTAATAGTATGTACGTCTCTGAGCTCCTTCTCGATTACGTCGAGCACCTAGAGGTAGAAGGTGGTCGTTCGGCTAAGACGGCCGAAAATTACAAACTCTACTTAGAGCGTTTCGTCGAGTTCACAGAAGATATAGCCGTTGAAAAAATAACATCGGAAGTTGTTCGAAAATATCGCCTCTGGCTCAACCGATACAAGAACTTCCACGATGAAGAACTTGCGACTATTACTCAAAGCTATCATCTTATCGCCCTTCGTGGCTTTCTTGGATATTTATCGAAACGAGATATCCATAGCCTAAGTCCCGAGAAAATCGAACTTCCAAAAATCACGAGGAAACAAGTTACCTTCCTTCACTTTGATGAAGTGACTAACCTTCTCGAAACCATTCCACTCGACTCAGAACAAGGATTACGAGACCGGGCCATAATAGAGCTCCTATTCTCAAGCGGCCTTCGCGTCTCAGAGCTAGCAAACCTCAATCGTGATCACGTCAACACAAAGAGGCGTGAATTCATGGTTCGAGGTAAAGGCCAGAAAGATCGTCCTGTCTTTATTGGAGAGGCGGCATCTCAACGAGTGCAGGATTATCTCGCGGCTCGCATGGATAACCTCCCTCCCCTTTTTCTAAGCTATAGCCGCAACAATACCGTCAGCACCAAGGGAGACTACCGTCGACTCACACCAAGAAGTATTCAAAGAATCATTAATAAGTACGCAAAGCTCGCCGGTATCACAAAACATGTAAGTCCTCATACTATGCGCCATAGCTTTGCAACAGACCTCCTTATGAACGGCGCCGATCTACGCAGTGTACAAAGTATGCTTGGCCACAGCAACATCAGTACAACACAGGTCTACACCCACGTTACCGATGAACATCTCCGAGATGTTTACGAGAAATTCCACTCCGATACTGAAGCAGACGCCGCTTAAGGCGTACATGTAGCGCTATTGCTATAGCCACTATTGTCATTTGTAATTGTAAAGTTCTTACATAGATCACCCTGCAAATCTATGGCTGCATCTGGATACGCATAATCAGATGACAGCTGAACACGTGCTTGTACTCGGCGGAATACATCATTAGCACGGCCAGTGGAATCAACGATAGGCTGCACACTATCAAATCGTACAGGTGTCGACCCTTGCCTCAATTTAATTTGGAAGTGGGAATCGTTATAAAGAGCCCCTAAATGAAGGTATGCATTTCTATTAGCACCAGTCTGACCGTCGATTGAGGCAGGAAGTTTAATAGTTGCCGTACACGCATATGCATTCGCCGAGAGATTCGTATCACAACGAACTAGTTTAGGCGCATTCAGCGGACTCCGCCTTATGTCATCTTTTCCAAAATCAGGGGTATTGGTCCCTACATCATTTGGATAGAGGAAGAGTGTATTTGTATTACTCTTATCCGCCTGTGAGCTATCAAACTGATCTAAAGAGAATGAGGCGCCTGTTTGGATGAGCTGTGCTCTAAGTAGTGCAGGCCAATCAACATCCCATGAGCCCACCGGAGGTAGTTCAATATTACCCCCTCTGGAGGCAGGCAATTTAGCGGTGACATTATTTGGATTTGATAAATCTTCTCGGCTAAACCAGCTAAGTTCCACCGTATCGAAAGCGCTTACTCCGCGAATTGGAACAACTGTTGATTGGCCGGCCGTCAGTGTTCCCTTGTAGTCATCTGTATCGGTAGCAATCTTTACGCACGTGTAGGCTTGATCTAATTTCAAATCACCCGTATTGGTCTGAATCTTGGACTCGCCATCCGTTTCTCCAACAAGACCAGCAGCCGCCAGCGTATCACAGTTTGTCTCATTCGATCCACTCGGTGGCGTCAGTGCCTGATACACCTTATTACAATCAACATTTGACGAAGCAGCTCCGCTTTTACATGATTGATTGAGGATCAATAAACGCTTAGCGTCTTCAACACCAGCCTGCGCAGAGTCATATGCGCTCTGCGATAAGTCACTCGTCGTTGCCTGCTGTTGATCTCGTAGCATTAATTGAATAAAGCTAACCGTTAGGATTGTCATGAGAAGTGCCGCAAAAATAACGACAAAGAGAGATACTGCACCTTGTTCATTTGCTCGATGTGTTTTTATCATCTTTAATTACCCTCCGACAAATTACCTGCACGCGCAACAATATCAAACTGATTTACTGAACAATAATCTTCTCCACCGGCAGCATCTGAAGGAGGCTGACAGGAAGCATCATTCGTCGTAAGTAAGGATTGATCATTCGTGCCCAAAACGAAACTAATCGCATACATAGATTCGCCTATCGATGACTCATCGGCTGTTCTTGAAATCTTAAATGAATGAATAGCCAGATCACGGTCTCCAGTTGCAAGAAGCTCAGTAACGTCACTTTGCTTCGGCTGTTCCGAGCCATTATTCTTACATAACGAATGATCACCATCCACAGCCTTCGCAAAACGAATATATGTGCTGCCATTGTCTTGATACTTATTTAGCTGACTTGACGGCTGGCCATCCGAGATAGCTTTTCCATAATTCCAAAGATAACTATACTTTCCTACACACAGTCGACCACCATTTCCCAGATTTATATACGTTGCCTGGTCCCCCTGCGCTGCAAGGTCGAAAGGTGCAGAATTATTAATGCTTCGCTGCAAATCATCCGAAACTGCACGTCCGGCTTGATTTACCTCTCGAAGAGTTATTCCCTTGTTATAAATATTACTGATTTGAATTGTAGTCATTGCAATCGCGATTAATAGCACGGAAATAAACGTCATCGCGAGCATCAGCTCGATGAGTGTAAAGCCTGAAGAATGATTTTTAATTCGATGGTTCATATAGCCTCACAATCGTACCGAGTGTTACGGGTACGTCACTTCCCGGAGCATCCCAACATGCCCGAATATGGAAATCATAGTAGTTTGGACCTTTGTTTGATTGGCCATTAACCACTTCATCCCAAATACCATATGCCGCAAGGATGCTCGAATCGTCTCTATATGCAACCTGCGCAAAAGGCGGGAGACTCGCTCCTCCAGGAGCGGTCGCTGTCGGTTTATCATTAGAAATATCGACCGTATGTGTATTAAGAATGACTGCGTTATTAGGGATTGTACATTTGTTATTCGCCGCAGCACCAAAATCCGACGCTTGAGTCACGCTCCTATCCCTTAATTTACTCCAAAGAAGCGCTTTACCTGTCAATGTACCGCCACCGCTTTGAAACTGCGCAATGTACGATTCATGAATAAATCGAATCGCTGCTGCCTGAGCATCGATCTGTGCCCGTACCTGCGTTATCTCTAATGAACGTTGAGCAGTATTCGTCCCCTGATTCATGATTGCTAGCGACCCAACAGCAACAAGAGCAAACACAGTTACTGCAAAGAGTACTTCAATTATCGTATCACCACGCTCTCTACGACGAATTAGCCCTGACATGGCGCTCCATTCCCGCTCGCGCTTGGAATTTCAATTGCCGATTGGTTCGCGGCAAAAGCTGCAATTCTCACAGCAAGACGCTGGCCAACAAGTGTTCCTGCACTGGGCTCAACACAAAGATCACGTGACTGCTGCATGTTTGCCAAACTTATCATAGACGCTAGATCATCCGGCGCCCGATCTGCAACAAACGTCAGAATCGTTCCACTTAATGGCGAGCGTACTATCAGCATAGCTAGAGGCTGAATAGCATTCAGGTTCTGGGATTTAACGATATGAGCACCCCAGCTCACCTCATCTGGTTCTTGATTAACAGCACTTACTGCAATCTTGTATGTCTGCAAAACTGCAATATCACTATTCGCATTTTGTCCAGCTCCAGCTGGTTGATAACCCGTAACATTCGATGCTGTTAACTTCGTGCCTGTGTCGTCAAGCGTGATCAGCCGACCTAAAATTACGCAATCCGTTGTCCCTCGTGGCTGGCCGCCATTAGGCACTTGAGAAGTAGTGCCGTCAGTACCACACTGCCATCCACCGGTGCGATCGTTTATTACATTCGATACTTCGCTAAATTGAGACTGGAGATATGACTTCAATGAATTAACACTATCGCGATATCGCTGCTGGTTAATGGAAGCACCCGTACCAGCTAAAATAGCAACTGTTAAAGCACCCGTTACAGCAAGAAAAAGCATCACCTCAATAATAGTAAAACCGTGGTTTTTATAGATGCCCATGTGGCTTTTATTATAACACAAGCGTATTCCCTCGATAAGCGGATAAGATAGCTCTCAATTAGAAGACGAAATGGCCGACAGAACTCAGGTACCATTCAATGATTCTCGTACCGAAAAGTAGTGTGATTACAGCACTAACAATAAGTAGAGGTCCGAATGGCACGCGAGTTTTTCTCGTTATTTTGCCCATCGTCATACCTGGCACTACCACTATGAGACCAATGAGGTTTGCCATAAAGAGACAAAGAAATGCAAGCTTCCAGTCTGCAAGGAGGAGGGCTAACGCTAGACCTAACTTGACGTCTCCAAATCCAATCCACTCACCCTTAGACACCAGCCATAGTAAAAGATAAAGTCCACTTAGAATAAGAACTGCACCAAAAACACTAATAAGAGAGAGCGTCCAGTCTGGCGACATACCGACCTGTGCCAGTGCTATAAGTAAGGATACAGATACTAGTGGAAATACTATTCTATTAGGGAGCAAAAACCATTTAATGTCATATGCAAACAGAATAACTAGTAGTATTGCCGCAATAAGCCAGAGCGCAAATACTCCAATCTGGAGCCATTCACTCAGAGGAAAGGGCCAGAACAAAAATGATATTACAAAGAGCAAGGCTGCGCCAACTTCCATTAGAGGTTCAAACCAACCAATAAACTGATGACAATACCTACATCGCCCTCCTGTACTAATCCAGCTCACAAGTGGTAGCAAATCATACCACGCTAGCGTATGCCCGCAATGGAGGCAACGGGAACGATCTGTAGTAATTGTTTCCTTTGTAAGAGGGAGTAAGATGTCGTATTCATATTTATTAACCCTCTCTCCATCTGCTTTATCTTCCACAAGCTGATTTGCGCGCAGCCGCCAAACAGTAGCTCCTGCAAAGCTACCGGCGCATAACCCAAGAATAAATAATATTGAGACTACAAGAATATCCACTTACTAGCAATAATACTATAGATCTTTAACAAAAAGAAGCTCATGCTTTGAGCTTCTTTTTGTTAAATTCTTAGAGCTACTTACTTGTCGTACAGAAGACACCGCTTCCTTCAAGTTTGATAGCTATTGCCGCTTGGCGAGCACTACCTCCCGTAACAATCGATTCATTACTACAGTTTCCACCATTCAAATAAAGAATGTGTCCATCGGTAGTAGGTGTACCAGTACCGTAGTCGAGGACATATCCAACACCAGTAGTTGGATCGTTAAACTCACCACTGCCGTCAGCAGCCCATTTAAGATAAGATGTAGCAAAGTCCTTGAGCGCTGTTTGGTTAGTAGGTATGGCACCCTTATTATTCGTCGAGTAGCTATTAAGCTGACTGATTAGTTTAGCTGCATCATCGCGACGCTGCGTATCACGCTGACTACGCTGAAGTGCAGGTAGGGCAATGAAGACCATCAAGAAAATCAGTCCCGCAATAGCAAGAACCAACACAACCTCGATGATAGTGAAGCCCTTTTGGTTATTTGTTTGTACGTTCATAAAACAATTTCCACCTTTCTATGAACAATTATTAGTGCGTTAGACGCTTATGCTAATAGTAACCCATGAACCATGGATTGTCTATACATTTATAGTGTTCACAAGGCTATAAATTGGCAAGAGAATTGCAGCGACCATTCCACCAGCCACAACAGCAAGTACAACCATCAGAATTGGCTCAATAGCAGTTGAGATTGCTTTAATCTCCTCATCAAGCTCATCCTCATAGACTTGAGCCGTTTTTCCCATCATTTCATCAATCTTCCCCGATTGTTCACCAATCTTAATCATCTGAGGAACAAGAGGTAGGATGTAGTCTTCCGGCTGGAGTGCAGTAGAAAGCGCCTTACCACCCTTCACCTTTTCTGCAGCCCTATCTATACTCCTTCCGACAATCGTATTATTTACTGAGTCACTTGTAATACGTAGCATATCGAGCATAGCCACTCCTGTAGAAAGGAGCGTCTGACCCGTACGTGCAAATCGGGCCATATATAGCTTTCGGAACATCGTACCAAACAATGGTACATTGAGTTTTAGATTATCCTTGAACCTAATTCCCGCATCTGTCTTAAGATACTGGAGAAGGAAGTAGACACCAATCCCTACAAGGATAATAACCAGCCACCAATAGTGTGCGAAGAAGTTTGCCATCGAGACCATGACCTGCGTCAAGAATGGCAGTTCTTTCTTAAGGTCGTGGTACAGTTTCTCAACTTGAGGCACGACCGTAAATAGCATGAATGCCATCACGCCGAAGATGACAACAAGTACGATAATCGGATACGTTAGCGCCCCCCTAATCTTACTCATCGTTGCAGCATCCTTTTCCTGCTGCGTAGCGATTCGCTGGAGTGACTCATCGAGCGTACCAGAAACTTCACCTGCAGCTATTAGAGCTAGGAAGACCTTATCAAAAACATCCGAGTGCTTTGAAAATGACTCCGAGAGTGATTTGCCACCTTCTACAGAGGCAACGATATCCTCGGCAACATCACGAAGTCTCTTGTTATCTGTCTGCTCAACTACGGTATGGAGGCTCTGAGAAAGAGGAAGTCCAGCTCCAATAAGCGTTGCAAGTTGCCTTGTAAAGACAATTTTATCCTTCGTTGTTATGCGACCGGACAAGCGAGCGAAGAAACTTCCCTCTTCATTTACTTCTTTAATATCTAGAGGAGTAAACCCCTGTGCAATCAGAAGACGTGCGGCTGCATTTTCAGAATCCGCCTGAACAGTCGCCTTAACAATCTTGTTTGTGGTGCTATCTTTAGCCTGATATTCGAACCGCTTCATGCTATCCTCTCATTAGCCGTTCAAATTCAGTCAGATCTACAGCAAAGTTTCTAGCTTCATCGTAAGTAACCGTACCATTCTGGATAAGGCTTACGAGCGTACGGTCCATTGTCTGCATTCCTTGGTCAGCACCTGTTTGAATAACCGCATCAAGTTGGTGAGACTTTCCTTCACGGATGATATTACGAACTGCCGGGTTCGCGACAAGCACCTCTGCTGCTACTACTCGCCCACCTCCAATTGCCGGGATAAGCCGCTGTGAACAGATTGCCATCAAGATGTTGGAAAGCTGAGCTCGAATTTGTGGCTGTTGGTGCGGTGGAAATACGTCGATCATACGGTCGATTGACTGTGCTGCGCTATTGGTGTGAAGTGTTGCAAACACCAAGTGACCTGTTTCGGCGATCGTAATGGCCGCAGAGATTGTTTCCAGGTCACGCATCTCACCAATAAGCACAACATCCGGATCTTGACGGAGGCTTGAGCGAAGTGCTGCAGAGAAGCTATAGGTGTCGTAGTGAACCTCTCGCTGCACAACAACAGATTTTTTCGATTTATGCGTAAACTCGATTGGATCCTCAATTGTAATGATGTGATCAGCGCGTTCGCTGTTAATCTTATCAACGAGTGCTGCAAGTGTCGTCGACTTACCCGACCCTGTTGGTCCAGTCACCAGTACAAGCCCTCGAGGATAGTCTGCGAAGCTAAGTACAACAGGGGGCATACCGAGCTCTGTAACAGATTTGATTTCATTAGGGATCAAACGAAGTGCCGCAGCAAGGTTACCACGCTCATGAAAGGCGTTTACACGGAAACGACCGAGTGTACCAAAGGCAAAGCTGAAATCGAATTCCTTGTCTTTGAGAAGGATTTGCTGCTGATCTTGATCCAGGATAGCGAATACGAGTGATTCAACCGCAGCTTCGTCTAAATTGTTATACCCTGCGATAGGCATCAACTTTCCATCGATGCGTAGCATTGGAGGGAGTCCCACCTGTAAGTGAAGGTCGGACGCTCGTTTCTTTACTACTTCCTCTAGTAGTACCTCGATTCGGAGTTCTTGATTCATTTTGTTTCCACCCTTCTTATGCTATGTCCGCAGCAACTCGGTTAACTTCTTCTAATGTCGTGATACCCTGAAGTGCCTTAAGATAGCCATCTTGACGCATCGTCACCATGCCCTGTTCAATCGCTTTACGTTGAATATCAGCACTCGTAGCACGTGATGTGATCAGCCTCTGAATCTCCTCAGTGACATCCATCACTTCGTAGAGTCCGGCTCGACCAGAATAGCCACGTGGCGTTTGCGGGGTATCCTTTCCCTTGACTAAAGTATAAGCGGTTTGCCCTGCAAGTGGCAAGTCTTTGTAGCCCAGATCGGCCGAAACTCGAGCGACATCTGCACGCGTCTTTGGAAGCAAGTGTCCAATCGTCTGCTGAATCGTCTGCGTTTCAATCGGCGTTGATTGATATGTATCGCGCTGCGGAGCAACTCGACGTACAAGTCGCTGGCCAATAATTGTATTAACGGTACTCGCAATCAGGAATGGCTCAATATTCATATCAAGGAGACGTGGAAGCACTCCAGCTGCAGAGTTGGTGTGAAGCGTACTAAACACAAGGTGTCCTGTTAGCGAGGCCTGCACTGCAAGGTTTGCTGTTTCAGCATCACGAATCTCACCCACCATGATCACATTCGGATCTTGGCGAAGGATAGATCGAAGACCCGTCGCAAACGTCAATCCAACATCAGGGTTTACCTGAATCTGGTTCACTCCGTCCATCTTGTATTCGACAGGATCCTCTAGAGTAACGATGTTAATACTCTCGTCCTTAATCTCTTTAATAAGCGCATACAGACTTGTCGACTTACCGGATCCGGTTGGACCGCTCGTAAGGATCATACCGTTTGGTTTATGAATACCCTTACGAATCATTCGAAGTGCACGACCGGCATACCCCATCTGTTCAATGTCAAAGGTGTTACCTGTTTTATCGAGCAAACGAATAACCACCTGTTCACCCCAAACAACCGGGCTAATAGCAATACGAAGGTCAACTTCCTTCCCTGCTACTTTTACAGTAAACTGTCCATCCTGAGGAATACGGTGCTCGTCAATCTTTAGATTTGAGAGAATCTTAATACGGCTGACAAGTGCAGGCTCGATCGATTTTGGAAGTTGCATAATCTCACGGAGTACACCATCGATACGACAACGGATCTTCAACGATTTCTCCAGCGGTTCGATGTGAATGTCCGAAGCCCGTGCCTTTACCGCGTACTCAAGAATTGTCGAAAGCGCACGGCTAATCGGCGAATCTTGGACAATCGTTTTAATATCACTCTCGTTACTCGCACGCGCTTCTTCCTGGGAAGCCTGCGCAGCCACGTCAACAGAAGAAAGATCGGTTCGATACTGGTCAAGTACGTGACGTACTCCTGACTCCGATGCCATAAACACCTTTAGTGGACGTTGAATACGATTCGCAAGATAATCGACTGCCTGCACGTTATTTGCATCAATCATCGCAACAGCAAGACGATTCTGCACTTCTGCAAGCGGAACGGCCATAAACCGCTCAGCAATGTCTTCTGGTAAAAGCGCAAGAACATCCTGGTCGACGATTGTATTACTTAGATTCACATATGGAACACCCGAAACCTGCGCAATTGCATGCGCAAGTAATTCGTCGTTAACAATCCCCTCTTCGGTCAGGATGGCAAGGATCGGCTTATTCGTTTTTGCGGCGTCATCCTGCGCTTGACGAAGAACTTTCTCATCAACAAGACCCTCCTCCGTGAGGAGGTTCATCAGCTTCTCTTGTAGATCACTCGTCAAAAGCGCCATGGATTACCACCTACTGGCTACCCTGAGATTGCGTACCAATAATAACCTCTACGGTTGGGTTAATTGCATTTGTATTAAAGATGGCCGGATCCGGCTTCTGAACATCAGAAGTGATCGCCTCTGCCGTTTTCACCTTCACAGATTCCTTACTTGGGCTACCAATAACAGCGTTAGCAACAAAGTACGCAATAAGAACGCTAATTGCCGCAATAAAGATAATCATGGCTATATCTGTTTTTTTCATGGCTTTACCGTCTTTTCTTTAAGTTCAACCGTTTTAGAAGGTTCATAGAACGAACGTCCAGCAACAGTCATTACAAGTCGCGCGCCCTGCGTTTCAACAGTTACAGACGTGAGGTCAATTGGACGAATCGAGCGTTCTAGTCGCTGCAAAAGACTTTTTAGCGCACTTGCGTTGCCACTGTCAGTACTCACGGCAAATCTGAAGGTAATCTGGTTTTCACTTGTCGTGGCGCTTGTAGATGCGTCTTGGACATTTGAACTCGACTGAGACTCGACACCTACAACAGGATCAACTGTTAGTGATTCCACTTTTAGAGCGCCATCGTTGAGGAACTTCTCCTGCAACGACGCCCCCAGCGCAGATGAGTTAGCGTCAGAAGGAAGTGCGTCTAGAACTGCTTGCACCGGCTGGTCTTCACCTGCAATCATCGAGTCTTTCAAAGCTTGGTTCGTATTAAGAACACGAATCTGGTCTTTGAGGTCACCAATTACCTGATTATTTTTCGTGAGTGTCGATACTGTCTTATCCTTCTCAGCAAGAACCTTCTCATTAAAGAGCGCCTTCTGGAACAAGAATATTGCAGCAACAAGCGCAACCCCGACAATAGCAGAGGCAATAGCAACCCAAAGGAACATCGTGCGGTTCGCTTTCGCTATCTGCTGGCGCTTTCGAAGCGCTGTTTCGTTTGCTGCCATTATTGATTTCCTCCCTTTTCGTCAGCCGCTTGCTGTGTAAACAAACTCTGTGGAACTCCTAGAAGTGAGTCAGTTACATTCGTTCGACTTGGCGCAACGATCTGTGCATTTTCTGCCGTTCTCGAGAAGAGTAAGTCTGGATAAGTAAACGATAGTGAGAACCGTAGAACACGAGCACCAGATGCGTCCTCTCCGTAGCTACGGTCACTGTCGCTCATCTGCGATGCAAGCGCAACGGATTGCTTCTGACCACCTTGAGTGTATTCAAACTTAGTCGCATCAATCGTCTTCTTGAAGACTTCGAGCGCAGGATACCCGTTCTTTGCTTGCCCCTCAATACTCACCGTCTTGGCTGAAGCATCTAACTGTAAGTTCGTAATTGCTATCGTGTTAGGATCTGGTGGATTGATCGTAGAAAGAATATCGAAAATACGTGAATCGATACTTTTACTATCGTGAAGCCCAGGAAGCTTACTCAGTTGATTCTGAATAGTCAGAGTATTAGACACATCCTGAACAGCCGCAAGCTTATCACTCTGCGTCTTTATATTGTTATCAGCAAGCGCGCCACGCACCGTCTGGAGCGCAAATACCCAGAGCGCTAGCGCAACAACGATTCCCGCTGCAATGAGACAAATAAGAATTGACATTGAAATAACACCGGTACGAACACGTTGCGCCTTGATAAGCTCCTGCTTAACATCAGGGACAAGATTGATTTCTATCATTTCTTGTTACTCCTTTGTGCTAAACCTACAGCTGTTGCAAATTCGGTTGAGATCGCCCCAAGCTGCTGTTGGTCACTCTGGCTCATTTTCACCTTCTGCCATGGGTCTGCTTGCATCGACTGAATACCTGTTTTTGCAGTCACATATTCACCAAACTTAGGCACAACACTCGCATATCCAGAAAGAAGGATTCCACCTACTGGGGTGTTTGGATATCTTGTCTGGAAGAACTTGATCGACTTGGTTAGCTCAGCGGTAAAGTTTTCAAGAACTCCTTCTACAGCATGATATACCTGCCCCTCAAGACGATCTGGTGCAAGTCCAAATTTAATGATGAATTGGCGAGCCTGGTCTTCTTGGACATTTAGGTTCTGAACCGCCGCTTTTACAAGTGAGTGAATACCTGTAGGTATCGTACGAACAAGGCGTGGTGCATCGTTATATGTCACCACTAGATCCGTAGATAGTTCGCCGACATCAATAATAAGACGAGCATCCGTTACTCCCGTTGGAAGTAAGGCACGGATCATCGCAATAGGGTCAGGTTCAGCAGCAATCACATTGAGTCCCAAATTCTCAACAAACTCAAGGCGCTCCTCTGCGTAGCTATTTGCTGTACTTGCTAGAAGTACTTCTTGCTGCTGTGGATCATGAGCCGACTGCCCAAGAGGCACCCAATCCACCTTCGCCTCATCGATAGCCATTGGAATGTACTGGTCAATCTGGTACTTAATCGTACTTCGTAATTCAGCCTCTGGCATATTCGGCACGTCGATCACTGTCGTGAAGGTCTTCTGAGATGGGAGACCGATTGCAACATTCTTTGTTTTAATACCACTCTGCCCAACAGCCGTCATAATAATCTCGCCGAGTCGACGTTCAGATTCTTTAGAGTTTGCCGTGGTCGTCTTTAAGTCGACAGCCGCATAGCCATAATGCTGCAGCGTCCATTGATTTTGACCACTGGGAGAGAGTTGCACGACCCGCACTGCATTAGTGCCGATGTCCAGTGCAAAAAAGTCGCCCACGCTTTTTAGTAATGCCATAGTACCACTTATTATACATAAGCGTTATAAGATAAGGCAAGGGCTTTTTGGATTTACTAGAAGCGAGGTGGCAGTTCCGTTTGATATACTGTCTGTGCTTTGCCTGTTCCACTCGCCTGGCGCTGCGCCCAGAGGAACGCATCTGCACGAAGGTTAAAGAGCTCTGCGGGATCGTCATCTACCCCACCCGTTCGACGAAGGTAAAGATGTTGCGTCGAGACAGGACCATTTACCGTCAGCTTATTCTTACAAATATTTGAGTTTAGCGGTGCCGTTACAGCAACGTCGCTACAGGTATTTATAGATCCATCTCCCGTCGTGAGGAGCCATGCATCTACACGACCTGCCGATCCAGCTATGTTGATCTTGTTCGCAATAATCACTACCTGTGGAATCTTGGAAATCGAGTCGAAGGGTCCATTTGCATACGTAATGTCACCTTGAATCGTTACCGTACCCGTCGCCACAATAATCACCGATTGCGACGGAGCAATCGAGCTTGCCGTCACTGTTAGATCACCTGTATGATACGCACCGCTAGCAAGCGCCCCAAGATTACCCTGAGGCGCACCCCTATCTTTCAGACTCGTAAATTGTCCTGTCAGTTGCGTAAGCGGCGGAAGTGTATAGCTTCCATACTGTGGAGTATGTGACGCATCTACATTTGCAAATGTAAGCCTACTCCATTGGTCCTGTGTAGCGTTCGTCGATCCACCAGCCAGTCCTGAACCAGATGCAAAATTCTTATTCGTTCCAACCGAAAAGGCGCCATACTCAACCCAGCTACCAAACGTCGTCTGGGTACCATTTTTATCCAAAGTTCCTGTACTTGTTTCTATATCTGCACGCGCACGAAGATCTCCTCCCCATATCTGAACACGAGGCTTCTTCCCTATCGACGTACAGTGAATATCCCAGGCTTGTGTTGTCACTTTTGTAGTTCCATTAGCCGGCTTTATCATAATACCCACACATACTCTCGAACCGTGTTTTGAAAGCGACGCCACATCCGTCCAATCAGATAAATTCTTTGTTGACCCTGCCGGCACATCCGTAGTTCCCGAATCATTCAGGAACCTTGTTTCATTATTATTCCAAGAGCTATCCCCGTTATCATCTCTCCAAACATAGCGCGTATAATCCACAGATCCCGCCACTGGACCGCTATTAATAATCGAGAAGTGCCCAGTAAGTGTCTGCCCTTCTTCTACGATCGGTGTAGGAGTAATACTCGACTGGCGATTTACTGTCGTAGAACAAGGCTTCTCGTAATAAATACTGTCAAATGGCATTTGGAACTGAAGTAGGTTTACCGAATAGATTGAATCAAGTACCCATCTGTACTTATACCCCGCACGAACCGTAAAGTTTGCATATGCGTACTGCTTGTTTCCACTTTCAACAATCCACGTGTTATTACCAAGATTCTGCTTTTTATTCGCCGTAATGGTAAGCGGAAGTCGCTGCGTCGCAGCGCCAGCTTGGGTGTATTCTTGAATATACATACTAAACTGTTTTGGCTGAATTCCCGCAGTTCCGTTGTCGTCGTCATAGAGCGCTACGCGAACGTTTCGTGATGAAGTAACACTACAATCTGGGGCAAATGGGAGATTGTATTTCTTGTATTTTCCCTGAGGGTATTCCTGTGCCATACCAAAGCGA
>DATFHX010000013.1:0-5746 GCA_035247945.1 Saccharimonadales bacterium (SeqCode) | reverse complement strand
GCTGTTTGGCACCTCGATGTCGGCTCATCACATCCTGGAGGGGGAGCACCTTCCAAGGGTTCGGCTGTTCGCCGATTAAAGTGGTACGCGAGCTGGGTTCAGAACGTCGTGAGACAGTTCGGTTTATATCCGGTACGGACGATAGGAAATTTGAGGAGATCTGCCCCTAGTACGAGAGGACCGGGGTGGACGAACCTCTGGTGTATCGATTGTGGCCACCTGCTGCATTGTCGAGTAGCTATGTTCGGAATAGATAAGCGCTGAAAGCATATTAAGCGCGAAACTAACTCCAAGATTAGATTTCCCTATGAGGACACTGAAAGATTATCAGTTTGATAGGTGCAAGGTGGAAGTATAGCAATATATGGAGCTGAAGCATACTAATAGTCCCATCGCCTTTTTATGTCCTTGTCACTACTGCTAGTGCTTGCGCTAGCGTGGGTGATGAGGTAGACTTAACTAGTAATTGGTGAGTATCACCAATGTCAGTTTAAAAACTTACATATCCGTGTCCATTTCAAGGACATCGAAGCAAGGTCTTTGGCCCACTGATGTTTTAATATCAGCCCAAAGTGCTCAAAAGACCTTACTTCGGTGCCCATGGCGCTGAGGAAATACCTGTTCTCATTCCGAACACAGAAGTCAAGCTCAGCAGCGGCGATTATACTGCCACAAGTGGGAAACTAGCACGGTGCCGAATTATAAAGAAGAGCCTCCGAATAGGAGGCTCTCTTTCTTTTTCTGGTATATAATAAAGGCACTATGAGTATCCACGGGAGATATCTGCGTCCAGTAGCTATTCTTTGCGTTATATTTAGCGCGGGTTTGTTATGGGGTGTGGCACATGCAGATACAAAAACAAGTGTCTCTGACAACCTGTCGGCAATAGGGACACTGTCATCCGAGCTTTCAAATATTCCAACGCCAAACATCGAAGATCCTGCATGGCTCGTTGAGAAGAAAAGCCAGAAAGCTGCGACGCAAAAGCGTGTCGTGACGTATGATGTGACGACACGGGGTGTTATTACTGCAAATATTGCAGAATTTAAAAGTCAGGCAAATCAAACCTTGAATGATGCAAGAGGATGGGCGCAATTAGGTGTACGCTTTAATGAAGTAGCTTCTGGTGGCGATTTTACCCTTATGCTCGCCCAAGCAGACCAGCTACCGCTGATATCTTCAGGTTGTGATGCAATGTATAGCTGTAATGTTGGTCGATATGTCATTATTAATCAAGACCGCTGGCTGGGCGCGACTTCATCTTGGAACCAAGGTGGTGGATCGCTGCGGGATTATCGGCATATGGTCATTAATCACGAGACGGGACATTGGCTTGGTCATGGCCACGAGGGCTGTCCTGCGACTGGTCAGCCGGCTCCTGTTATGATGCAGCAATCCATCAACCTCGGTGGCTGCTTATCAAATCCGTGGCCACTCAAGAGTGAGTTATGGTCGTCTACATTAGGGGTTAATCGATGAAACAACTCCAGACATCTTCTGTAGGGTGGCTGAAGACTCACTACAGGCTCTTGCTAGTCATCGGTGTTCCTGTCATCCTTCTTGTTGGTAGTATGGTGGTAAGTGTACTGGTATGGAATGGATATAGGAATACGTATTTGAATCAAAAAGATATAGTACACTCTCGGCTTGACCGGGCGCTTGGGTTGCCATCCTCAAACACAGAAGAGAAGGCGAAAAAGCTTGATGCACTCAGCGACTCGGCGAAGAACTTACATGACTATCACTGTGACTTAATGGATCTGCTACGCTGGGAAGCTCAAATTGTTCCATTGTATAAATCATGGTTAGATGAGTGTAGTTCGGTTGATCATAAATTGGAGTCACTTGCGGGAGCACTCGATGACTTCATTAGCTATATGAAGAATGATCAGGAACTCTCGGCAATTCTCCAGCCACTTCTTGATCAGTCTCGAGATGTTATTGAAAAAGATTTCTCCACTCGCTATGATGTGTGGCAAAAGGCCGCACAACAGATTGGCGGTATAAAAGAAGCCAACAGCTTTATTCCTATAAAGGGGGTAGCGAGTGAAGCTGGGAATGGAGTAGCTGGCGCGTGGAAGGGCCTTGTGGATGCCAATAACGCCAAAGACGATAGTTCGTATGAAGCGGCACGGACGACGCTTATAAAAGCTTATAGTGACCTCGGCGCCATTAAGAGTGAGCTAGATCGGCGAACGCCTGGAATTATAAAGGCAGTAGGAGATCTATACACCTCGGTCTTTTAAGTGATTGTGTATTTTCCGTTTTCCATGGTGTCTATTGAGCGGAAGGTGTATGGCGGTTAAGCTATAAAAATCTAAGATACATAAAAACGACCGATCTCGCAGTGTCGGTCGTTGTCTATTTCGTTCGAATTGGGTAATTCAAACAGGTGCACTTATATAATATCGCATGGGTGAAATAATGGCAATATTAGCAATATAATATAAAGTGCTCATGTAAATATTGACAAAAAGCATAAGAAATGTTAATATGAAGTCATAGCACATAGCATGTGTGAGGTATTAACGCAAAGCAATTTGCAGGAGATTATATCATGGCAGGAACAAAAGCAGGTGGTCAGAAGGCTGCCGCAAAGAACTTGGCGAAAGACCCTAACTTTTACGCTAAAATTGGCTCAAAGGGCGGTAAAAACGGCCGTACTGGTGGCTTTGCATCAAACGTTGTTGGTGACGATGGTTTAACTGGTGCAGAACGCGCCCGTATCGCAGGAGCTAAAGGTGGTCGTATCTCACGCCGCAAGAAGGTTTCTACTGACGAGTTGACACTTGCTGCCTAGTAAGTGAAAAGAAAAAATAAACCCGCCTATCGAGGCGGGTTTATTTTGTATCGGCGTAGCTCGCAGTTTTTTGCTTCATTGACACGCCACTTTGAGCGGCACACGATGCATGTATATCCTGCGGGAGATGTTTGAATGCCCGTTGCCCGACATTCTGGACAGGTGCTTCGACTGTGGAGCCAGTCTCGATATGAATCGAGGGAGTCCTGGGCGATCTCTTCAGATATATCTATGTGATAAAGAGGGGCAAGTGTTTTTGCTGCGTATTCCCAAGCGTCGCTTTCGATTTTAAGGAGTTCGATGTCTCGGCGGTATTCTTGATGCTTCAGAATGGCGTGTCCGAGTTCGTGAAGAAGTTCTGGGATGTTATCAGAGTAGAAAACGGTTCTATCTTCAGGATTCCAGTAGGCGGTATCTGAAGAGGTGAATGTGAACTGCGGATAGTGCTCCCGTAGCTCTTTAAGGAGTGAGTGCATTGAGTGCATAGTAGTAGCATCCATAAACAACAGCCTGTTCGGGGTGTGCGGCTTGTATAAAGCGTGGTCGGGCGATGTGAACAGGAAGTTTTTCATCGAGAATCTTCCTTAATGTATCCCCGTATCGGTCAAAGTATGTACCAATGCTGCCGCCAACGATAACAACCTCTGGTTGTAGTAGTGGGATAATAGTAAGGAATCCCCGACTGATGCGGTCTGCAATTTCATCCCAAGCTTCGGGAGAGGCAATTTCACTCGCGAAGTGTCCGAAGGCATGGTAAATTGAGCGTCCCGAAGCGAAGTCCTCCCATTCTTGAAGCTTACCTGCATATTCAATAAGCATATGTCCACCTTCACTATGACGAAGCCCAGGGTCGATTTGGCCACTTGTAACCACGCCAGTTCCGATGCCCGTGCTAAAAGTAACGTAGAGTGCTGATAAAGGAGGGGGGTCGATCACACGAGTTTCGGCGAGGCCGGCGAGATTAGCATCGTTCTCGATATAAACTGGAACACCCTTAAGCGTACCCGTGAAAGCTTTACGTGCATCAAAATCCTTCCACTGGAGATTCTCGCACCAAATCGCCACCCCGTCTTTAATGATGCCAGGAAGACCAATGACAAGCGCCTCAACAGGGTTATCGCTAAAGTCATTTTCGAGCGTTTTGCGGAGAAGCGTTACGTACTCTTGCTGGTCGGCAGGAGTGGGGAACTTAAGTGTTTTATTAATAGAGCCCTTCTCGTCGAAACGAGCAATGAGCGTTTTTGTACCCCCAGTATCCACCGCAACTATCATATATGTTTAGTGTAGCACAGTGGTCGTTGCGTAGGGGCGCGAAACCCGTTATAGTGAAAAATGATAAACGGAGAGAACATATGGTGCAGAAGAGACAGGGTGGTTCTACGATAGGATACATTTTAATTGGTATAGTGCTAATTGGAGCGCTCGTTGGTGGCATATACACACTACGCCGAGTGACGACCGAGAAGTCAGCAGAGGTAGGTCAAACTACTAAGGAGCAGGAGAAGTCATCGGCGCAGAATAAGGAAGAGCAAACTCCTTCGTCTGATCAGAGTTCGAAGGACGAATCGACAGAATCGTCTTCTGAGAAGGCAAAGACAGACTCACAGGCCGAAAAAGAGAATGCAGACGAAAGCCAACAAACGGCAACAAACGACACCGGCAAGACGACAGAACTTCCTAAGACGGGACCAAGTTCGGTCGCTAGTGTCCTTGTCGTTGGACTCCTTACGGTCGTAGGCGCTGCCTACATTCAGTCGCGCCGGGCTACTCTTTGACTTCATATGCTATCTGAGGTACAATAAGAGGTAATCTAGGAGCGCTGTACTTTAAGTGCGCTGCAGAAATATCATTTAAGGAAGGAGTCTGAAAAAGACTTATGGCAAAAGCCGCAATAACAATGGACGAATTGCTCGCTGGATCTGATGACAGCGTTAAGCAATTAACAGCAGGTGAGGTAATCGCAGGAAAGGTACTTAGCATGCGCAAGCATGAAGTACTCATCGATCTTGGTGCACAGGGTGTTGGATACGTACCTCGCCGCGAGGTTGGTTTCTCACGTAACCTCAAAGAAGGCGACGAAGTAACGGCAAGTGTTGTTGATTCTGAGCTCGACAACGGCTACTCACTGCTTTCACTTCGCAAGGCTGCGAAAGATCGTGGCTGGGAAGAAGTTGCAGCTAAGATGGAGAACGCTGAAGTTATCGAAGTATCTCCATACGACGCAAACCGCGGTGGTTTGTTGGTTGAATACGAAGGTGTACGTGGGTTCCTCCCTGTTTCACAGCTCTCAGCCGAACACTACCCACGCGTTGGTAGCAGCGACAAGGACGAGATTCTACAGCGCCTTAATGGCCTTGTAGGTAAGACACTCCGTGTTCGCATTCTCGATAGTGACCGTAAGGCAAACAAGCTTATCTTCTCTGAGAAGGAAGCAATCAAGGACGGCCTTGCTGAGCGATTTGAGAAGCTTAAGGTAGGCGACACTGTTACTGGTGTGGTCACCGGTGTAGTTGACTTTGGTGTCTTCGTGAATGTTGAAGGTATCGAAGGTCTTGTACACATCTCAGAAATCAGCTGGGAGCGTGTTAACAACCCAGCTGATTACGTTAAGGTTGGTCAGACAATTGAAGCGAAGATTATCTCAATTGACAAGGACCGCCTCAGCCTCAGCATCAAGCAGCTTACCAAGGACCCATGGCTCGACGAAGTTGAGAACTTCAAGCCAGGTACTGCAGTTGAAGGTACGGTAACTCGTATCACACCATTCGGCGCGTTCGTTCAGATCAGCCCAGCTGTTGAAGCACTTGTTCACATTAGTGAACTTGGCGATGGCAACGATGTTGACCCTGAAAAGGTATTCACGCTCAACGAGCGTAAGAACTTTGTCGTACTTGATGTAGACAAAGACAACCGCAAGATCTCACTCAGTCTTGCTGACAAGAAAAA